>NZ_JBLVPI010000006.1:0-220678 GCF_048284325.1 Flavobacterium esculini | reverse complement strand
CTGGTTGCGCATTCACCACAATCGAACTACTGTCTAACGAAGTACATCCTGAAACATTGGTCAACGTAAATGTATATGAATTAGCATTGGCTGTTACCAATCCCGTTCCTGAAATACTCACGACACTTGGCGTGAAAGTATAGGTGTTAGCGGCATTATAGGAAGCTATTTGGAATGAACCCGTAGCCACGGAACAGGTTGGTTGTGTTACCGCTCCCGCTGTCGGGGCGGCTGGTGTAACTGGTTGGGCATTGATTACTGTCGTTGTTGCTGCGGAATTACATCCACCTGTACTTTTGATAATAACATTGTGACTGCCTGTTGCTAACCCTGATTTGATGTTGCTGGCTTGAAAGGTGCTTCCATTATCAAAGCTATAGGTTTCGCCCGCTGTTTGTACCGCAACGGTTATCGTTCCTGTGGCTGTCGCACAAGTAGGTTGAGTTACTGCCGTTGCCGGTGTTGTGGGAGCAACATCTATCGTTACTGTAACAGAATTTAATAAGCTTACCGTACAGGAATTCCCTAATCTAATTGCTTTTATTGTAAGAGTAGTTGCACTGGTTAATGCAGCCGAAGTTAAAATTATACTACTTCCGGTTCCTAATTTGGATGACCCACTTATTGAAACTCCATTAAATAATTGATAAATAATTCCGCTTTCCGAGCTTTGAACTGTTACTGCGACGGTTGAACCTGGACAAATTAATGTTGAAGCCGGTGTAACTATTAAACTATTTGAAGGGTTAACACATACAACAGTTACCCCTGCCGAAGGATTCCCTTCACAATTAGTACCAGTAGCGGCTTTTGCAGTAACTACACCACCAGTATATAAATAGCAAGCGGTATCTAAACTACCAATTGTCCAAACTCCGCCTGAAACAGTTGTTGTTCCGCCAATTTGAAATCCATCAACATATAAACTGACAACATCTCCATTTGTACCTGTACCACTAACTGATGCAGAACATTCGTATATTGTAGTAGTGGTAATTGCTACTATATTTGATGATTTTGTACCAACAAATACCGAATTCGAAGCATCACTCAATGACAAACAACTTCCAGATGCTTTTGCGGTAATTGTACTTCCTAAAGCAATACTAATCCCCGTTGAAGCCGTCCAAGTTCCATTAGCTAGAACCGTAGTTGTCGAACCTTCTGCAACCCCATTTTCATACACTCGAATTATTGTACCTACAGCTTCTACAGATGTTCCAGAGACAGATATTACAGCAGCATTTGTACATATTGGTCCATTGATAACTGGAGTGATTCCTTTTCTTTGTATTACGACAGTAACCGATCCCACAGAGATACATTTACCTGAAATTATAGCAACTACAGATAGCGTTTGACATTCACGACCAGAAAGAGACAAGCTACCAATTGTCCATGCCCCACCTGATGTTGTGGTCGTGGTTCCAAGCTGCATTCCGTTTGACATTAAATTTACGGTAACTCCAGAAACATTGTCAGGAGCATTCATTGAACCCGAAATAGAAGTCGTTGAAGTAGAAATTGGTGCTGTTATTACAGTTGGATTTGCTGTAGCTGTTGCCGAAGAATATTGACAATCGTATGTCTTAGAAGACTCGCATTTTCCTGGTTCCTGATAGGTGAAAAAATACACTGTATTCCCAAAACAGTTTCCTGTTTGGCATTTAAACAGCACGTGTTGACCAACCGAAGTAGTGGTTACAGTATTTAAATTATTTGGTGATTCTAAAACCAAAGCTATTGGATCAATAAGAACTCCATTTGCATTATAACATCTCACAATAGTTCCTATTGGGCGACTTACTGTAAGATCATATCCTTTATTACCAGATATTTTTACAATATCTCCCGCTGCTGGCACCGTTGTTACGGAAGAACAACTAACTACCGTTACTGAATTACAATTTCCTATTGAAACTCCTTTACTTGGGGCCGTCGCCGTCGCCGTAATCACATTATTAGTAACAAGAGCAGGACTGATAGAACTTAGTATCCAAATGCCCGCACTTACCGCGGTTGAACCAATAAAAACTTCATCCTTATAAACATCTATAATTGTTCCATTAGCTTCCGTTGAAGTACCAGAAATTGATGTTGCTCCTGTGTTAATATTATTTATTCCCGGACAAACCGAACGATCTGGACAGATTACACCTGGTGCGCAAGGTGTATAATTATCAACAATATCTCCAAAACAATTTTCTAGAATACTACCGCAACTTGCATCATCTATACCTGCCAAATCAGAAGCTGACGATGAATTACATAAGGTGGATTTATTGGCAGCCATATTATCTACAATTGCCATTCGCATTTTTGTAGCTGGAGTTACACCAAATTGAGTTGTTAAATCACTAAAATTTAAAAAGAAATCATAAAAATAATCTGGATTACCACAACTCGTTGTAAGAGCTATTGATTTCTGATAATTAGTTGTTCCCACATATGAAATAACCGGAGTACAATTCATATTATTTACATCATATACAAAAACTCCAAACTTTGTGGATAATACAATCTCGATTTCAAAACCTGGGTTTGAACTTGAATAATTTGGATCTGCATTAGGCCCTGTCCCTCCAAATTTACCATCAGTATCAATGAGAATACTATAGCTTTTTGCATTGGGTGCTGTATTACCCATTCTCATCCTAAAAAGCCAATTGTTACTAGCGTCAACATATGACTGAACTGGATCTTGATCTCCCTGATCAACAAAATCAGTAAAACCGCAATCTGGCCCGGGTCCAAGATCACTATTTGGCTCAACCATTGGAAAAATAAGCGATGAGTATGGAATCTCACTCTGCAATTGATCGTCAGTTGTAAATCCAACACTAGTTAGAGACACGTAGCCATCTCCATTTGGATCAAGCACTGTAGCTCCTAAACCAGTTGCTGGTTCATATATAATTCCTGGCGTTTGTCCATTAACACTATTGAAAGTCAGTATAAAAAGTAGTGTGAAAAGAGAAAATATTTTTGTTATTGAGAATTTTGCATTCATACAGATATATTTGGAAAAGAAGATTTTGGGGACACATCGAAAAAATTCAACTAGCTTTCATTTACTGGCGAAGAACGAATCAAGGAAGATAAAAATAGCAACAAACTTAATTGCATTGTTTTTGAAATGAATAAACACTTAAAACTTTCTGAAATAAATTTTGTAGTTTTAATAATCATAATTAAACTATTATATTTAATTTAAGGCAATTTTATATTTTAATTAACCCCAAGATTAAAACTATTTTAAATACATCTGTATTTTAAAACAGATAGTAATTTATATTGTTATTCAAAAACTCAATTGAAAAAATGCGGCAAAAGTAACAATATTATTCCTACAAACTGATTATTTTCATAAATAATCGTTAAAATGCTTTTTTCATCGTTAATCTTCACTTTTTTAATTGATATCGATACAAATGACAACATCAAAAAAATAAAATTAACAGTATCAAAAAACAAATAAAAAATCCTGCAATATTTCAGATAAATTAATCTTTTGGTGCTATTTACTTAATACATCCAACACATTGTTTTATGTATCTTTCCGCTTAAAAAAATTACATAAACTACAATGGAATTTAGCACTACTCAAAAAAACATACTTGTTGCTCCATTAAATTGGGGACTGGGTCATGCTACCCGATGCATCCCTGTCATTAAGGCTTTACAAGACAATAATTACATCCCAATAATCGCTTCTGATGGTATTGCATTGGAGTTATTACGAAAAGAATTTCCATATCTAAAAACGCTTGAATTACCCTCATATGAAATAGAATATTCTAAAAATGGTAAAAATTTCAAATGGAAATTATTGCAAAATTGTCCGAAAATGATTGAAGCTATTTGGGCCGAAAAAAAATTAGTAAAAAAATGGATTAAGAAATATTCCATTGAAGGTGTAATATCTGATAACAGGCTTGGTATATTTAGTAAAAAGGTACCCTCAGTATTTATGACTCATCAATTGAATGTGATGACCGGGAATACTACTTGGATTACCAGCATGCTCCATATACATATCATAAAAAAATATACTGAATGTTGGGTCCCGGATTTAGAAGGAATTCCAAATTTGACGGGCAAATTAGGACATTTAAAAAAGGCTGATTTTGTGACAAAATACATTGGGCCTTTAAGCCGATTGCATAAACGTGAGACTCCCAAAAAATATGATTTGATGGTTATTTTATCTGGACCAGAACCACAACGTGGGATGCTGGAAGATAAACTAAAGATTGAAGTATTGAAATATAATGGGAATGTGGTTTTTATAAAAGGGACGATAGAAAAAGACCAAATAAAGGAACAAATTGAGAATATCACCTATTATAATTTTATGAATACGCGACAACTTGAACAAACTTTTAACGAAAGTAATACTGTACTGTGCAGGTCAGGATATACAACTATTATGGATTTAGCCAAGCTGAATAAAAAGGCTTTTTTTATTCCTACTCCTGGTCAATACGAACAGGAATATCTAGCAAAAAAATTAAAAAAAGAAGGATTGGTCCCGTATGCGGAACAAAACAATTTTAGAATCGAAAACCTTGAAGAAATTGAGTTGTACAAAGGACTGCCACAATTAGATACTGCATTAGACTGGAAAGCATTGTTTCAGGTTTTTGAATAGTATCAATAATTCCAATTTCTTTACAATAAAAAACACCCTAATTATAATACTTTCAAAGTATTATAATTAGGGTGTTTTTTATTGTAAAGAAATCTATAACTTAATTAGATTATCTTGGATTAATCCTCTGATTTTTTTTCTCCAAATTTCTCGTGTTTGATGATTTTAGCATTTATCATAAAATAAACATACTCTGCGATATTAGTACAATGTTCAGAAATACGCTCTAAATGCTTTAAAACAATCACAAGATTTGTTCCCGAAACTACCGTCTTAGAATTTGACTTCATTTCATTGATGATATTGTGTATCGCTTCATCACATTCATTTTTTATGGTATTGTTCAAAACAAAAATCTCCCCAATCGTATTTTCATCACGAGACAAGAAACATTCATTCGTTTTTATAGTAATCACCTCAACCTGTCTGGCTATATCCGTAATATTAAACTTAACAATTAAGTCATGTTTATCTTTAATATTCTTCGATTTTTTTATGATACTTATCGCCAAATCACCTATTCTCTCTATCTCATTGCTAATTTGCATAGCTGACATAATAAAACGCAAATCAGAAGCTACTGGCTGTTGCAAAGCAAAAATACTTTGGCAAATTTCATCAATCTTCACATCTAATTTATCAATCTTATTTTCTGTTTTTTTTATTTCCTTACCTTCAGCGAGAGGTTCTGACAGCAAAGAATTTACGGATCCACTCACTTGATTTTCTGCAAGTTTACCAATTTTAATGATTATATTCTTTAGTTTTTCTAGTTCTATTTCAAAGTGTGATGCCATGTTTTTTTATTTAAAAATTAAAAGATCAAAATACGCTTTTAGAAAGTCTATTTCTATTTATATTAACTTTTATCCAAATCTTCCTGTGATATAATCTTCAGTCTGTTTTTGTTCTGGTTTGGTAAATATAGTATTAGTTTTACCCATTTCAATCAATTCACCCATATAAAAAAATCCTGTATAATCACTAGTTCTCGCTGCTTGCTGCATGTTATGGGTAACAATAATTATTGTGTACTGCTCTTTCAACTCATGAACTAATTCTTCTATTTTTGATGTAGATATCGGATCCAATGCACTCGCAGGTTCATCCATAAGAATAATATCCGGGCTTACCGCCAAAGTTCTGGCAATACACAAACGCTGTTGTTGTCCACCTGAAAGACCCATTGCTGAATCATCCAAACGATCTTTCAATTCATCCCAAATAGCAGCCTGACGCAATGAAGTTTCTACGATTTCGTTTAACTGCGCTTTGTCTTTTATCCCATTTATTTTAGGACCATAGGCAATATTTTCATAAATAGATTTTGGGAAAGGGTTTGACTTTTGAAAAACCATTCCGATTTTTTTTCTAATATTTACTACATCTACATCCTTATTGTAAATATCTACACCTTCTACAAGCATGCTACCCGTAATTTTCACACTCGGAATAAGATCATTCATTCTATTGATACATCTTAAAAAAGTAGATTTACCACAACCAGAAGGACCTATTAATGCCGTCACTTTATTCGCCGGAATTTGCATTGAAATTTCCTTTAAGGCTTTCTTATCGCCATAATACAATGACAAATCCTTAACCTCTATTTTTACATCTCTCATGTTTTCTTTATTAAATCAAAAATAATTGCTGTTGTCTTTTAAGACTATTTTACTCTTCTTCTAATTCTTGATCTGATAATTACTGCCACAAGATTTAATGATAAAGTAAGAATTAATAATACTAATGTGGTTGCGAACTGTATAGGCATAGTTTTCTCTACGTCAGAAGATTGTGTGGACATAATATAAACATGGTAACCCAGATTCATAAATTGATCACTCAAAGACTCTGGCAAAGTGGCTAAATAATAGGCCGCACCAGTAAATAAAATAGGAGCTACTTCTCCTGCACCTCTACTTACTGCAAGAATAGTCCCTGTCATAATTCCAGAAATAGAACCTGGAAAAACTACTTTTTTTATGGTTTGCCATTTTGTTGCTCCTAATGCTAAACTGGCCTCACGCAACTCACGCGGAATCGTTTTCAATGCTTCTTCCACAGAAACGATAATTACTGGAAGTGTGAGTAATCCCATAGTCAAACTTGCCCAAAGAATATTAGGCTGTCCCCAATGCAATTCACCATCATTGAAAGCAGAATCCATTCCCGACCCAACAAATTGGATAAAAAATCCAAGTCCGAAAAGACCAAAAATAATAGAAGGTACTACTGCCAATGTGCGAATTGAAAATCGTACTGCTGCAGCAAATTTTGAATTTTCTTTGGCATATTCCGTTAAATAAATGGCTGTTATTGTACCAAAAGGAACTGCCGCTATCGACATAACAATTACTAATATAAAAGTCCCTATCAACGCAGGAAAAATACCCCCTTTTGTCATTCCGTCCGTTGGAAAAGAACTTATAAATTCCCATGAAAATTTTTCACGCCCTTGGTAAATAATAATACCTAAAATTATAAACAAGATAGCAATAATTAAAAGAACTGCGATTTGTGTCAATCCTACAACTGCATTTTCTTTAATATTCCCACCCGTTTTTTTAGTCTTATAAAACGAGTCTTCTGATACACTGATTGCTTTTTCCATGTTTATTTACCTTGGAATTTTTTAATTAATTTTCCTTTAACATAAAATTCTGCCACTGCATTTAATATAAATGAAAAAATGAAAAGCAAAGACCCAATAAAAAACAACACACTGTAATGGGTTTCCCCAAAAACAGTCTCTGCCATTTCTGAACCAATTGTTGCCGCAAAAGTACGTACACTTTCAAAAGGATTTGCTGACAAAAGTGCTGCGTTCCCTGTTGCCATCAATGCAATCATGGTTTCCCCAAAAACCCTACCTATACCTAATAATATAGCCGCAAAAATACCTGGAGTTGCAGCAGGAAGAATCACAAAAAATGCAGTTTGTGCCTTACTCGCTCCTAGCGCTAAACTGGCCTCCGTAAATGTTTTAGGGACTGCCGATAGTGCATCTTCTGAAATGGTATAAATAATTGGAATAGCTGCTAATGCCATAGCAACACCTCCAATAAAAGCATTCAATCGAGAATCATACCCAAAAATATCCTGAAAAAAAGTGGCCAAAACCATCATTGCAAAAAATCCAATCACCACTGATGGAAATGCCGCTAACATTTCGATAATAGGCTTTATGATTTCCTTTCTCCTATTAGACGCAAAACAAGAAGTATAAACCGCTGCTAATATTGCCAAAGGTCCTGCAATCAACATCGCAATTATAGTAACTTTTAAAGTTCCAACAAGTAATGCCAACAAACCAAAACGTGGATTATCAGAAACAGGAACCCATTCTGTGGAGAAAAAAGTACTCCAGGTTCTATCGGCTCCTTCTTTATTTTCTGTAACTTTTTCATCAATAATAATCTCCTTACCCGTTGCTGTTTCTGGGTTCAAATCTTCAGTTGGAGTCCCATAAGTTTCAGGCTCTAGTTCTTCCGAAGTTTGTGTTTCTTGAGTTACTGGATTTAAATCTTCAGTAGGCTCTCCATAGGTTTCAGGCTCTAGCTCTTCTGCAGGCGTTCCGTATGTCTCTGGCTGTATTTCTTCTGTTGAAGTTTCTGCTCCGTCGTAGCTTTCTGCTTTTACATCCGAAGTAGTTTGTATTTCAGTTTTTATTTTGTCTTTTTTACCAAAACTAAATAACGGCATTGATTCCTTAAAGACAAAAATAAATATCAAAAAGATAATGGCTATCGACAAAAAAGCTACAAAAGAAATAACTTTTTCGGCAAGGAACTCTGAAAGTCTAAATTGTTTTTTCAAACTCTCTTTGGTGAAAATTTGTTTACTTGGAAGTGGAGAATTCATTTAATTAATTTAAGAATTCATAAATTTAAAAAAATATCCCTCCATAATTAAATAGAGGGATATTTTTATAGTTTTTATTTTACAGGAAAATATCCTACTGTTGTAATCATCTTTTGACCCTCCGGACCCAAAATCCAATCTATAAAAGCCTTAGTATCACCTGTTGGCTTAGATTTTAAATACATATACAAGTATCTTGAAATTGGATATGTTTTGTTTTTTATGGTTGCAGCAGTTGGCAAATATCCCTTGCTTTTAGCATCTTTCTTTACTTTACAATCTTTTACACCTTCCGCATAAGCAGCTCCGCCATATCCAATACTATACTTGTCTTTTTTTACTGCATTCACAATAGCTGCTGTCCCAGGTAAGGTTTGACAAGTAGGTGAAAAATCAGTTTTAACTACATGCTCTTTAAAAAATTCAAAAGTACCTGAACTACTTTCTCTACCATACAATTGTATTTTGGCATCAGCTCCACCTACTTGTTTCCAGTTGGTTATTTTTCCGGAAAAAATATCACCTAACTGCTGTATTGTCAATTCTGAAACCGTATTTCCTTTATTAAGAAAAACAGATAAACCATCTTTTGCACAAGCAATCTCAATAGCGCTTTTTTTGTATTTCACTTTTATTTTTTCTAATTCAGACGGTTTTATAGGACGGCTTGAATTTGCGATATCAGTAGAACCATTGATTAATGCTGCAAGACCTACTCCTGATCCACCACCTGTTACCTGGATTGTTGTTTCTGGATGTTTCTTCATATATGCTTCTGCCCATTGTTGTGATAAAATCACCATCGTATCTGAACCTTTAATTGTTATTTTACTCAAAGAAGTAAACGAATATCCAATAGCCATTATGACTACTAAAAGGGAAGCTATTTTTAATTTTGTTGTTTTCATTTTAAAGCTCATTTAATTTTTTTACAAAAGTAAAGTTTTAAGGTTAACTCTGTGTTAAGTCAGTATTATTCAATCTTTATTATTTGATGATTTTTACAATGAATATACAATAAAGAAAAAGTCTCTTAACCAAAAAAATTATGAATTCTGAGTATTAAAGACACATTCTCAGAAGAATCCGGACAGAAATAGAAAAAAGGCCATTTCACGAGTTGTGAAATAGCCTCTTTTTATTTAACCAACTTATTTTTTAACTGTAAAACTAAAAGTTGAACTGAGCCTGCAATCTCAATAAATTCCCCCGTTGTCTATTATTTGGTAGCGCGCTATCTTCAAATGTTCTATCAGCAATTACCCATTCTGCCACTAATTCAAATGCTTTAATAGGCTGCCATTCTATTCCTAACTCGTAATCCCTCACTATATAGCTTCTGGCATCTTTTTCAAATTTCTTTCCACCATCATAATATTGGAATTTGGCAAAAGGATAAATATATTGATGCTTTGGTAAATCCCATTTGTAATTTAACGTCACATAACCTCCTTCTAAATCAGAAGATTTGACGGTATTAGTCATTTTATCATAGCGAGGTCCTTTCCCAATATTATATTCCGCTTGAACTCCGAATGGTTTAGGATAAAGAATAAACGAAGCTGCAACCCTTTGATCTAATGTATATAATTTATCTGCTGTAGTCACTCCTGTTGAAAGCTCATTAGTAAAAGCCCATTTACCAGTATATGCCTGTATACCAGGCTCTATAATTTGACCTCCAATCTCAAAAGGATAACTTATTCTTGTCACTACATGTAAATTTCTATTTGCTTCAGACTTATTGGCTGTTTGTCCATTATAAGCACCAAAAGCAAATACTCCATAATCTCCAGAACCCTTGTATCCATCTTTTACAAGCATTGCAAAACGATCTCTAATTTTACTTGGAGCCCAGTAAAAGAACACCCCTAAGTCTCTTTCATTTGCTACGGCACTATTCAAGGCATCGTTACGATCTAAAGTCAATCGGTTTTGACTGGATTGTAAATTCTCAAACCCAAAAGGAACTTTACTTTGTCCAACTCTTACACGAAATTCTTTATTAGCATCAAATGACAAATCAAAATACGCATCTCTAATTTGGGCAAAATTATTTATACCAGTCGATGGTGAGCTGGCAAAATCTGGCTGAATATAAACATATACATTAGGATGAACTTGTCCAGAAAAAACGATACGGGCTCTTCTTATAAAAAGACCATTATTTGATTTAGCATCGATTGCTGTTGATGTAGTTCCCCAAGATTTGTCACACTGATCACATGAAACCTTGTCATTAGAAGAAAGAAGTCCATTATATCTTACCTGAACATATCCTCTGATTCCTATATTATCGTACCAATGCTCTTTCTTAACCTTCGTTTTTTCTTCCGCTACATTTACCTTATTTATAGAATCCAAAACACGAACCACTTCTTTTGTGATTTCATCCTTCTTTACCTCTTGCGCATTAGTTATTACTGAAGCCATAACTAAAACTGCAAATAAAATTTTTTTCATTTTATTATATGATTAATTTTTTTGCAAAGGTGAACCTGTTATGTTAAGTCAATGTTAACAAATTATTATGTTGGTGATAAATTATCGTTCCGATAAGGTTTTCAATCCTATTTGTAGGATTTATTTACAATCATTTTCAGACTTACTTTATTTTATTTTATTGATTTTTAAGACTTTTACTATTTATTTCTTCAGGATCTAATTCAAGCTTTTTTAATCTTGCCTTTTCAATTGTAAAGGAAAATTCAGACCCAATTCCGAACTCACTTTCCACATATATTTTTTCTTTGTGTGCCTCTATGATGTGTTTTACAATTGCTAATCCTAAACCTGATCCTCCTTCTGAACGCGAACCGCTTTTGTCTACCCTATAAAAACGTTCAAAAAGCCTCGGTATATTTTGTTTTTCAATTCCTTCGCCATTATCAGTTATTCGAACCAATACCTTTTTCTTTGTCAAATTAACAATGGTAACTTCGGTAAAACCACTTTCTCTGCCATACTTAATAGAGTTTACAATTAGGTTTTCAACAACTTGCTGAATCTTATCTTTATCTCCATGCACTATAATAGGCTGTATGTGGTAATTTTCAAAAGCCAATGTGATTTTCTTTTTATCAGCTTTCATTTCCAATAAATCAAAAACGTTTTGTATCAACTCTACAATATCAAATTCAGAAAAATCAAGATTCAAATCACCAGATTCCAATTTGGTAATCATATCTAAATCTTCAACGATGTAGATTAATCTTTCTACTCCTTTCTCGGCACGCTTTAAATATTTTTTTCTAATATTTTTATCATCCATTGCCCCATCCAGCAAAGTAGAAATATAACCTTGAACGGTAAACAAAGGTGTTTTAAGTTCATGCGAAACATTTCCAAGAAACTCTCTCCGGTATTCTTCCCGAATCTGCAGCATTTCGATTTCCAGCTTTTTATCGGTGGCAAACTTCTTGACTTCACGCGTCAAGGTTTCCATATCAGTAGTAATAGGCTGATTTATAAAAGTGCTGGATTCCAATAGTGATACATCATCATATATTTTTTTGACGCGTCTATAAATAAACCGTTCGACGCGATATTGCAAAACCAAAAAAGAAAACAAATAAATAATTAAGAGACAAACAACTCCAAACAGCATCAAATTAGTTACTTTGGAACCAAAGAATAACAACACCATTAACATGACAAACCCAGTAGCAAAAAGACTAATGAATAAAGCAGACTTTATGGCAAACTTATATGTTTTCTTAAAATTTATTTTCATCTATTTCATACCTCGCTTTTAAAGCGATTTGAATTTTGCAATTTGTATTCTTATAAAAAAAATGTGTTTACACTTCAAATTTATACCCTACTCCTTTAATGGTTTTGAATAAATCTTCCCCAATTTTTTCTCGTAATTTTCTAATATGAACATCTATGGTTCTTCCTCCTACTACCACTTCGTTCCCCCAGACTTTATCTAAAATTTCGTCGCGTTTGAATACTTTTCCCGGCTTGGAAGCCAATAGATAAAACAATTCAAATTCTTTTCGCGGCAAGGCAATCTCCACATTATCTTTTCTAATCTTATATTCTTCCCGATTGATCTCGATCCCTCCTACGTTAAGTGTTTCGCTATTCTGCTCTTGTTCTTTCAAGCGTCTTAACAATGCTTTTACTTTACTGACTAATAGTTTTGGTTTGATGGGTTTTGTAATATAATCATCCGCACCAGCATCAAAACCAGCCACCTGAGAATAATCTTCACTTCTTGCTGTAAGGAAAGTAATAATTACATTATTCAGTTCCGGTATTTTTCTAATATTCTCACACGCTTCCATCCCATCCATCTCCGGCATCATTACATCCATGATAATCAGATCCGGCAATTCTTTCTTGGCTTTTATGATAGCCTCTTTTCCATTTGCTGCAGTAAATATCTGATAACCTTCCTGAGTAAGATTATACCCTACAATTTCCAAAATATCCGGCTCATCATCAACGAGTAAAATCTTTGTGTTTCTTTTTTTCATAATAGAAAAATTATATTAATCTGATGGAATTTACGCCTGAAATGCTCAGTGATTTTCAATTCCGATTGTAAATATAACAATAAAAGAACCGTTTAAAAATCCCGTTAACCGTAATTTAATATGTTAACAATTTATTAATGTTTGCAAAACTAAATAGTAATAATCAAGTAACTTTTACTTTACAAAACGAGCATTACTTTGCATAAAAAATAAAACACACAAAAATGAAATTTAGAATATTGTTTATAGCATTATTAATTACAACTTTTTCTTTTTCACAGAATAAAGGTACCGTTACCGGAACACTAACTGACAAAGATGCTAACAACCAATCATTGCCTTTTGCAAACGTACTTATAAAAGGGACCACTATAGGAACAAATACTGATATTGACGGTAAATATAGTATCGCAATAGCACCCGGAAATTACACCATTCAATTCAGTTTCGTAGGTTACGAATCTATAGAAACTCCTGTAACTATAGTCGCAAATGAAACTGCAACCATAAATCAAGCGATTGGCTCAGGAAGCTACAAACTGAAAGATGTAGTTATCAAATCTAATGTAAGTAGAGAAAAAGAAACCGCATTATTGCTAGACCAAAAACAAGCGGTAGTAATTAAACAAAGTATTGGTGCTCAAGAAATGGCTCGTAAAGGAGTTAGCGATGTTGAAGAAGGTTTGACAAAAATAACAGGAATTACTAAAGTTGACGGAAGAGGACTGTTTGTTAGAGGCTTAGAAGACCGCTACAACAACTTACTTATCAATGATTTGGCCGTTCCATCTAACAATCCATTTAAAAAAATAATCCCATTAGACTTATTTCCAACAGACATCGTTGGAGTTATTGAAACATACAAAACGTTCAATACCAATTTATATGGAGATTTCGCAGGAGGAACTTTTAACATAGCAACTTCTAAAGGATCAAAGAATTTAACCAAAATTAATTTTGGCGCCGGATATACCACTAACAACAATTTACGCAAATTCTTAACTTCCAAGGATGCTACTTCAACAGGAGATTTCTTTGGATTCTCAGGAAACGAAAGAGATTTTCCAAGTATATTGGGAAGCGTTCCAAGCAACCGAGTTTTAACAGCAGATGAGTCGTTGAAACAATTTGGTTCAGGATATGATGTAGAACAAAGTAAATCACCGCTTAACACAAGCTTTGGAATTTTAAATTCAGAAAAATTTATTTTTGGAAAAAATAATAATTCTTTACAGTATTTGATGTCATTTAATTTTGACAATAAATTTCAATACAGAGAAGGAGTAGATCGTTTTTTCAATATTGGTCAAGGAATATACGACAACAACTTGTACAATAAACAATATAAATATATTACAAACTCATCTGCTTTAGTTGCCTTAAATTATAAAACAGAACGATTAGACTTAACTTCTAATACATTTTATTTAAAATCAACCGAAAACATGATCCAAGACCAATTGGGTTACACTAATGCCGCTCCAGTAAATAATAACGCATTTATACGTTTAAATCAACTTACACAAACAGACTTTCTGAACTCCCAATTACTAGGGAATTATAAACTTTCGACAGACAATAGAAAAAACATTAAAGCAGGTATTTCATTCACTAAGACGAGTTTTCAATTACCTGATAGAAAATCATACAAAGGGGTTTTGTTAGATGAAAACACGACCGCAATTAGTTACACTGGAAATAGTTTATACAGACAGACTTTTGATGTAGATGGAAAATTCCACGTTTCAGGCATGCTAGAGTACAAGTGGAAGTTTGGTAAATCAGAATCAAAAGACGACCACAGACTTACTGTAGGATATAATTCTTATGTAAATAGCATGGAATCAAGTTTCAGATTTTTAGTTTCTGAAAGATTAAATTCTAATGCTGCAACATTTAATACGAATACTCCTGATGGCACTTTAGCAACAGCTTTGTCAAATGGTGGTTTTACATACCGTGAAGGAACGAACTCAACTTATAAAGCTAAGTTATTTGAATTTGTAAATGCGGGTTATTTAGACTTGGCATTGAAATTAAGCGAAGCATACGAATTAAATGTAGGAGTTAGAGTCGAACAAAGTAGTAGAGAAACAAAATTTAGAAATCCTGGATCTTTTGACGATCCATTTCAAAAAAAGACTGTTACTGGTCTTGACATCCTACCTTCTTTGAACATGAAATACAAATTTAACGATACTTCAAATTTAAGATTTGCTGCAGCAAAAACGATTACTAGACCGGTAATTATGGAGGCATATCCATTAGAGTTCGTAAACTTAGATGGAACTATTGAAAATGGAAATACCAACATTATCAATAGTGATAATTATAATTTCGATTTGAAATACGAATTATTCCCTACGGCTAAGGAAATGATTGCTTTTTCTGCATTTTCAAAATTAATTCAAAACCCAATCGAGAGATTATTTACACAGTCAGCAGGTAGTGGTGGACAAATTATAACCTATGACAACTCTGATAAAGCTGTGCTTTTAGGAGCTGAATTTGAATTTTTAATCCAACTTGATCGAATTTCTGAAAAATTAAAAAATTTATCAATGGGCTTTAATACTTCTTTGATGTATTCCAAAGTTACTATAAGCAAAAGAAATTCAGCTGAAACTAATCCTGACAGACAATTGCAAGGTGCTTCACCATGGTTAATTAACGCTGATTTAAAATATGACTTTGAATTTTCAGAGAATTGGACCAACACTATGTCTCTAGTATACAATGTTTACGGAAAAAGAATATTTGCAGTAGGAACTAATGGATTAGATCACTATTATGAACAACCTTTTAGTAAGCTAGATTTAGTGTGGACCAATAAAATAGGAAAGAACTGGGATGTTAAATTTTCTATAGATAACATTCTAAATCCAAAATACAGTATCAAATTAGGAGAGGATAATAAAATTCCAATTATTGAACAAGACTTAACTGTAAAAGATTTTAAAAGAGGGACAGGTTTTTCTATGAATGTATCTTATACATTTTAACATGTAATTCTTAACATTACGATAATAATTAAATAGCCATTTCATTACGATTTGATAACAATTTACTCAGGTTGTTCCAAGACATATGGAGTAATTTTACACAACGAAATTAACATTAGAAAATTAAAAAAAATTATTATGAAAAAATTAGCATTAAGCCTAGCTTTTATTGCATTAATCTTTACTTCTTGTTCAAGTGATGATACAGGAGAAACAGTAAAAACTCCAGTAACAGGAGAAATAACAGGTGATTTAACAGTATCTAAAACCTATGCGTTTGGTAATTATACCCTTAAAGGCTTCGCAAAGGTTGCTTCGGGAGTGATCATAACATTTGAAGCAGGTTCAACAATAACAGCTGATCCAAGTAATGGAGAAGATGCATTCGTAATTTTGAATGGTGGAAAATTAATTGCAATAGGTACAGCTACAGAGCCAATTGTATTTACAGCAACAACAAAAACCGCTGGATCATGGGGTGGAATTATTATGTACGGAGATGCTCCAATAGTGAACTCTGCAACAGCTGCTGCGCCTCAAACTGCTACATCTGAAGATGGTTTAGTTTTACCTTATGGTGGTTCTAATGCTGCTCACAACGGTGGAACATTAAAATTTGTAAGAGTAGAATATGCTGGTCAAGTAATTACTCAAAATAATAAAGAACAAAATGGATTCTCTTTTTATTCAGTAGGATCAGGAACTATATTAGAAAATCTAGTTTCTTACAAAGGTAATGATGATGGATTTGAGTTTTACGGTGGAACTGTAAGTTTAAAGAACGCAATCTCTTACGGAAACTCTGATGATGCTTTTGACTGGCAAGATGGATGGAGAGGTCAAGAAAGTACTAACTGGTATGCCTACCAAGAAGGTGCTGCAAACTACGGTATGGAAATTGAAGCAAAAGGTGTGAACAACGCATTTTTTCCAAAAGTAACTAATATCACTCTAAAAAGAGCTACAGGTACTGTAACAGAGGCACAAACTGAAATCCAATTAGATGCTATACAATTCAAAGCTGAAGGTAATGGTGATTACAGTAATATTCTAATTGATGGATACAAAAATCAAACAACTCCTACAGCTAAAAATGGTGGTGTATTGCAAATTAGAGATATAACTACATACAACAATCAAGTAGTTGGTGGTAAAATAAAATTGACAAACGTAACTATCAATAACTCTGATAACATATTTATATCTGGAGCTTCAACATTTACAGTTACTGCAGCTAGCTTTTCTCCTGCAGCAAATTGGGGTGTAACAACGACGGCAACAGGTGCAAGTTTAACAACTGGAAACTGGTCAACAGTAAACGGAGCAAGCCTAATCAAATAAGTTTAGAACTAAAATATTTTATATCAAACATCCTGAATTTCAGGATGTTTTTTTTTGTGGTACAATATTTGAAATATTTTTTATATATTTACATAACAAATATTTACCATGGCAAAAAACTACTTTTATATTACTATCTTATTGGTTTTTTTCTTTTCGATGAGCCTCTCCGCTCAAGAGAATAAGCAACAGCCAAGAACACAAGAAACTGCTTCGATAGAGGGATTGAGTTTGTACCCAAATCCCGTAAGCAATGGTAAGGTTTACATTTCTTCAAAAAACGACTTAGATAAAGAAATAATTATCTTTGATGTTTTAGGAAAAAAAGTACTCCAAACAATGATTAGTTCAAGAGAACTAAATGTCTCCAATCTTACTCCAGGTGTTTATATCATCAAAATAAATGAAAATGATGCATCTGCTACAAGAAAATTAATTGTGCGATAATAATTATCACTGACAAATTCAAAAGCTCCAATTCTGTTGGGGCTTTTTTTTTATAATAAAATGCTGCTGGTCTTCATCAAATGAAGTAAAGCGCTTGCAAAGACTTTGAGCTCTTAAGTGCCTACCAATTTTTTACTTACTTTTGTAAAAAAAATTCTTGATTACAACTACCGATATATTTGCCATTTCAAGCCAAAAGCAATTTGAAAAAATAGCCTTAAAAGTATTTCGCTTTCAATACGAAAACAACTTGGTATATCAGGAATTTTGTAATTTTCTAAAAGTCGATGTACAAAAGGTGAAATCATTACATCAAATTCCTTTTTTACCTATTCAGTTTTTCAAGAGCCATAATGTAGTTTCCAATACAGATGCCATCGAAGAAACATTTACCAGTAGTGGAACAACCGGAATGAGTACCAGCAAGCATTTAGTCACTGACGCTTCTATATATGAGGAAAGTTACCGAAAAGGATTTTCTCAGTTTTATGGAAACATCGAAGATTATGTCGTCTTGGCGTTGCTCCCTTCCTATCTTGAAAGAGAAGGCTCTTCTTTGATCTACATGGTTGAAGATTTGATTGCACTTTCCAATCATCCGGAAAGCGGTTTTTATCTGCACAATCATGACGAACTTATAGCGAAATTAATTGCTTTAGATCAGGCAGGACAAAATGTCATTTTAATTGGCGTCACTTATGCTTTGTTAGACTTAATTGAGAAATACCAATTCCAACTGCAAAACACCATAATCATGGAAACAGGTGGTATGAAAGGCAAACGAAAAGAAATGATTCGGGAGGAATTACACGAACAATTGTGTAAAGGATTTGGCGTTCCAGCGATTCATTCTGAATATGGGATGACCGAATTGCTTTCACAAGCCTATTCTTTAGGAAATGGCGTATTTGAATGCCCTTCGTGGATGCAAATCCTCATTCGCGATACCGAAGATGCTTTGACCTACATTCAAAACGGAAAAACGGGTGGAATTAACGTAATCGATTTGGCTAATATCAATTCCTGTTCTTTTATCGCCACGCAGGATTTAGGCAAAAAAAATCCCAACAACTCTTTCGAGGTATTGGGACGTTTTGATAATTCTGATATTCGTGGTTGTAACTTGATGGTTCTTTAAAGTTTATCACAATAACTCATACTATTTCCTGCCTTAATTAATTTTTAGAGTAGCTGATTCTAAATTTGCTCCCGAAACCTTTATCATTATCGGACTGTTTAAATTCTTAGTTTTAAGGATAATCGTCGCAATTCCTGCTTCGGCCTTTACCGGATTTTCTCCAATTAGTGCTGCATTTTCTCCGCTTAAAGCAAAAGTAACTTCGTTTGTTGCTGTTGGGATAACAGTTCCATTCGCATCGGTGATTTTAGCATATACAAAAACCACATCAGGCGAATTCGCATTGATTGCTTTTGACGAAACATCATAACTCAATTCGATTTTCATAGCGCTTTCAGGAGTTTTCACAACATTTGAAACCACTTTTTCTCCTTTGATAAATCCTTCGGCACGCAAGGTTCCGGGAACAAATTTATCCAGTTTAAAAATAAAGGGAGGATGTTGTAAAGCATCACTATTACCGTTTACAAATGGCTTTTCCTTAGACACCAAAGCATCGTTTAAATACAAGGCCACCTCATCACAATTACTATACACAGTCACATCCAAAGGAGAATTTCCTGTCCAATAATTAGCAATTTGCACCATCGGTCCTGAAACCAATTTTGAATCTAAAACCACATCGGCATTACGCTGGCTTTGGTAAAAAGAATAAGCAAATTTTGGAATTCTGAAAATATCGCTTATTCCGGAGCTCTCCAGATCATTACTGTATCCGCGATTGTAATCAAACATCACCCAGTTTGCTTCTCCAATTGTCTGTACTCCTTTTCTATTCGAATTTGCTGCTTCCTGAAAATTATAGGCTTGCTGTAACAGTCGTTTTTCTCCATTGCTACGTAACTGACGCGAAGTTCTTTCATCTTCTTTCAAATTTGAAAATTCCTTTTGATTGAATCCGGCATTCTGCGCATAATATTCCCAATCACCATATTCAGCTATAAATATTTTTCTGTTTCCTTTGCTGTATTTTGTCCAGTAATCAGGTGCTTTTGCGTGTTGACGTGCAGGAATAAACAAATCGTAATTAGCGTTGTCAATCCAACTAGCACTATAATTATGAGGGGAAGGCAATTCTTCTTTTAAGGCCTTGGATGCTTCTTTCATGAAATTTTCACTCATTTGCGTTTCATTCAGAGAGGCTTCCCAAAAAATAATACTCGGATGATTCCGATCTCTTCTGGCCATATCCCGAATATCTTTGATTGCATTTTTTTGGAAGGTTTCATTTCCAAAAAACTGCCAGCCCGTTAAACTGTTCATCACCAAGATCCCTAATTCATCACAAGCATTCAAAAAAGCTTCAGCATGCGGATAATGAGATAATCTTACGAAGTCAAAACCTGTATTTTTAATTTTCACCGCGTCGCGATACTGAGCTTCATCCGAAATCGCATAGCCTACATACGGATATTCCTGATGTTCATTTGTTCCTGTGATGTATAATTTTTCATCATTCAGATAATAACCATCCTCTTTCAGTTCTGATTTTCGAATACCCACCTTTTCCGAATAACTGTCAATGATTTTATTATTTGAAAATAACTGAACTTCCAAATGGTATAAATTCGGTTTTGAAATCGACCACAATTTTGGGTTGCTTACGGTAATGTTTTGGGTAATCACATTATCCGAATTGGCTTTAACAGAAAAAGCTTTCGATAGAAATTCAAATTTCTCTCCTTCATTATCTGTAAGAATAAATTTTAATAAAGCCTTTTTATTACCCGAAAATTCATTTTTCAAATGCACTTGAATGCATCCGTCAGCTTGGTCTTTATTGATTTTTTCAAAATTCACATAAATACCACCGCTTGATTTTTTATTGGCATGAACGGCATTGGTAATGTATAATTTATTGGTTTTAACCAAATATACATTTCTATAGATTCCGCCGTAATAATTAAAATCCAAATCCTTCAATGGCTTTCCAGGCAAAAACTCAGGATTATCCTCATTGTTCACTTTTACTTTGATGAGGTTCTCTTTATTTGTATTCAAAAAAGGAGTTGCATCGACTGTAAAAGGCAAATATCCTCCTTTATGATTGGTTACTTTTTGGTCGTTGATCCAAACATCCGCTTCTTGCATTACCCCTTCAAAATAGAGAAAAACTTTCTTGTTCTTGAAATCTCCAACTTTAAACTTTTTTTGATACCAAGACGTACCCTGAAACTGGTTATTAACTACCAAAGGTTCTATTTTTGCAGTGTGCGGAATCGTAACTTTCTCCCAATTAGAATTGTTATTTTCTTCTCTTCTAAACTCCCAATCCGAACCAAAATTGACTTTTGTTCTCGATTGAGCATTGGTTTTTTCAACAGAAAAAATCAAAAGAATTATCAGTGAAAAAATAATTTTATTAGTGATTATTTTCATAAGTTTCAATAATTATATTTATTTAAAAGCATCTAAGGCCGGTGATGGTTTCCCATCAGATTGCCATGCATTTAATTGATAGCCACTCCAACTTTTCTCTCCTTCTGGTTCCCAATAAATTACGCCAAGCCCTTTATTATTGGGTATATTTTTTACCGCATTAATTACGGCAACTAACATATCCTTGGTATTTTGGGCTAAGGTATAATCCCCTCCAACCTCAACAACCATAACTTCTTTATTGTATCTGGAAACCATATCATTGAGATTATTGGCTAAATCAGCAATAGTAGCTTTATAATCACTTTTTAACCAATACGGATAATAAGAAAGGCCTATTACATCGTATTTCACATTATTTGCCTTAGCATTATCAAAAAACCATCTGAATCTTCTATTATCATTTCCTTGATCAAGATGAACAATAACTTTAATAGCTGGATTGATTGCTTTTGTGGCATCATAGCCTTTATTCAAAAGTTGTGCGAGTTGAACGAAATTAGCCGATTTCCCTTCTGGCCATAACATGCCGTCAGGAATTTCATTCCCCACTTGTACCCATTCAGGAGTTACTCCAGCCGCTTTTAGAGAATTCAAAACTTCATACGTATGATTATAAACATCATTTAATAATTCCGTAAAAGAATGGTTTGCCCAAGCCGCGGGTTTTGTTTGTTTTCCAGGGTCGGCCCAAGTGTCACTATAATGAAAATCGATCATGATGCGCATTCCTAATTTTTGAGCACGAACAGCCATAACCACTGTTTCTGCAGGACTACAATGTCCACTTGCTTTGTCATTGGAAGGATTTACCCAAACCCGAAGACGAATCGTGTTGATTCCTCTGTCTTTTAGCAATTGCAAACAGTCTTTCTTTGTACCGTCTGTATCATAAAATTTATACCCTGTAGCTTCCATTTGGGGTAGCCATCCTACATCGGCTCCTTTTGAAAAGGCAAAAGTTGCCGGATTCGTTGGTATTGTTGGGACTGTTGGCGCCATAGGAGTTATTTCTGAATTTTGCGCATTACTACATGAAGAAGTTGCCAATGTCATTAATGCTATGAAAGTCAATCTTAATCGTACAAGTATTTTTTTCATATCTATTTATTAAAAGCCTACATTACAGCTACTATTTTTATTATTAAAATCATAAAAAACCTAATTTAAAAAAGGCATACTACTTTTTGAAATATTAAAATCCGAGAAATCATGTCGGTTATATTAAAAACCTGCAAAGCTTACTTTGCAGGAATCCCACTATTAACCAAAAAAATGAAATTTAAATTAAAGAATTAATACCCCTCATTTTGCTTAAGCCCTTCCGTTAGCTGAACTTGTAAAGCCGGTTTTGGAAGCCATTTGTTTTTTTCAGAAACATTTGGATATAAAGCGACATTCACTTCCACTACCATTTTCTTTCTGACTAAATCAAACCATCTCTTATTTTCAAAAGCCAATTCCCATGCTCTTTCAGCAATGACAGCTTTATCAAAATTGGTTTTACTCATTCCTGAAGGTAAATCAACACCTACATTCGGCACATTGGGATCCAAATGATTGGCTCTTCTTCTAACCATATTGATCGCTTTTAGTGCATCTGCTGAAGGTCCGTTTTCAGACATATTAGCCGCTTCGGCATAGGTCAGTAAAACTTCGGCATAACGGTACATCATGACTGCAGCTTCTCCATCGTTTCCAACTCCATCTCCGCCATCTCTATACTTCCCGATGAATGGCTGTTTTGGATTATTATCTAACCAAGTAGAACCATCCGTAAATTGCGTATGAAACGAGATATTTTTTCTATACCCATTTGGGAAAGCGTTATAAAATCTGGCTTCCGAGTGAAAGTCGCCCCATCCCCATTCAACAGATGGTCTCGTGGCGATATGCAAGTGACTGGCTGGCATCCATCCACCACTTGATATCCCGTAGAATGCAAAAATAGATTCTTTATTAGTGAATTTTTTAGACACCTTCCATAAATCCGCAAAATCAGGTTCTAAACTATACACTCCCATATCCATAACTTCCTTTGCTTTAGCTTTGGCCAACGCATACATGCTTTGATCCTCAATTGGCCAACAGGCCATAGTTAAATATACTTCTGCCAAAAGGGTTTTTGCAGCTCCTTTGGTCGCTCTACCTTTATCCGGGAATGAAACAGGCAGACTTTCTTCGGCAAATTTAAGATCTTCAATAATAAGCGCATAAATAGCTGCTACAGGAGATTGTCCTACTTTATCTGCTTTTCCTTGATTTTCGAAAGTAATCAGCGGCACTTCTCCAAAATATTGGGTAAGATGAAAATAATTGAAAGCTCTCAAGAATCGGGCTTGACCTTCAAATTCATTTATTTTTGCCTGTGCTATTCCAGAAGCTTTTCTTGCATTACCAATAATACTGTTGGCATTTGTTATGGACTTATAAAACATAGCCCACAATTTGTTGTTCACATCATTGGACGTAGTTTCGGTAAAATTATCATATTGCTGCCATCTGGGAGCACTTGCCCCAATATCCTCTGCTCCGGCTCCTCCACAAAGGGGATCTCCAAAATCGAATCCTGAATAAGCCCCGAAAAGCGGTTGGTACACCCCAATAACTGCTGACTCAAAATCTTTTTCACTACTAAAAAAAGTTTCAGGGGAAAGTAAACTGGATGGCTTTTCTTCAAGGTCGACACAAGCCGTAAACATGCTAAATGAAGCTATAGACAGTATCGTTATTTTTATTATCTTTTTCATGTGACTAATTTTTTATTGTTATAATTTTACGTTCAAGCCCAATGTCAATATTTTTTGAGTTGGGTACGTGGCTAAATCTATTCCTCCTCTAGTGTCCACACTAGTACTAGCTTCAGGATCAAATCCTGAATAGTTAGTAATAGTAAACAAATTAGTTCCCGTAGCGTAAATCTTAAAAGAACTTATTTTTAATTTATTGATTAACTGTTTAGGTAAATAATACCCAAGTGAAATGTTTTTGATACGTAAATAAGAACCGTCTTCAATCCATCTGCTTGTTTGTTGTCTTGGGAATTGTTTACTTCCTGTAAAAGAAGGCACATCGGTATTTTCATTTTGTGTACTCCAGCGATTTAATATTGCTGTGCTGGTGGCATCAGAATCGGATGTAGTAATATCAGTTCTAACTCTGGAAAGATTGTAAATATCATTTCCTTCCACCCCTTGCATAAAAACATTCAAATCAAAGTTTTTATACGTAAAAGAGTTATTCCATCCGTAGGTAAAATCAGGTTGTGCATTTCCTATGTTTACAATATCACTATCGTCAATAATATTGTCGCTGTTTTGATCTACAAATTTTGGCGCACCGGGAAAAGCTCCATATAAAGCAGCTTGTGTAGCTTCAGCTGTTTTCCAAACTCCCGCATATTTAATTCCTCTAAACAAACCTATTGGCTGTCCTACTTCCAGAAAAATGGTATTGTCAAATCCAGGCAGTCCTGCGCCTCCAAGAGGGATTTCTGTAAGACCTTCATTTAGAGCCACTACTTTATTTTTGTTTTTTGCAAAAGTAAATGCTGATTCCCATGTGAAATTATCAGTAACAACTGGTTTAATGCTCAGATACAATTCTATTCCTTTGTTTTCTACTTCACCTACATTTCTTAGTACATTTCCATTACCTCCACCTGCTTGAGGCAAGGGTACATTTAGCAACAAATCCTTTGTGCTTTTCTTGTAATAATCAGCAACAACATCAACTCTTCCATTAAAAAGTTTCAAATCAACCCCAACATTAGATTGTGTGGTTTCCTCCCATTTCAAATTTGGATTAGCTAAGCCTCCTAAAGAAACTCCAGTAGATAAATTCACTCCATTAATTGGATAAGAAGCGCCTGTATTTAAACTGGCGAATGATTGATAAGGAGAAATCGCTTGATTACCCGTAATTCCATAAGTTGCTCTTAACTTCAAGTTGGTGATCACTTTATTATCCTTTAAAAAATCTTCATTGGTTACATTCCAAGCTAAAGCGGCAGAAGGAAAATAACCCCATTTTTTATCTGCTCCAAAAACTGACGAACCATCGGCTCTTGCAGTTAATGTCACTAAATATTTACTTTTGTACCCGTAATTAATTCTACTTAAATAGGATTTTAAAGTTCTTTCATTTCTTGTTGAATAAGGCACTTGAGGATTAGAACCTAGCCCTAAATTATTATATGACACCCCATCTGTTAAAAAACTTCTAGAACCGGACCAATTTTCATTAAATTCCTCTGATTGCTGTTCGAATGCTGCTGTCAAATTCAAATTATGATCGTTAAATTGTTTGGTGTAATTTACCAAATTGGTATTTTGTAGGGTTAAAAATCTATTGTTTAAAATCCCTGCACTTTCAATATCTCCGCCATTGGTTGGTTTAGAATTCAAATACTCATTGTTTTCTCTATCTAACAATCTATATCCTCCACTAACGCTAAATTTCAAACCATCAATAATTTCATAATCAAGACCAATATTGACACTTGTTGTATTAACAAAATTGTCTCTTATTGGTTCTACTGCAAGGGCCAATGGATTGAAATTTGTTGGAGGGCCTGCTCCACCACCTGGCTGAGTATACTTTCCGTTGTCATCATACACCGATTTGGTAGGTGAAAAAATTAGTGAAGAGAACACAGGACTTCCTCCATTTCCCGGATTAAAAGAGTTTAAGGCCGTTGGATGATCTGTTTCTTTTGCCAAAAACAGATTCGTTTTTAATTTTAATTTTTTGGTAATATCTGCATTTAAGTTACTTCTTAAAGAATACCGTTGATAAGACGACCCTTTTATGATCCCTTGATTATCCAAGAGATCTCCTGAAACAAAATAGGTTAAAGCATCACTACCTCCACTAACAGAAATGTTGTGATTTTTTGAAATGGCATTTCTAAATATTTGATCTTGCCAGTCCGTTCCTTTCCCCGAAGCAAAACCTGAAATATCTGAACTAGAAAATACAGGGAATAAACTAAATTCTGCTCGGTTAGCGTTTACAGTGTTCGCATAATCTAATGGATTCATTAGGTCAATTTTATTTCTAACCTGATGTGAACTCATATAAGTACTATAACTAACGGTTGCTTTTTCTTTTTTACCGGTGTTAGTTGTAATAAGAATTACTCCATTAGCTCCTCTTGAACCGTAAATTGCCGTTGCTGAAGCATCTTTTAAAACTTCAACAGATTTAATGTCATTGGGATGCACGGAAGAAAGATCTCCGCCCTGAAAACCATCAATGATTACAAGAGGATTATTTCCTCCATTGATTGAATTTGCACCTCTAATTCGAATAGATGTTGATGAATTTGGTGATGCATCATTGTTTTGAACCGTTACTCCTGAAATACGACCTTGCAAAGCTTGATCTACTCTAGAGATAGGCAATGCCTGTAAATCTTTTGCTTGCACTGAAGCTACTGATCCTGTGATATCGCTCTTTTTTTGAGTACCATATCCTACTACCACGACTTCATTAAGACTTGAAGCATCTTCTTTTAATACTATCGAAAGGAATTTTTGCCCATTAACCGCGATTTCTTTATTAATGTATCCTAAATAAGAAACTATTAAAATCGCATTTTGATCCTCTACAGTTATAGAAAAATTACCGTCAAAATCAGATTGACTTCCATTCTTTTTGCCTTTTTCAACTATATTGGCTCCAGGCAATGACATTCCTTTACTGTCTAAAATAGTTCCTGACACCTTCCATTTTTCTTGTAACGGAGCATTTTTTAGATGTACTCCTTTACCATCCTTTTCAACTATTTTAGCATGCATACTGAACACAGAAGTTAATAGCACGAATGTTAAAATTTTTATTCTAAAATTCTGTTTAGAGAAGTTTAATAATAAAAACCCATTTGTTTCTGTTTTTTTCATAATTAATTTATTTGGTTGTTCTTAGTTAATTTGTTGTTTTTTTAAATTTTTTAAAAAATTTTCATTTCATGTTTGATTCAGTTTTGGATTAATTACAAGTGGTTCTAAAACGTTGCAATTTAGTTTTAGGGTTAAAAATCGAAGGGGAATTAATTCATCTTTATAGGGAGACAAAATCATTTTATTGGCATCAAAAGCCAGTAAAATTAAGGATCCAATAAAAAAAAGCTGTTTTTAAAATTATTTTTGTTTTTTTTCTTCGAAAAAATAGACCTGTCTTAAAACTAAAACAAATTAGAAATGCAACTTTACAAAAACTTCCATTTTAGTCTTTACCAAGTAAGTTTGAAGTATTAAACTAGGAAAGAATTAGTGTCAATTTTCTTTATGAAATGAAAATTGACACTATAATCTGGAATTATAGTAACCTGATAATATGCAAAAAATAGTTGGTGAATTTTAGGTTCCAATTGACACCGAATTTCTATTGGAATTAAAAAGTAAATTATATTATAATCTAAATAATCCTAGACCGCTATAATTTATTAATCGTTTAAATAAGAGGAAGGATTTTTGCCAAAGCGTTCTTTGAAGAGCTTGCTAAAATATTTACGATCCGAATATCCTACCAAATAGGAAACCTCAGCTACTGTATTTCCTTTTTTTAAGAGCAATTGTTTTGCCTTCTTTAATTTATATTCTCGAATATATTCTACAAGTGACATACCTGTTAATACTTTAAGTTTTTTATAAATTACGGAATGGCTCATGCCCAAATGTTTAACCACTACGTTTACAGAAAAATCATTACAATCTATATTTTCCTCAATTAACTTACCTAAATTTTGAAGAAATTCAAGATCCGATTTGTTTTTGGTTAAGTCCCCAATAGAAATAAAATCCTCTGAACGGAATATTTCATGTAATCGTGCCCTATTTTTTAAAATATTTTTAATTCTGGCCCGAAGGAGCGACTCATTAAAGGGTTTTGTAATATAATCATCCGCACCTGTTTCAAAACCTGCCATTTTATGTATGAAAGAAGCTCTGGCGGTTAAAAGTACAACCGGAATATGACTGGTGCTAACATTTGATTTCAAATTATGGGTCAATTCAATTCCATCCATGACAGGCATCATGACATCACTCACAATAAGATCGGGCATTTTCTCTAAGGCAATTTCCAATCCTTCTTTACCATTGGAGGCTTGTAAAACAGTAAACTCATCCGAAAAAAGTTCGACAATATAATTACATATATCTGGATTATCTTCTACAATAAGTAAGGTTTGTTCTTTGGTTACAGAAACGCCAACTGCATCAAGGGCCTGTTCTGTTATTTGTGTTATAGTTTTTTTGACGGTAAAATAATTCTCGATAAGTTCATCATTGGTGTCATTCCCCCCGATTTCATCCTCATTAAAATAAGAATTCCCTTTTTTCAATGTGATTATAAAGGTACTGCCGGAACCTTTTTTACTTTTAACGGCTATTTCTCCATGATGCAGCTTTATAATTTCATTTGAAATCGTTAAGCCCAACCCAAAACCGGCTCCATTGATAGTGTTGGAAGCATTGGCCTGATAGAAACGATTAAAAATTTTCGAAAGATGTTTCTTTGAAATTCCGATTCCTTCATCTACCAATTCTAGTTGTACTTTTTTATCCGTTTCTGTGATAGACAGCTTTATGGAGCCTCCTGTGTTTGTAAATTTTAATGCATTAGAGAATAAGTTATAGAGTACTTTTTCCATCTGGTTTTTATCAAACCACAATTCGATTATCTCGCTTGAGGATTCAAACTCAAATTTGATGTCCTTTTGAAGGGCAAATTCTTTAAACGACAGGTAAACCTCCTTGCTAAATTTGACCCAATCCTCTTGCACCACCTTCAGACTGATTTGTTGATGCTCCAACTTTCTAAAATCCAGAAGTTCATTGACTAGGTTCAGTAAATATTCTCCATTTTTTTTAATAGTACCAAAAGGATTTTGTTGATGAGCCTGAGAAAGGTCATTGGTTTTTAATAATTTATTTATAGAACTCAAAATAAGCGTTACCGGAGTTCTTATTTCATGAGAGATATTCGTGAAAAAATCTTGTTTCAAATTATAAAGTTCGATATCTTTTTCATGTGTGAATTTCTCGAATCTTAAATCCGCTTTCATTTTTTCCCATGAAATAATATATTTTATAAAAACATATAAGATTAGGATAATCAAAAAAGCATAAATCAAAAAAGCCCACCATTCTAACCAAAAAGGTTTTAATATTGTAATCCCTACAGCACTATATTCATCTGCCCAATTATCTCCTAATTCTCTGCTTCGCACTTTAAAAACATATTCACCCGGTGAAAGATTGGTATACGTTGCCGTACCGTCTTTACCTATCGATCGCCAATTTTTATCAAAATTGTCCATTTTTATCTGGTACTCACAATTGGCAGAGGATGGGAACAGCATTGCCGCAAACTCAAAAGTAATAACATCCTGGTCATATTCTAAAGTTACATTTTTAGAAAAAGCAATATCGTTTTTTAATATTTCATCTTCCCCCATTGCAACTTCTTTGTTGAAAAGTTTAAAACTTGTAAATTTTACTTTAGGGGTTATGTTTCGGGCTTTGATTGTTTCGGGATTAAATTGAACGACCCCTTTGGAACAACCAAAATACAACATCCCTTTTTCATCTTTAAAACAGGAATTGATATGATAATCCCCTTTAAGATTTGAAAAGCTGTTAAAGTTTTTTGTTTTATAATCATAATTAAAAATCCCTTGTTTGGTACTAAACCAGATTAATCCCCTGTTGTCTTCAATAATGGCCGTTACAGTCTGATAACGGACATTTTTAAATTTTTCGAAACGATTAATTTTTTTGGTCTTTTTATCCAAAAGATTAATTCCTTCCCCAGCGGTTCCAATCCATAAATTCCCTTTGGTATCTTTTAAAATACTATAAACATAATCACTGCTAATGGAGTTTTGATTGTCCCCTATACTTTTATAAACTTTAAAACGCTTGGTTTTGGTATCCAAAAGATCGACCCCACCACCAAAAGTAGCCAACCACATCAAATCACCGTCTTTTTGGAGCGCTATTACATTGTCACTACTTATAGAAAATGGATCTCCCGGATTCTTTTTATAACTTTTAAATTCTTTGGTGATTACATCAAAATAATTCAGTCCACCTCCCCAAGTAGCAACCCAAATATTATTTTTTTCATCTTCAACAATGTAACGGACATCATTATAACTTAAGGATTTTGGGTTAGCTATATCTTGTTTGAATTGTGTTGAAGCACCCGTTTTATAATTAAAATAAACCAGACCATTTACAAAGGTTCCAATCCAAAGATTCCCATCACGGGCTTCCTTTATATACTGAATATAATTATCTCCTATCGAATTCTTTCGCTCGCTATTATACTGCTTTACTGCTTTTGTCCCTTCTTGTAAAACGGTCAGTCCTTTTCCGTCTAATCCCATAAAGAAAGCATCCTTATTTTTATAGACAGACAATACGGAGATAGGAGCTTCGCCCTTAGCTGTGCTGGGCAAAAAAACATAGTCTGTATTAAAACTTAACACATCAACACCATTCCAGGCTGTCCCTAACCAAATGTTGGCACTATCATCTTCCATGAGATCGTATATGGCATTACTGGAAATTGAGGAGTCTAATTGGGAGTCATTGGTATAGTTAGCGACAATTGGCTTAACACTATTGATATTTGTTATTTTAAAAACCCCGTTACCATCTGTTCCAATCCATAACGCCCCATTTCGATCCCTTTTTATGCACCGTACGATAGTAATTGGTTTATCTATTCCGTATGTTTTTTTTTGAAAGCTTAAACTATTTACATTTAATGTCAGCAATCCTTTTCCGCTCGTACCTATTAGAATTTCATTCTTATTCAAACTACTTATAGAATGAATGTAATCCGGTGAGGTATTGCTTGAAGAATTGATACGTATAAACTCACCCGTTTTAGGCTCAAATTTATTTAAACCGCCTCCAAAAGTCCCTATCCAAAGATTTTTATTACCATCTTCATAAATGCTTCTAACGTCATTATGACTTATTGATTTTTTATTGTTGGCCTGAAACTTATACGTTTTAAATGTTTGTTCTGTTGTATTAAAAAAGGAAAGTCCATTTTTTGTTCCTATCCAGATTGTTCCTTTTGAATCTTCAAAAAGGGTATTCAATTCATTGGAAGGAATAGCGTTATTATCGCTGGAACTGTTTTTATAGGTAACAAATTTATCATTCGAAGGATTGTATAAATTCAAACCGCCTCCCAATGTGGCAATCCAAATTTTCCCTTTATGATCTATCAGCAAATCGGAGATATCATTGGCACTTAAAACACTATTTTGTTTATTGTATGTTTTTATTTTATTACCGTCATACCGATTCAAGCCATTTTCAGTACCTATCCAAACAAAGCCATTTTTTTCCTTTACAATACTTCTGACTCTGTCATTAGACAGTCCATTCGTTTGATTTATTTTATTAAATAGAACTTGCGACTGACCAAAACAAGGAGTAAAAACAGCAGATACTAAAAGGGAAAATAAGGTAAAAAAAGAGTGTTGTAGTTTAGTTTTCAATGTCAAATTTAATTTAAGAAATCCCTAGAAATAAATTATTGAAATGTATTATTTAGAAGAATATACTTTCTGAGAAGTTTGTTCTAATTAACAAATATACACATTTGAATCCTATGTCCGTCTTATTCTGTCAATAATGAATTTCAACCCTACTATTTTAGATAAAATGTCAAAAATACAATTTATCTAAATAAAATCGCAGCTTTTTTAGTCAAAAAAAATCCCAACAACTCTTTCGAGATACTGGGACATTTTGATAGTCTAGGTTATAATTTGATGATTTTATAAAGTTCAATTGTTAATTTGTTTAATCCGATAATCAATGTTTTGATTAAACAATCCTCAATACAAAATAATTTTTCTTTCCACTTTGCAACAATACAAATTGATTGTTGATTAAATCTTTGGCAGAAAGCACAAACTCTTCGGTAACTTTTTCCTTATTTACTGAAATAGAATTTGCAGTCAAAGCACGTCTTGCTTCTCCATTAGATTTCATAAAACCTGTTTTTTCATTCAAAACAGCAACAATATCAATTCCAGTTTCTATTTCGTTTCTGGTAATTTCTGCTTGAGGAACACCTTCAAAAACATCTAAGAAAGTCGCTTCATCCAATTGTTTCAAATCATCTGAAGTAGAATTCCCAAACAAGATATTTGAAGCTTTTATGGCATTTTCTAAATCTTCCGCAGAATGCACCATTACTGTAGTTTCTTCTGCTAAACGTTTTTGCAACAATCGTAAATGTGGTGCTTCTCTATGTTTTTCGGTTAGTACCTCGATTTCCTCTTTCGATAAGAACGTGAAAATTTTAATGTATTTCTCGGCATCAATATCTGAGGTATTCAACCAATATTGGTAAAATTTATAAGGAGAAGTTCGAGCCGAATCCAACCAAATATTTCCACCTTCTGATTTTCCAAATTTTGTTCCATCCGCTTTTGTAATCAACGGACAAGTCAACGCATAAGCTTTTCCCTGTGCTATTCTACGCACTAATTCCGTTCCGGTGGTAATATTTCCCCACTGGTCGCTTCCTCCCATTTGTAGTGTACAATTTTTATTTTTGTACAAATGTAAAAAGTCATATCCTTGAACCAATTGGTACGTAAACTCCGTAAATGACATTCCTTCGGCAGCTTCAGAAGACAAACGTTTCTTAACTGAATCTTTCGACATCATATAATTTACTGTAATGTGCTTTCCAATATCCCGAATGAAATCAAGAAATGAAAAATTCTTCATCCAGTCGTAATTATTCACTAGTTCTGCCGCATTAGCCGCATCCGAAGTGAAATCTAAAAAACGAGCCAATTGCCCTTTTATAGCTTCTTGATTGTGACGCAAAGTCGCTTCGTCAAGTAAATTTCTTTCATTAGATTTTCCTGACGGATCGCCTATCATTCCTGTTGCACCACCCACTAATGCTAATGGTTTGTGTCCAGACAATTGAAAATGTTTCAATAACATCACCCCTACTAAATGTCCAATATGCAATGAATCGGCAGTTGGGTCAATTCCCACATACGCCACACGCATTTGTTCCATCAAATGTTCTTCTGTACCGGGCATAACATCGTGGAGCATTCCTCTCCAAGTCACTTCTTCAATAAAATTCTTCATCTTTTTAATCAATTTGCACAAAGATAGTTTTAATTGCATAATTTGAAAATCTATCTCTATAAAATCGAACAATCTATTATCTTTACCAAATGATATTAGTCACTGGAGGAACCGGTTTAGTAGGTGCACATTTATTACTTCATTTAATTGAATCCGGAAGTATCGGGGGTGAAAAAGTGCGTGCTATTTATCGCGATGCAAAAAGCATCGAAAAGACCAAAAACCTGTTTAGTCTCTACCGAAAATTGGATTTGTTTGATACTATCGAATGGATTCAAGCTGATATCATTGACATTCCTGCTTTAGAAAAAGCTTTCGAGGGAATCGATTCTGTTTATCATTGCGCCGCTATGATTTCATTTGACCCAAAAGATGAAGATTTAATTCGGAAAATCAATATTGAAGGAACGGCAAATATTGTCAATTTTTGCATTGCCAATACTATAAAAAAACTGTGCTTTATCAGTTCAACTGCCGCCCTTGGCGATTTAGCTTCCCACGAAAAAGTGGTTACCGAGGAAACCGAATGGAATCCAGAAAAATCACACAATGATTATGCAATTTCTAAATATGGTGCCGAAATGGAAATTTGGCGTGGCCAGCAAGAGGGACTACAAGTGATCATTTTAAATCCTGGCGTTATTATTGGCCCTGGTTTTTGGGAACAAGGAAGTGGGCAACTTTTTGCAAAAGTTAAAAAAGGATTGTCATTTTACACTTTAGGAAGTACGGGATTTGTTGCTGTACCTGATGTTGTACGCATTGCAACTCAATTAATGGAAAGTGAAATTTATAATGAACGATTTACATTGATTGCAAAAAATATTGTTTTTCGGGATATCTTAAATAGCATTGCTGATTCCCTTCTCACAAAAAGACCAACCATTCATGCAAAACCATTATTTATGAAAATTTGTTGCAAAATGGATTGGATAGCATCGGCTATTTTTATGCAAAAAAGACGATTAACAAGTGCTACAGCTAAAGCATCTTATTCTAAAAATGAGTATTCCAATGAAAAAATCAAAAATGCTTTGAATACTGAGTTTTTAGATATTCATCAATACATTAAAGCAATTTCGATATTGTAGCTAAAGCCTTTTCCTTTGGTGGATTTCTAATGAATCTATCAGCTTGGTTGTTGGCGAAACTGGTTTTACAACAGGCTTTTTCTTCTTATTCTTATTCTTTTTGGCTTCCGCTTTAATTAAAGCAGCTACAACTTCTTTATTTTTAACCAACCTTGTATTTACCTGATCAACCATATTCACATATTCCTCATATTCAGAAGCATAATAGGCATTACTTTTAATAAATTGCACACTGTCAATTTTATACTTTTTATAAATATATTTTTTCGGATTTATTTTAAAAGTATCCAAAGAGGCTGGATTTTGGTATTTAATAGCTTCCAAAAGCGATAAATCATACATAATATTAACCATAACTTCTTTCTCTATAAGACGATTTGGTTCTTTTACCACATCATCCTTACAGCTTATGAGTATGGAAGTAATCGCTAAAAGTGATATTATTTTCTTCATCTTTGCTTTTTATCTGTCAAATAACAATCGTTTTCCAGCACGAATTTCTTTTACTTTGAAAGCTGTATACACTAATTGTCCGTTTACAAAAGTATGTGTTATTCTGGATTTAAAAGTAAATCCTTCAAATGGTGACCATCCACATTTGGCAAGAATATTTTCTTTTTTCACACTCCATGGCAAACCTGAATTTATAATAACCAAATCCGCATAATAGCCTTCTTTTATAAAACCACGCTTTTCAATTTTGAAAATTTTAGCCGGATTATGGCACATTTTTTCAACAATTTTTTCAATACTGATTTTACCTTGATGATGCGCTTCAAACATAGCTACAACTGCATGTTGCACTAACGGCCCACCAGAAGGGGCTTTTAGATACGGTAGTTTCTTTTCTTCCAGTGTATGTGGTGCGTGATCAGTGGCAATAACATCAATTCGATCATCAAGCAATGCTTCCCAAAGTGCTTTACGGTCATTGGCTGTTTTTACTGCCGGATTCCACTTGATTAAATTGCCCTTGGTTGCATAATCATCATTGGTAAACCATAAATGATGAACACAAACTTCGGCAGTGATTTTCTTGTCTTCCAATGGGATTTTATTGGTAAACAAATCCATTTCTTTAGCAGTCGAAAGATGAAATATATGCAAACGGGCACCCGTTTTTTTAGCCAAAGCAATTGCTTTTGAAGAGGAAATATAACAGGCTTCTTCACTTCGAATAAGGTGATGCACCGTTACCGGAACATCTTCTCCAAATTCTTCTTTGTATTTTTCTAAATTATTTTTGATAGTGGTTTCATCTTCGCAATGAACTGCAATAAGCATCGGCGTACTGGAAAATATTTTTTCTAGAGTAGCTTCGTTATCCACCAACATATTTCCGGTTGATGAACCTAAAAATATTTTTATTCCCGCAACATTCTTTGGATTTGTCTTTAGAACTTCTTCTAAATTATCATTTGTAGCACCCATCATAAAAGAATAATTCGCATAGGATTTCTCTGCAGCAATTTTATATTTTTCTTCTAAAATTTCTTGGGTTACCGCGTTGGGTACCGTATTGGGTTGTTCTATGTAAGAAGTAATTCCTCCTGCAACTGCAGCTTTAGATTCAGATTCTATATCGCCTTTATACGTAAGGCCCGGCTCTCTAAAATGAACTTGGTCATCTATAGCACCCGGAATCAGGTAATTCCCCTCGGCATCGATGATTTTACATTGAGAAGATTTAGCACTTATGCTTTCTGCAATTTCAACAATTAAGTCATCTTCAATTAGTACATCGCCTACAAAAATCGTTCCTTCATTTACTATTTTGGCATTCTTAATTAAAATCCTGTTCATCGTATCTTCTGCTTATAATGTGTTGACTAATTTTTTTAATCTAAGTGAAATAACTCCAAAAATAGCTTCTTTAATAATTAAATTACTCATTTTGGATTGTCCTTTTGTTCTGTCCGTAAAAATAATAGGGACCTCAACAATTTGGAATTTTTTACAATAGGTTCTGTATTTCATTTCAATTTGAAATGCATAACCCACAAATTTTATTTTATTTAAATTGATACTTTCAAGTACCTCTCTTTTGTAACATACGAACCCCGCTGTCGCATCATGGATTTCCATTCCTGTAATAAATCGGACATAAACAGAGGCAAAATACGATAGTAAAACACGGCTTAATGGCCAGTTTACCACATTCACACCCGTTACATATCGGGACCCAATTGCTAAATCGGCATCTCCCAGATGACAGGCATTGTACAATTTTTCTAAATCATTTGGGTTGTGCGAAAAATCAGCATCCATTTCGAAAATAAACTTATAGTTCCTTTCCAAAGCCCATTTAAAACCATGTACATAAGCGGTTCCTAACCCCGATTTCTTGGCTCTTTTTTCTAAAAACAGTCTGTCTTTATACTCAGACTGAAGCATAACTACTCGATCCGCAGTTCCATCTGGCGAATTATCATCAATAATAAGAACATGAAAAGGCTTGTGTTGTGAAAGCACGGTTCTAAGAATGCCTTCGATATTTTCAATTTCGTTATAGGTAGGAATTATAACAATACAATCGTTCATATTTTGAGTAATTTCAACGCAAAAGTAAACTTTTTATGCCATTTGATTCATAATAAATTTATAATAAAAAAGAATGATGCAAAAAATTAGTAATTTTGTATCCCTATGATTGAACATGTACTTCATCCAAGAATAACAGAAAATAAAGACTGGGCCACACTTTTATTTGTGTTGTCGTTTGCTATTATTGCTGTTACCAAATCCGTTTTCGAAAATCGTTTTGGTGATTTTGCAAATTTAATTTTTTCAAATAAATATACCAAAATATATAGAGACAGCAGTCATCTTAAAAGTGGCTTTACCGTTTCTCTGTTTTTTGTTCAGGTTATTTCATTTGCATTTTTTATTCAGCTTTCGCTAAGTCAGTTTGGATATGCCACAAAAACAGATTGGATCCTTTATATTCAAATAATCACCTTCCTTATCTTTTTTATTTTATCAAAATATCTGATAGAAAAAATTATTGGTACCGCATTCAATATGGAGGAATTTGTAGAACAATTTAACCTCCAAAAAGTTACTTACAGAACCTATATTGGATTATTTATACTTCCAATCAATATTATTCTGTTCTATTACGATACAATCTCAAGAAATATTCCATTATTTATTATCGCTATAGTATTGATAACAAGTATACTAACATATATTATTTCAATAAAAAACTATCAAAATTTAATATTCGGTAAGTTGTTTTATTTTATTTTATATCTTTGCGCTCTTGAAATAGCCCCTTATTATTTTATGTATTATTGGCTTACAAAAGGGAGCGCGTAGAAAATGTTAAAATATGAAAGTGAAAACAATTTTGGTGTCACAACCCGAACCTAAAGTGGAAAATTCCCCTTACTTTGAGCTTCAACAAAAGCATAAAGTTAAAATTGATTTCAGACCTTTTATTCATGTAGAAGGCGTTAATGCAAAAGAGATTAGACTTCAAAAAATCGATCTTAATCATTATACGGCAATTATTTTGACAAGCAAGAATGCTGTTGATCATTTCTTCAGAGTTGCTGACGAAATGCGTTTTAAAGTTCCTGAAGGATTAAAATATTTTTGCCAGTCTGAAGCAATTGCTTTTTACCTGCAAAAATATGTAGTGTATAGAAAACGTAAAATTTACGTAGGTCCTAAAGATTTTGCTGATTTATCTCCACTGATAAAAAAATACAAAGACGAAAAATTCTTATTACCTGCTTCAGACCAATTAAATGCAGATGCGCCAATAACGCTTAATGCATTGAAAGTGGACTGGACTCCAGCTATTTTTTACAAAACAGTAATGAGTGATTTATCTGATTTAGCAGATGTATATTATGATGTTTTGGCTTTCTTTAGCCCAACAGGTATCAAGTCATTGTTTAAGAACTTTCCTGATTTTGAACAAAACAATACCAGAATTGCAGTTTTTGGAAGTACAACTCAAAAAGAAGCTTTGGATCATGGATTACGAATAGATATTATGGCTCCAACTCCTGGAACACCTTCAATGACTATGGCTTTAGAAAAATATATAGCTGAAGCAAATAAAGGAAAATAGAAAATTACTTTTAGATACAATCAAAAGCCATTCGCAATCCGAATGGCTTTTTTTATGCAACAAAATTGACAATCCCATTATTTCTTATATGTTGATAAATACAAACCATATAAGAAATAGAAGTTCATTTGAGCCTAAAAAAAGCATAGTAATCTTATGTTTTTATTAACATTAATCGTTTTTTCCTTAAATTTGATTTTCAATTCAAACTAAATGTAATAGTTTAGTTTAAAATAACAACTTATGAAAATAAACTCCCTTATAGTAGAAATAGACGGTATCGATAAAGAAATTTTACGTGACCTGATGGAAGATGCCCGAAAACCAATCCTTCAAATCGCAAACAAAATAGGGATTTCAGGAGCTGCCATTCACCAGCGATTGCGAAAACTGGAGCAATCCGGTGTGATTTCTGGGTCCAAGTTCACGGTAAATCATAAGATTTTGGGATATAACACAATGGCCTTTGTTGGAATTTATTTGGACAAAGCTGCCCGAAATCCAGAAGCCGTAAGGGATTTAAAGAAAATTCCCGAAGTACTGGAATGCCATTACACCACAGGAAACTGGTCTATTCTAATCAAAATTATTTGTCGGGACAACGAACATTTAATGCATTTACTCAACACAAAAATCCAGGCTATCGAAGGCGTTTCCAGAACGGAAACCTTTATATCATTAGACCAACAAATTGACCGACAGATTCAATTGTAGTTTTTTGGTTAATCGTCAATTTGATTATTTTGTAAAAAAATCCGTCTCGTTTTTTAAACAAGACGGATTTATATTTTTTAAACGAAAAATTAATTTCTTCTTCCGCCCATATATATCGAAATATAATACAACAAGGTTGCAATAGAACCTAAAGCAGCAACCACGTACGTTCTGGCTGCCCATTTTAGAGAATCTTTCGCACCCGCTTGCTCTTGCTGTGTCAGCATTCTTTTATTTTCTAACCAAGCTAATGCACGATTACTCGCGTCATATTCTACTGGTAAAGTAATAATAGAGAACAAAGTTGTTGCTGCAAAAATCACGATTCCTACCAATAGTAATTGAGGAAAAGTTTTAATCATCAAAATACCAGCCAGTAGAATCCATTGCATATACGTTGAAGCTACGTTGACAATTGGAACCAATTGAGATCGCATGGTCAACCATCGGTATCCTACGGCATGTTGTACCGCATGACCACATTCGTGCGCCGCCACAGCAGCAGCAGCAGCATTTCGTTGATTATAAACCGCCTCGCTTAAATTCACTGTTTTGTCCAAAGGATTATAATGATCCGTTAATTGCCCTGCAACCGAGATTACTCGCACATCCCGAATTCCGTTATCGGCAAGCATTTTCTCGGCAATTTCAGCGCCGGACATTCCGTTTTGTAATTGTAATTTAGAATAATGTTCAAATTTGCTTTTCAGTCTTGAACTAACTAACCAGCTAAATAGCATAATTGCTCCAGCAAGAATCAAATAACTCATTCCCATATTTTTGTTTTTTAATTGTATTATTTAAGTTATAAAAGAATCATCAAAATCTGAACCAATTTTTTACAATGTCAATTTGGCATTCCTAAAATGGAAAGAAAAAAATCCAAATCCCAAAATAATTTTGGAATTTGGATTTTAATATATTACGTAGAGACGCACTGCAGTGCGTCTCTACGGTGCGTCTCTACGGGAATGAATACCTATCCCACCAAATTAATTATTTTCCCCGGAACAATAATCACCTTATTAGGCGTTCTTCCTTCTAATTGTTTGATGGTTCTTTCGTCTTTCATAACGATTTCCTCGATTTGTTCTTTGGTTAAATCCAAAGGTAAAACCATCGTAAAACGCATTTTTCCATTGAAAGAAACTGGATATTCTTTGCTGCTTTCCACCAAATGTTGCGCGTCGAATAGTGGAAAATCGACCGTTGCAATCGAACCCGAATTTCCTAACAACGACCATAATTCCTCAGCAATGTGTGGCGCATAAGGCGAAATCACAATCGCTAATGGTTCCAAAATTGCACGAGAATGACAGTTTTGCGTTGACAATTCATTCACACAAATCATAAACTGAGAAACCGATGTATTAAAAGAGAAACTCTCAATATCTTCTGCCACTTTTTTAATGGTTTTGTGTAATGATTTTAAGTTGTCTTTGATTGGTTTGTCATTGGTAACAATCAAACCATTTTCATCAAAATACAAACGACACAGTTTTTTCAAGAATCCAAAAACTCCCGAAATTCCTGCCGTATTCCAAGGTTTTGCTTGCTCTAACGGACCTAAGAACATTTCGTACAAACGCAACGTATCAGCTCCGTATTCACTACAAATATCATCTGGAGTTACGACATTGTATTTGGATTTCGACATTTTTTCGATTTCGTGGCCTACAATGAATTTACCGTTGTCTTCAGTTATAAAAACAGCATTATTATAATATTCTCTCCAGTTTTTAAACTTTTCAATATCTAATTCATCAGAAGCATTTATAAAAGAAACATCAGTATGTTTTGGGAACCAATTTATCCCATCATACACACTTATTCCACGTTCTGGAAAAAGATTATTTAAAGTATTCAAATAAATATTTTTAGTATTTTCTAATTCCTCTATGTCTCCCTTAACAATTTTATCATATTTGGATTTTGTAATAAAAAAAGACGGCCCCTGCTGAAGTATATCTACTCCTTCATCATAACTAGATTCAATTCCAAAAGAAAATTCATAAACAAACGCACTCATCCCCAAAATCATTCCCTGATTAATCAGTTTTTTGAATGGTTCTTCGGTAGGTGCAAAACCTTTGTCTTTTAGGAATTTATTCCAAAAACGAGAATACAACAAATGTCCGGTTGCGTGTTCGCTTCCGCCAATGTATAAATCTACGCTTTCCCAGTATGCTAAAGCGTCTTTACTGGCAAATTCGTTTTCATTGTGCGCATCCATATAACGCATCCAATACCATGAACTTCCCGCCCAACCTGGCATCGTGTTCAATTCAAGAGGATGAATTGTTTTATTGTCGACTAAATCCGTACTAACTACTGAATTCGTGTCTGTATTCCAAGCCCAAACCAAAGCGTTTCCTAAAGGAGGCAAACCTTCTTCGGTTGGCAAGTATTTCTCTACTTCCGGAAGGATAATTGGCAAATGTTTCGCATCAATCATTTGCGGCAAACCATTCACATAATAAACCGGAAACGGCTCTCCCCAATAACGCTGGCGAGAGAAAACAGCATCACGCAAACGGTAATTCGTTTTTCCTTTTCCTTGGTTTAATTTTTCCAGTTCTTCGATAACTTTCTTAGTGGCTTCTTTGTAATTCAATCCGTTTAGGAAATCAGAATTAGCGATAATCACATTGTCTTTCGAACCGCACGCTGCTTCAGAAATATCGACATTTGCAAAAATATTTTTAATGTCTGACATACCTTGTTGACCTTTGAAGAAATTCGCAAAAGCATAATCTCTTTCATCACCGCAAGGAACCGCCATCACAGCGCCTGTTCCGTAACCTGCCAAAACATAATCCCCAATCCAAACCGGAATCGGCTCTTTGGTAAACGGATGTTCCGCATACGCTCCGGTGAATACTCCCGAAATAGTTTTTACATCGGCCATACGTTCTCTTTCGGAACGTTTTGACGTTTTTTCTATATAGGCTTCCACTTCCGCTTTTTGTTCCGGAGTAGTGATTTGCACTACCAATTCATGTTCTGGCGCCAATGTCATGAACGTAACGCCGAAGATAGTATCAGGTCTTGTCGTGAAAACCGCAATTTTAGCTTCCGAATTTTGAACATTGAATTCTACAGTCGCTCCAACAGATTTTCCAATCCAGTTTCTTTGACTTTCTTTAATGCTTTCACTCCAATCAATATCGTTTAATCCTTGTAACAAACGTTCTGCATAAGCCGAAATTCGCATGCTCCATTGGGTCATTTTCTTGCGCACCACCGTAAAACCGCCACGCTCTGAAACGCCATTTACGATTTCGTCATTTGCCAACACCGTTCCTAATCCCGGACACCAGTTCACCTCAGTCTCGGCTAAATAGGTCAATCTGTATTGCAGCAAAATTCGCTCCTGCTGTTCTTTTGCGAAAGCGTTCCATTCATTTGCTGAAAAAGCTTCAATATTTTCATCGCAAATTGCATTGACGTTCGTATTTCCTACTTTCTCAAAGATGGAAACCAAAGTCGAAATATCTTCGGCTTTATCGCTATTTTTGTTGTACCAAGAATTAAATAATTGGATGAAAATCCATTGCGTATGTTTGTAATAATCCGAATTTGAAGTACGCACTTCTCTGCTCCAATCGAAGGAAAACCCAATTTTATCCAATTGCTTTCTGTAACCCGCAATTTTATTTCCTTCTTTATCCGTTCCTCCGTCAATATTTACCGAAGTGGTATCTTCCGGACGTTGACCCGTTTGAATGGCATATTGTTCCGCAGGCAAACCAAAACTGTCATAACCCATAGGGTGCAACACATTAAAACCTTGGTGTCTTTTATATCTGGAATAAACATCAGAAGCGATGTATCCCAGCGGATGCCCAACGTGTAATCCCGCTCCAGATGGATAAGGAAACATGTCAAGTACGTAATATTTAGGTTTTGTTGCGTTATTTTCGGTTTTAAACGTTGCGTTTTCTAACCAATATTTTTGCCATTTGGCCTCTATTTCGTTCGGATTGTATTTCATTCCTCTTTATATATTGTTTTTTAATGGAGTTATGCTATCGCTAACTCAAGTCATAATAGGTATTTATTTAACCCTTTCAGGGTTTTGAACCCTGAAAGGGTTGCACAAAAATTGAGTGGCAAATTTACGTTTATTGTACATTGTACCAAAGCTATTTCTTTGACAAAGAAAGAAATAAATAATTATTTAAAATTAAGTAAAAATACTTATGTTTGTAAAATAATATCTACGTACTTTAAATGTGTCAAATCTTACAAGATTTTATTTAGAAGGAGTTAGTTTCTTTTCATTATATTTTTTAAAACATACTGATGGAAGAAAATAAAAAATACATCATAGCAGTCAGAATCTGGATTGAAGAAGCTGACGGTCCTTTTTTAGGCATTGGAAAGATATGGTTGCTGGAGAATATCGCAAAAACGGGTTCTATCACTAATGCAGCCAAAGAAATGAAAATGGCGTATCGTCAAGCTTGGCAATTAGTGGAAGAAATGAACAAACGTGCCGAAAAACCACTGGTAGAAAAACTACTTGGTGGCAAAGGTGGTGGTGGCGCCAGATTGACAGAAGCCGGAGAAAGAGCCATTCAGACTTTTTATGCATTAGAAAAGAAAATTCAAGATTTTGCCCGAAAAGAAACATTGAATTTGAAATTTTAAAAAATTTGAACAGCAGTATTCTTTTTAAAACATACTGAAAAAAATACCCTTTATGAAATCAAGATTATATCTGATACTAGTATTATTAAGCTTAAAAAGCTTGGCACAATCCCAAAAAGAAAATTCAAAAACAAGCCAAGACAGCCTCAAAAAAGAAATGCTGAAAGAAGTAGTCGTTACCGCTTCCCGTACTCAAGAAACGTTTTTACGATCTCCTATAAGTATTGAACAATTAAAAGCTGCAGATGCAAAAAACATGGGTTCCCCATCCAGTTTTGATGCGCTCGAAAACTTAAAAGGAGTTCAAATTATCACACCAAGTTTAGGTTTTAAAGTCATCAACACGAGAGGATTTGCCAACACAACCAATGTGCGCTTTGCCCAATTAGTAGACGGCATAGACAACCAAGCGCCACATCTAGGGGCGCCCATCGCCAATGCGCTTGGTGCAAACGACCTTGACATCGATAAAATTGAAGTCATTCCCGGAGCGGCTTCTGCACTATATGGAATGAATGCCATCAATGGACTAGCGAATATTCAAACCAAAAACCCCTTTGAATATTTAGGATTGAGCATTCAGCAGTTAACTGGTGTGAATCATGTTGGACATGTAGACCGCTTCTCTCCACAGCTTTATAACCAGACCAATTTCCGTTATGCTAAAGCAATAAATTCCAGAACTGCTTTTAAAATAAATGGTTCCACAACTGGAGGAACGGATTGGGTTGCAGACAACAGAACCGATTTGACTCCAAATATAAATTCTTCAACCAATTTATATGGAGCTGATAATCCTGCTTTTGATGAAGTAAATGGTTATGGAAACGAATCGGCAAACCGAAGAACGGTAACCCTGAATGGGAAAAAATATATTGTAGCCCGAACGGGATATAGAGAAACCGACATTGCAGATTACAACATCCAAAACTATAAAGGTGATATTGGGTTGTATTTCCGTCCAAAAAAGGGACAGGAATTAGCCATAACGTATAAAGGCGCTTTAATCAATACGGTCTACCAACGTTCGAATCGTTTTAGATTAGAAGATTATACCTTACATCAATATAACATTGATTATCATACCAATATTTTTCAGATACGAACGTATTTAACCCAAGAGAACACTGGAAAATCGTACAACATGCGTTCACTGGCAGAAAACATGGATCGGGCTTTCAAATCGGACGACCAATGGTTTTCGGATTATACAACTGCTTACAAAAATGCAATAACCACTGGAGCTACCGTTGCAGACTCCCATAGAATGGCTAGAGCAGCCTCTGACCAAGGAAGATTTATTCCCGGAACCGATTCCTTTAACAATAAGAAAGACGAGTTAACCAACATCAACAATTGGGATTTTGGTGCCGCTTTGCGCGTAAAATCTTCTTTAGTGCATGCGGAAGGTTTGTTTAATTGGGATAAAGTTTTTGCTGACTTTTTCAAAAAAATCGACACACAACTCTTAAGTGGTTTTGATTATAGAACGTACATCATTGTTCCCGACGGAAATTACTTTGTAAATCCAGTTGATGATGGCAAAAACCTAACCTATGGAAAAACAGGGGGATTTACCCAGTTAAGCAAGGATTTATTTGACAAAAAATTACGTCTGAGTGCAACCGTTCGCGCAGACAAAGCAGATTATTTCGATTTGAAATTTACCCCTCGATTTACTGCTGTATTTTCTCCAAAAGAGGAAATCAACTTTAGAGCTTCTTACCAAAGCGGGTATAGATTCCCGAGTATTTTCGAAGGTTTTTCTAACGTTAACAGCGGTGGTGTAAAACGCGTGGGTGGATTACGCATCATGTCTAATGGAATTTTCGAAAATTCGTACACAAAAGCATCCATAGACAAATTTCAAGCCCAAGTAACCAGCGATATTAATACGCTTGGTCTAACACAGGCACAGGCAATCGACAAAAATAAAGCGATAATCCAGAAAAACCCATATACTTATTTACAACCTGAATTTGTTCGTTCTTTTGAATTTGGATTTAGAGGAGTTACCCTAAATCAGCGTTTGTTTATTGATGCCGATTTTTATTACAACTCCTATGAGAATTTTATCGCACAAGTTGAAGCAAGTATTCCTAACACAACAGATGTTGCACAAATACCAACAGCCCTTTATTCTAAAGCTACACAAAGTCGCTATCGTTTATGGACCAATTCTAAAAGTAAGATTTACAATTATGGTGGTAGTCTAGGATTGAAATACAAATACAGCGATGTGTTTTCATTTTTAGGGAATGTAACCTACACAAAATTAGACCGGACAGATGACAAAGATGGACTGGAAGATGGTTTTAACACGCCTAAATTCATTGTGAATGGAACAGTAATAACAGAACATTTATGGAAAAATCTTGGAGCAAGCCTAACCTATCGCTATCAAAATAAATACGATTATGTTTCCTTTCTTGTCAGTGGCGAAGTCCCTGCCTATTGGTCGATGGATGCGCAAGTAAATTATAATTTCAAAAAACCGGGGGTAATTGCTAAACTGGGAGGAACCAATTTTCTAAACAAAATGTATTATTCTATGTTGGGCGGGCCATCAATTGGAGGATTGTATTATGTATCATTGACTTGGAATGTTGGCAAAATCTAAAAAAAGAGTCATTAAAAGATTGGTTTGCTTTTGAAATTTACATTTATTGTACGAAAGTTAAAACTTTGAACGTTATTAACTTTAAATAAAGAAATTCTTTATTATTTTTACCCCATAATTTAAGTAAACTATGAGTTCTTCCTTTGATAAATTTCAAAAACGCAGGTTAATTTCCTCTTATTTTTCGGTTGTACTAAGTGTATTCTTGGTATTATTCCTATTAGGAATGTTAGGATTTTTCATTATAAATTCTAAAAAACTGGCTGACGATTTCAAGGAAAAAATTGCCATGACGGTGTTTTTCAAAAACGATGCTAATGACAGTATCTTGAAAACTTTTGGAACCGAATTAAAAACAGCTCCTTTTGCAAAATCATACGTTTATGTCACTAAAGAAGCTGCAGCTAAACAACATACTGATATCATAGGTGAGGATTTCATGGAGTTTCTTGGTGAAAATCCTTTGCAAAACTCTTACGACATTCACTTAAAAGCAGATTATGTAATCAAGGATAGTATTGCAAAAATTGAAACTCGCTTACGCAAAAATGCCATGATTTCGGATATTGTTTATGACAAACAATTAGTGAATCTGGTAAATGACAATATCAAAAAAGTGAGTATGTGGATTTTAATAATCAGCGGATTTTTCACCGTTATTGCTGTTTTATTAATCAACAGCTCTTTACGTTTATCCATACATTCGAATCGATTTATCATCAAAACCATGCAAATGGTTGGTGCTACCAAAGCGTTTATCAGAAAACCATTTGTGATGCGAAGCATAAAACTGGGAATGATTGGTGCAGGTTTGGCCGTTTTAGCGTTGATTGGCGTTTTGATTTACGTTCAAACTAATTTTCCTGACCTTGGTATTCTTGACGACAAATTATTGGTTGGCTTAGTTTTATTAGGTGTTTTGGGAATCGGTGTTTTGATTACTTGGCTAAGCACTTATTTTGCAACACAACGCTTTCTGAACTTAAGGACAGACGACCTTTATTAATTTTAGATTGCAGATTTAAAAAACAGCATTATAATTCAGCACTTTTAGATGCTGAAATAAATTCAGCATAAATGAAAAACGAAGAACAAAAACAAGAATTTCTTTTTGATAAAATAAATTATAAAATTCTATTGATTGGGATTGGAGTAATTGCTTTAGGATTTATTCTAATGTCAGGCGGCGGAAGTAATGATCCAAAAGTATTTAGTGAAGCAATATTTGATTTCAGAAGAATTCGTTTGGCTCCAACAACTGTTTTAATCGGTTTTGGAATCACTGTTTATGCTATTCTTAAAAATCCAAAAAAAGCATAAATGAATACATTACAAGCTATTATTCTTGCCATTATTGAAGGAATTACTGAATTTTTACCTGTTTCTTCAACTGGACATATGATTATCGCATCTTCTTTTTTTGGAATTGCACATGATGATTTTACAAAACTTTTTACGATTGTCATTCAATTGGGAGCTATTCTTTCGGTTGTAGTTTTATATTTTAAACGATTCTTTCAATCCTTTGATTTTTATTTCAAACTGCTTGTTGCTTTTATTCCTGCAGTAGTTTTCGGATTGCTTTTCAGCAAAAAAATAGATGCTTTGCTAGAAAGTCCGGTTACTGTTGCCGTTTCTCTTTTGATAGGAGGAATCATTTTACTAAAAGTAGATGATTGGTTTGCAGTCCCAGAAGTTGGTTCTCCAGTCAGTAAAGAAATCACCTATCTTCAAGCGTTTAAGATTGGTTTGTTCCAGTGCCTTGCCATGATTCCCGGTGTTTCACGGAGTGGTGCCAGTATTGTAGGCGGAATGTCTCAGAAATTGTCTCGAACTACCGCAGCAGAATTCTCCTTTTTTCTTGCCGTTCCCACCATGTTGGGCGCAACGGCAAAAAAATGTTATGATTATTACAAAGACGGATATGTATTGACGCACGATCAAATTAACTTTCTTATCATTGGTAATGTGGTGGCATTTATTGTGGCACTTTTAGCCATAAAATCATTCATCGGTTTTTTAAGCCGAAAAGGATTTAAACTATTTGGTTATTACCGAATTATAGCTGGAATCGTATTATTGATAATCCACTTTTTTATTCATCCCTTGACCATTATTTAATGACAACCGAAGATTTTTTAGAAGGACAAATCATACTCATTGACAAACCTTTGCATTGGACTTCCTTTCAGGCAGTGAACAAATTAAAATGGGCTTTGATTACTAAACTAGGGCTTCCAAAAAAGTTCAAGATTGGACATGCCGGAACTTTAGATCCTTTGGCGACCGGATTACTTTTAGTTTGCACCGGAAAATTCACCAAAAGAATTACGGAACTTCAGGGTCAAGCCAAAGAATATACCGGAACTTTTTATATTGGTGCAACTACGCCTTCGTATGATTTAGAAACTGAAATTGACCAGACATTTCCAACTGAACATATTAATGAGGTTTTAATTCGGGAAACCATAAAACAATTTCTAGGCGAAATCGACCAAAAACCACCCATTTACTCTGCTATAAAAAAAGATGGCGTACGCTTGTACGAGCATGCCAGAGCAGGAGAAACAGTAGAAATTGCAACTAGAAAAACAACTATACACGAATTTGAAATTACCAGAATTGCATTTCCTGAAGTCGATTTCAGAGTAGTTTGCAGCAAAGGAACTTACATTCGCTCGCTGGCTTTTGATTTTGGAAAAGCTATGAATTCAGGCTCGCATTTAACCGCTTTACGCCGAACAAAAATTGGTGATTATAATGTAACTGATGGAATGGATGCAGAAGCATTTGAACAAAGTCTAGTTCCTCGATTGTAATCAAAAAAGCAAAAACACATGACAAATTCAAAAAATGAACTTGCGATGTGTTTTTTCTAAAAATTAAAGTAGTTTTAATCCATACTTTTTTTGTTTACTTTGGCTGTGCCATTGGTTTTAATAATTTGTTACGTTTTTACCCCCAAATAGTAAGCACGATAAATAATCATAAAACCTTTCAAATAGCTTTTTCATAGCGATGTTTTTAAATTGAAAAATATTTTAAACACCAATAAAAAAGTAAATTAAACAGTAGACATGGTTGGCAGTCACTAAATTACAATTTTTATTTGATAAAACAAAATAAATAAATTTAATTCTTGTTTCATAAAGAAACGTCTAACTGTCCCTCTTTATACATTTAAAGATTCTGCATCACATCAATTACTTCCTGTTGCGTACTTAGACCTTTATCTTTTAAATACCATAATTGTAATTCTGTTTTGACTTTTTCATCAATAACTCCAAATTTCTTTTTATAATCATTTATCAAATCTGTTGCGCCTTTTGGTCTGGGTCCCCAACTGCCAAGTACACTTCCCGTTGCTCTGTCGATTATAATCAGTTTGGGAATTGCTTTCTTCTTATTGGTCAAAAACAGCTTCATCAGCTCCTCATTTTCGTCACGCAAAACAATTTTCAGCTCTATTTTATCCTCAGAAGCAATAGTCATCTGATTAAAAATAGGCAGTATTTGCGCAGCATCTCCACACCAACCTTCGGAAATAACCAGCCAAATGTATTCTCTTTTTAAATTTTTTATTTTTAAAATATTTTCATCCGGAATTTTTATCGTTTTATCCAAACGATCCATACGAGTTTCATTCAAAGAACTATAATGTGTCAAATTTTCTGATTGTTCATTCCCAGTTGATTTTCCTTCAAATAATAAATCAGAAACTAGTTTTCTATACTCCGAATACGAATGACTGTGAAATAATGCTCTAGCTACAGTTGTTTTCATGATAAAATATTTATTCACACAAAGTTACCATAAATTTGGATTTTAAAAATGACTTATATCAGTTTCCATTCCACAAAAAGAGTAATTTTATATCAAATATTTAGAATGGATTTAAAAACAAAATCGATAGGCCTTGTACTTTCTGGCGGAGGCTCTAAAGGTATCGCACATGCTGGTGCAATAAAATTTTTGGAAGAGAAAAACATCTTCCCTTCCCGTATTGCCGGAACAAGCGCAGGCTCAATCGTTGGTGCCTTATATGCGTGGGGGAAAACTCCCGACGAAATCCTGGAGTTTTTTAAGTCTATCTACCTTTTTCATTGGAAACACTTTACCTTCACAAAAGCGGGTTTAATTGATTCTGAATCTTTCAAAAGTTATTTTCATGCAATTTTCAAGGATGCCTTACTAGAGGAACTAAAAATTCCAATTCATATTACAGCGACTGATATGGTTAGAGGAAGACTAAAAATATTTGGTCCTGAAACAACCATTATTGATGCTATTTTAGCTTCATCAGCATTTCCCGGGATTTTGTCTCCGTACGAAATTAAAGGAAAATTATATAGTGATGGCGGCATATTAAATCATTTTCCCTCAGATATTTTACAAGGACAATGTGATACCGTCATTGGAGTATACGTAAGTCCTCTTCAAAAAATTGAAGCTAAAGACCTGAGTTCCATAAAAGCCGTAACTACCCGTGCTTTTGACATCCTTTCGGCAAATTCAAATATGCACAAATTCAACGTTTGCGATTGGGTTATTGAGCCTAAGGATTTGTGTCTCTATAGCACTTTTTAAACCAATAAGATTAAAATGGACGCCATCTTCAACATTGGCTATGAAGCTGCAAAAAAATCCTACGGAAAACTTAATTTATAAATTTTAAGCAACACTTTTTTTAAAAAACAGAATATGTCTATATTTGCACCAATCAACTCAACACAAAAATGAAATACAAAAGAATTCTTCTAAAACTAAGTGGCGAAGCTTTAATGGGCGACTTGCAATACGGAATCGACCCAAAAAGATTAGCTGAATATGCTGATGAAATCCAGCAAATTCATGAAAAAGGAGTAGAAATAGCCATTGTAATTGGTGGTGGAAATATTTTTAGGGGAGTTGCAGGAGCAAGTGCAGGAATGGATAGAGTGCAAGGTGATTATATGGGAATGCTGGCGACCGTTATTAACGGAATGGCTTTGCAAGGCGCATTAGAGGATAAAGGGATGAAAACTCGTTTACAAACCGCTTTAAAAATGGAATCAATCGCTGAACCTTATATTAAAAGAAGAGCAGTCCGTCATCTTGAAAAAGGGAGAATTGTAATTTTTGGTGCAGGAACAGGAAATCCTTATTTTACAACAGATACGGCAGCCGTTTTACGTGGTGTAGAAATTGATGCTGATGTAATCCTAAAAGGAACCCGTGTTGATGGTGTATATGATTGTGATCCAGAGAAAAATGCATCTGCAGTGAAATTTGACTTCATCACATTTGAAGATGTTCTTAAAAAAGGATTGAATGTAATGGATACCACAGCATTCACATTAAGCCAGGAAAATAAATTACCAATTGTAGTTTTCGACATGAATAAAATAGGGAATCTATTGAAAATTTGCGCCGGAGAAAACATAGGAACAATAGTAAATATATAGTTAACGATGCTGTGTTTTAGACTTTGGTTTTCTCCAAAAATCTAGAACTCAAAACCCAAAACCTAAAGAAATGACCGAAGAAATTGAATTTATATTAGATAGTACTAAAGAATCTATGACAGGTTCTATTGCGCATTTAGAAAAAGAATTTTTAAATATTCGCGCCGGAAAAGCATCTCCAGCAATGCTAGGAAGTGTTTTTGTAGATTATTACGGATCCGCAACACCACTTTCACAAGTGTCTAAAATCAGTGTTCCTGATGCCAGAACGATTACGCTGCAGCCTTTTGAAAAAAACATGCTACAAGTAATTGAAAAAGCAATTATGGTGGCAAACATTGGTTTCAACCCAATGAATAACGGGGATGTAATTATCATAAGCGTTCCAGCATTAACTGAGGAAAGAAGACGTGATCTTGCTAAACAAGCTAAAGTAGAAGCTGAAGATGCTAAAGTAGGTATTCGCAACGCAAGGAAAGATGCTAATACTGATATTAAAAAATTAGAAAAAGAAGGAACATCCGAAGACATTTGCAAAAGTGCCGAAGAAGAAGTTCAAAACTTAACCAATAGCTACATCCGTAAAATAGATGAGCTTTTAGTTTCAAAAGAAGCTGAAATCATGAAGGTTTAACTTTTAAACGTCTGAGCTAAATACAAGCTGGTTTTATTAGACAAAAACGATTAATTAAACAGTTTCAATATTCTTGAAGCTGTTTTTTTTTAATCTAAAGTCTTTTTGTTGTCACATTTAATTTGGAGCAGAGTTAGTGCTTTTAAATCTTTTTTATCACATAAGTTACAATTCCCCAAATGATTAATTGGTTTTCTTCGGTGACTTTTATGGGAGAATAATTAGAATTTTCAGGCATCAGATACAAACAATCTTTCTCGAGCTGAATGCGTTTTACAGTAAATTCTCCATCAATAAAACAAATCGCAATTTTATTGTTTTGAGGTTCCAGACTTCGATCCACAACAAGAACATCTTTGTCATTTATACCGGCATCAATCATCGAATTCCCTTTGACTTTGACATAAAAAGTAGCCAAGGGATTTTCACTTAGTTCTTTATTCAAATCGATATTTGTCTCCATAAAATCGGCCGCCGGAGATGGAAATCCCGCTGAAACGCCTTCGGACATGAAAGGAATTTTAAAGTCACTTTCAAAATCGGGCAGAAAGAATGTTAGCTTTTGTTTTTTATTTAATGGCATTTTATTTCGAGAATATCTTTAAAATTAGTGGTGTATTTAGGTGATAAATGCTTCTGGTTCATATCCCAAGTCAAACTTAAATTTTGTGTAGCCAATTTTACTTTTTTGTCTCCAATTTTATTATTGAGACGATCCATCACTTTCATTAACTCCAAATGTTTTGGATTTTCCTCATCAAACAACTGCAATTGTTTTCTATTTTCATCAATAAGTTCCGTAACAATAACGCCGGCTTTCTTGAATTTTATATTTTCATTTCCTTTGTATATTTCTTTCAAAATAGCAATTGCCGTATTTGAAATTGTCAAAGTAGAATTGGTCGCATAAGGCAACGTAATCGCCATATTAAAATAGTATTTTGACGTTTGCACGGTATGTTTATCGATGACTAGCATTACAATAACCGTATGACAGCAGGAGTTTTGTTTTCGTAATTTCTCGGCACAAACCGATGCAAAAGTGGCAATGCGTTCCCGCAACAAATCAAAATCAGAAATCTGTTTTGGAAAGCTTCGGGTAATGGCAATGCTTTTCTTTTGATCAACAAGAGGTTCTAAATCCAAAACTGATTTTCCCTCTAATTCGTATTTCAACCGGAGACCAACAACTCCCATTTCTTTCTTAATCCAAGATTCGTGTTGTGGAGCGATAAAGTCTAAAGCAGTGGTGATATTTCGCGCTTTCATCTTTTTATTCATGCGATAACCAATCCCCCAAACATCTTCAATTTTTGTCCATTTCAAAGCTTTGATGCGTTTTTCATCACTATCGATTACATAAACTCCAAAGGTTCTCTCTTGAAATTTCTTGGCTATTTTGTTGGCTACTTTTGATAATGCTTTAGTTTCCGCAAAACCAATACAAACTGGAATCCCCACCCATTTTTGCACACGGGTTTTCATTAGGACTCCATAATCATGATAATCGGAAACATTTTGACCATCAAAATTCAGAAAGGCTTCATCAATGCTGTAAATTTCGACATTAGGCGTAAATTGACCTAAAATCGACATCACTCGATTGCTTAAATCACCATAAAGGGCATAATTTGAAGAAAATAACTTTACCTCTTTCTCTTTAACCAGTTCCTTGATTTGAAAGGCTGGAGCTCCCATAGGAACCCCAACAGCTTTGGCTTCATTGCTTCTGGAAATCACGCAACCATCATTATTTGACAATATTGCAACAGACCTCCCAGCGAATTGAGGTTGAAAAACCCTTTCGCAGGAAGCGTAAAAATTATTACAATCGACTAAAGCATACATAATGCAAAATTACTCAATATGCTTTTATGCGAGTTAGTAATAAAAGTTAATTTTGGGATTGTTGATAAGTAAAAAAGATCGTTTGTATTATTACAAAAACACTTCTTCACAAAAAAGTTTTGATGGTTACATTTTATAGGAATTAATATTTACGATATATTAAGAATGAAAACAGACCATAAAATAACAAGTCGAGAATCTTCTAGAAAAATATAAAATACTCGTTTTTACAATAAAAAAAACTCGTTGGAAGTAAATACTTAAATTTACTTCCAACGAGTTTTTTTTATTGTAAGTTTTTTAACTCAAAAGCAATTGATGATAATCCTTAATTTACATTAGAAGGATTATAAACCATATTGCTTCAGATGAATATAATTCAATTTATTACCAATTAAATGGTAAGTACCAGTTATTTGGATTCATTAATTTAGCTCTTACTATAGCAGCCTCAGCATTACCTTCTTTATTCAATTTATCGTAGATTTTATCAGCCAAGAAAGCGGGATCATTTCTACGTCTAGCAACGCGCACTAAATCTTCCCAACGGTTTCCTTCGTAAGCCAAATTCAAAGCAGCTTCATCAATGATGTTATTTTCAATTGAAATTAAACTATCTCCTACTACTGCAGCTCTTGTTAAATATGCACGGCCTCTAATACCACCACCACGATACCAATTAGCTCTATAGTAAGGAAATTCTCCTTGACGAGCATCAAAATCATAAGGAAAAGCTTTCTTAGTCTGCATAGCATTAGTCACATCAGCTGAAGCGCTATTAAGTGCCCCACGATTATAAGCTGCTTTTATACCATAATTTAAAATGGCATCAGCGATTCGATGTTGATTATCTCTATTAGCAGCTTCTGCATAACGTAAATGTAATTTTTCAGCACGGTACAAAAACCAATCTCCATCCGTTTTAAACTGATCGAGAGCAGTTTCATATCTGTAAAGGTATTTCATGATAACAGGATCACCGCTTACCATCTTGTAAGTAAATTTTGAACCACGAGCATCATAAGGGATACCGTTAGTTTGGGCTTGACTATTCCATAGATTCATAGCACGTTGCGATGGTTTAGCCACATAATTACCAGACATTTTCGAAAAAATAGCGATAAAAGGATTTGCAGGGGCAAACTTACTATCAAAAGGCAATGACCAAGTCCATTCGGTATTCCATACAGCATCTTTACTTCTAGCAAATATAGACCTCCAACCTTGAGTATCGGTATTAAGCAAAGTAGTCACATCAGGACTTCTTGTGTAATTAACAAGTAAATCATTATTACCACTACCCGCAAAATTACTTATGCGATACACCTCATAACGCTCCGTATCACTTCCGCTAGTAGATGCAGTCTCCAAAACGATTTTATAATGTGAAGCCGCTTTTAAATAGTCTCCTTTCCAAAGTTCTAAATCTCCTAATAGACACTCCTTATTAATAAAGAATTTAGCCGTATTATACCCATCAACAGTAATTACTAAACTACTTCCTGCTTCATATTGCTTTTTATAAGTTAGTCCTTCAGTGAAAGCAACCAGCTTATCCACAAGTTGACTAAGAGGAATTCTTGGATATTTACTTACATTTTTAACATCATCTAAAGTTTCAATAGGCTCTGTGATATAAGGTACACTTCCAAAGTGGATTCCTAATTGCAAGTAAACCCAAGAACGAATGCATCCTACATCAGCATAACGTTGCTCATACTGTGATTGCGTAAATTTCTTTTTGGCAAGCATGATATCGAAATTTTTTAACGCATCATTACAATTTTGAATTACTTCATAAAATTGTTTCGGATTAATATATGGATTTTCTGCCGTTTCATTATGCTCAGACAATTCCTTTAAATAAGGACTTGAATTTCTTGTTGTAGTCATTAAATCCGCGCGCATTTCGTTAAGCATTACGTGCTTTTCTGCAAGAGCCATAAACTTACCATAAATTCCTATTACGGCAGCATCAGCATCAAATACATCTCGATATACTTGATCTCCCGTAAGCTTATCTTCGGGTAGTACATCCAGATAGTCTTGACAAGAGCCTAGGCTAAGTAGCAGCACCATAACTGATAGTATGGATATGATGCTTGTTGTTTTTTTTGTTTTAATTGTTGTTATCATCTGTATGTTATTTCTGTAGTATAAATAATTAAAGTCCTAGACGCAGTCCTAGTTGCAATGTTCTGAACTGAGGAGCTAAACCTATATCTGTTCCTTGACCGAATATAGATGATGTAGCACTGAATTCAGGATCATAACCAAGATATTTAGTAAACGTAAATAAGTTGTTAGCAGTTGCATAAAGCTTGATATATTTAACGTAATTCATGTCGTTTACAGCAAAATTATATTCCAACACTACCGTTTTAAGTCTTAAATAAGAACCGTCTTCAATCCATCTGTTTGAAAATTCAGCATTCCCTATTGGATCTCCCCAAGTTGCTTTTGGAATATCTGTTTGTTGTCCTTCTACTCTCCAACGATTAGCTACAGCTGCACTTTGGTTTTCGTATCCACTCATTTTTTCCAGATTGTAACGCAATCCATTATAAATATCATTCCCAATCGAGAAATTAAACAACCCTTGAAGACTAAAACGCTTGTAAGTAATATTAGCTGAGAAACTACCCATTACATCTGGATTAGGATTCCCAATGACCATACGGTCCTTGTTATCTATTACCTTATCATTATTAGTATCTGTAAATCGCATATCACCAGCTGTAAAAGGAACTAATTCACCATTTGACAAACGTTTGTTTAAACCTGCTGCAGTAGCTTCGGCAGCAGTACTATATACTCCGGCACTATTTAAACCATAGAATAAATTAGCATCTTTACCTACTGATGTCAAATAAGTAGCTCCAGCAAATTGAGTAAGTATATCACCACTTGGCAAGTTTTGAATTTCGTTTTTGTAACGACTTAAATTCAAATCAAAATCAAAAGTAAAATCAGCTGAATTTACAACACGTGCTTTCAATGCTAATTCGCCCCCTAAAGTACGCATTGCCCCACTATTGGAAACAACATAATCAAATCCACTTGTATTACTAACTGTTTCATAAGTAATCATGTTCTGAGTTTTATTGTAAAACACATCAAATGATGCATTAATGCGCTCATTCAATATCCCTAAATCAGCACCTAAATTAAGTTTTTTTACCGTTTCCCATTCTAAGTTTGGATTTCCAATATTCCCCCTTACCAGACCTTGTACGCCCAATAAATTTTGAGAAACATAGTATTGTTGTGCAGTAAAGTTTCCTATATCATCATTACCGCTATGACCATAACTAGCTCTAAGTTTTAAATAATCTATAGCCTTTAAATTTTTCATAAAGCTTTCAGATGATACTAACCAAGCTCCCGTTATGGAAGTCATAAGTGCAAATTTATCAGCCCCATTTGACTTTTCATCTCCAAATCTACTTGATCCATCAACCGCATAACTTGTTGTCAAGAAATATTTGTGACGATAGTTGTAATTTGCACTGGCATAAATATTTAACCAATTCCATTCTCCTAATACTCCTCCCACTTGACGTAGCAAGTTAGATCCAGCACCCACACTTTTAAAATCATCCGTAGAAGAATTGTAACCTAAACCTAAATCACTTTCTGATTTATTACTTTGCGTTCTAATTCCAAAACGAGCCTCTAAGTTGTTGTCATTATTGAAATTTTTAAAGTAGTTAGCATAAGTATCCGTATAAAGACCTTTGTAACTTTGAACTTCACTTCCTGAACGATTCGTTCCTATAGCAGTGGGAAGAACAACATTAGCCACTCCAAAATCTGGAATAAAGAACGTTTCTCTTTCCTTATTAAATGTTAATCCTAAGATAGAACTAATATTCCAAGCCTTATTTAAAGCATAGTTGAATTTAAAATTACCAAAGAAGCGGTAATTATTGTTCGTTCCAAAACCATTCTTTAAAATCGCATTTGGGTTACTTACATTAAAATAATCTACATCAGCCAAATTTGGCGATACTTGACCAGCGTCATCAACATTATGGTGATATAAAAATGGTGACTTAGTAAGTGCTAAATACATTGGGCTTGTTTTGTAAGCAAATCCTTGATCCCATTGATTTTGAATATTATTGATAAAAGATAAATTAGCATCTACAGTAAGTTTCTCCGTTAATCTTAATGCTGCATTTAAACGAGTACTGGATCTTTTTGTATCGGTTTGTTGAACAATCCCCTTACTGTCAAGATACCCTACAGACAAACCAAACTTTGCTATATCATCTCCTCCACGAACTTTTAAAAAATAATTTTGATTTGTACTTGCCTTAAAAACTTGATCTTGCCAATTCGTATTATTGTGATATTTATAATACCCTGCAGAACCTACATTATCATTCATATAAGGCAAATCAGCAATCTGCTGTTGTGATAGCCCACGAGAGGCTTCTAATTGAGATAGATGCGTACGGTAGCCATTTGCATCAAGCAAGGGCAACTGATCAGGAGCTTGATTTACTCCTCCATACATAGTAAAATCAATTTTAGTGGATAGTTCTGTAGCACGAGTAGTAGTAATATTAATTACTCCATTAGCTCCTTTTGTACCATAAAGAGAAGAACCATCTTTAATAACAGTTACATCCTCTATGTCTTTAACATCTATATTAGTTAAAGGAGAAGAAATATTATTTTGTATAATTCCTGAGCCATAATCTTCATCATCATAGATCATTCCATCTACAATAATCAAAGGTTTGTTAGTCGCATACAATGAATTAAAACCTCGCAGCGATAAATAGGTACCCGCTCCTGGAGTTCCAGAGTTTCTAACCGTGTTTAACCCTGCCACTTTCCCTTGAAGAAACCCCCCAATAGATTCATTTACAGGACTGGACCATTGATTTTTTTTAAAATTAACAACGCTATTTGCACCCGTATTATCATATTGTATTTTGTCTCCAGATGGAAGATTAGCTACTTGATAAGCAGGAGCATAATAAGGCTCACTTAGGAATATTTGTATTCCTGATTCTTGTTTTTTTAAAGCATATACTTTAGCTTGAAAATCTCCACCACTTATTTTAAGTATTGCTTCTAAATTTGGCACCCTGATTTCAAAGCTACCATCATCATTCGTAATGGCTGCCGAAAATCCCTCGACTGTAATGTTAATTCCTGATAAAGCAACTTTGGTTTTTGCATTTTTAACAACGCCTTTAACTAAAATACCTTTTACTTTTTTATTTATGGTTGGGATTGCAGTAGTAGTTGAATCCTGAGCCTTTTGTGCATACAATGGCACATAAAGTTCCCCGGCAAAAAACATGCTTACTAGGCAGGTTAGTTTTATAATTTTTAGCATAACTAATTTTTTATAGAATATTATTTAAGGACAGGAACAAATTTCAAATAATCAAGAGTGAGGGAGTTGTTCCCGTTTGTGGTAGTATTAGCAGCGATTAATGAAATCAAATCGATATTACGCGCCTTAGTTAGTGTAAAACTACCAATAGGAACTTCTTCATAAAAATTAGGCTGAACACTTATAGGACCTATAACACCAATAAAATCAGAAAAAGTTACAATATTATTGGTAATTGTATATTTCCCATTAAAACTTAAACTCTGTTGCACCACATTGGTTTGAAAATCATTTATGGCTCTCCAAGAGACTTTATAAGTAGTACTGTATAAATCTTTAGCGTCATAATTCAACATAAATGATGCCGTACCTGAGTTTTGTACGATGACATCATTGAATAACAAACCTAATGGATCTAACGGATTTTTTTTATCGCGATAATAAATCGCACTACGTCCTCCATTAAAATAACTAATATTCTTTTCTCCTTCAATTTTTGTAGTAACTAAACGTTTATCTAGACGAACATCTACTTTTTTCATGATATAAACTACACCATTACTTAACTGTATTGGTTCACCTACAATTTGTGTTTTGTCAATAGGAACCTCAACACCAAATCTTGAAGTTAAAGTTGCCGGCAATTCATTCAACTCATACTTTTTAGGAAAAGCCATATCTCTTAATGTAAAATACTTAGAATAAATTGCTGTAGAGTCAATAGCCGGATTATTAGATGTCTTAATCAAATAAGGTTTCATCTTATCCACTTCAGCATTATATCCCGCATCTTGCATCAAGAATACAGTATAAGAATTTTTCTCATTATTCAAATTATACACATTTCTCAAATACGAATTAGATAATGAATCTGCAAGATACCCAGGAGCTGAACTTGCTTTAGCGTCACTATCAGCTTTATAAATACTAAAACTTTTTAAGAACAATAAGTAGTCACTAGTTGCCGATAAACCTGCTTTAGAATTGATATACTGCCAAATGTTCAATTTAGGAGTAAGTGCTTTATTAATGATGTGAAACACTCCGTTAGCCGCATAGTGATCAGCTGTTACAATAGTAGCGTCATCAATCATAGTACTTCCTTTGAATGTTAAGTATTTATCACTGAACATTTTTATTTGTGTTTTCTCCCCACTTCTTATAGAAGAATAAGCGGTTAAAGCAATATGATTTGCAACAAATTGTTTAAGTCCCTTAGCATCATTAAGAATGGATTTATCCAACTGGTAGATAGCCTCATTAGTAGGAGCAAAAACGGTATATGTCTTAGATTCAGACAGGATTTTGTCATATCCCGTTTGAACGAGTAACGCTCCAAACAGGGATACTTCAGTTGTATTTGTAATTGCCTCGCTCAGATTTACACCTAGATTGGCATCGTCATTATTTTCACGATCATCCCAAGGATTAGAACAAGAGACTAAGGCTATAGTTAACAAACTAACCAATAGTCTTTTATAATTTAAATTTAATACGATCATTTTTACTTGATTAAGTTTGTACTTGTACACTTTTATAATTTTAATAACCACTATTACTATTATCGCCGTTTGTGGCTTCTGCTCTTTGAACTAAATTACTAGTCCCTGACACTGGAAAACCTTTTTTAAATTTTGGCCATATTTGATCCATTTCTACTGGACGAAACTCGACCATATCGAATCTATCTGCATCACCTGCACTACAACCTGAACAAGCGTCTGTAACAAATTTAATTTTATGCCTTCCTGTTGTAGGTACTTCTACAATGCCTACCAGTCTACAATTCATATTATCTGCTTTAACAAATGGAAATATATAACGCTTGTAACCTTGCGACTCTAACACTCTATCAGTTATTCCCGTTGTAGTAGACGAAGGATCATTTGCTGTTTCTAAATGATTGATAATTCTAGAGGTTTGTACACCATCAAAAAACACCTTTGTATTAGTAGAGCCTTTAGAAGAAGGTGCACGATAAGAAACCCATATTTTATAACGGCCTTTAATAATTACCGGGGTATTAAATTCAATATCATTCAAACCTCCTGTACCAGTACGAAAACGAAAAATATTAAAAAGATCCCCATTAACTGCTCCACCATTAGGTTGCCATGACATAGTATATGTTTTATTTCCTGTCCAGGTAACATCCTTAAGTCCTCCTAATACAAAACCAAAAGACACTCCTCCAACTTTTCTGTAATTAGCAACATTTGCAGCCATTTCTGGTTGATTACATAAATCAAAATAAACTGGTGATGCAACACGCTTTTTAATTGAGAAATTTCCATCCACATAATGCAATACTCCATTAGAAGAAGTCTCGTCACTACTTTTTCTTACAACACCAACCCCTTTTTCAAGTACTCCATTAAAAATATCCTCATTTAATAAAATATCTTGTTTAACTAATTTTGAACTAATTACTTCCAACGGAGCCTTTGTAACAAACACTGGAGTTGTTGCAAAATCAGCTAAATAACTCAAACCTGGTATTATACGATATTGTACATACAAATTCAAACTATCTGTTAGATTTGTTGGATTTCCTAAATGGCTGTATCTTAGTTTTAAATTAGCCAAAGTATTTAATTTAATTTCAATATTATTATTTTTAGGATTTTTCCATGTAGTATTTTCAAATACTACATTAGATTGTGCTAAAACTGTTAAAAAACTACCAACTTTATTAGCATCATAAGTAATCGGTTGGTTTAGTTTCTCAAACCATCCAGTAGCTTTTAAAACTTCAGTAAACAAAGATAGATTTGGATCAGCTTCTATAGTCTGTGCCAACGTTTTATTGGCAACACGTAACACTTTATCAATAACATGTATCACACCATTCCCAGCTTCTACGTTAGAAGCTAGAATATTTGACGTTTTATTGATAGTTAAACTAGAAACTTCATTGATATTTTCTGCCCCAGTTATTAAATACTGCCCAAATAAAGTAGGCGTTGCAATTTTTCCATCAGTAAAATCAGTAGTGCCAATTTTTTTATCTAAAATGTGCAGTTTAGCTATATTTTGTAAATCTACTAATGGCACGTCCTTTAATGAAGTAGCGCCAACATCTTTTAAATATTGCTTTACAGCATCATTAGTAGGAAGAAATAAGGTGTACGTACCGTAAGTATTCATAAATGAAGCATAATTGGTAATATCCAAAATTTCTAAAAACATCGAATAATCTGGATTAGCTCTTAAATATTCGGTTATATTAAGAGTATCATCAGTACTTTGTTTTATTTTTTCAGGTGTACAGTATTGAAACACTATAGCTATAAAAAACACTAAAGTAAGTCTCAACAGGCTAGGCAATCTTAAAAATCTTTTCATGACTTATTTTTTTATTTATAAAATGGATTTTGTACAAGTGCTTTATTAGTATAAAGTTCATACGTATTAATAGGTAAATAGTGACTGTTTGAATCCCTTAATTTTGCAATAATTGATTGTTGTAGATTTGCTGGTGCAGTTGCGACAGCTAAATCAATTAACAATTGTTTGCGTTCGTATTTATTAGCTCGAGCAACACGCAATAGATCATACCAACGTTTTCCTTCAAAAGCAAATTCACGGGCACGTTCCGCTAATATATAATCAATAATACCATTAGTATCACTTGCACCAACAGTTTGTGATGTTTGTGCAAGGGCTTTACGGTTCGTACGAATATCAGTAATATTCTTAATTGCAGCTAGCCCGTTATCTACCCCTCCTATTCTTGCTAAAGCTTCCGCTTGCATCAAGATCACATCAGCATACCGATACACAAACCAATGCGTATCTGAGTCTTGTAAGGCCTTACGATCCTCACCATTTAAACCAGTGAATTTATAAATTTCGCCTGTTGCGCCAACCAATGATGCTCTATCCCCACGAATGTCTTTTTTATTAACAGGATCATCAAAATCAATTCCAAAAACATTATCCATCAAAAGTGCATCAGCCTTAAATTCTGGTCTTTGTAAAAACATATTATGAAATGGTCCTCGATTAGATGTAGTGTATTGAAATTCAAAAATACTTTCAGTCGAATTTCCTCTAGCAAACACGGTATTAAACCAAGTACTGGCCGCTGCTTCTATCAATTTAAATTTTCCTGAACCGGTCACCTTTTTTGTAGCTGCCAGCGCTGATGGATAATCTTCTGTCCATAAATAAACATCTGCTAACATGGCATTAATAGCGTAAGTTGTAATACGCCCTTTGTTTGAGGCATTATCTCCATAATCTTCAACAGCATATTCATCAGCTTGTTTCAAATCTTTAATTACCTGTGCAAAAACTTCACTTTGTGTACTAGTTGCTATTTGAAAATTATCCTGATCACTTAAAGTAGCCGTTAATTTTAATGGTACATCTTTAAAAGTACGAGCCAATGTAAAGTACAAATACCCTCTAATTGCCAATGCTTCCGAAAGAAAATGTTTTAATTGTTTATCCGTCAAGGTTGGATCCTCATTTTTAACCGCAGGTGCTAAATCAATTACTGTATTACAATAATTAATCGTTCTGTAAAATGCAGCCCAACTAGTTAACTCATTAGATGGAAGAATATTAGTATTCATAATATCTCTTTCGTCCTCGGTTACAAATATATCTTCAACCACCATACCACCTCTCAATTCCCCATACATAAATAAATATTGAGTCATTGTTAAATCACCCACTCCCGGAGGAGAGCTTAGCATCGACGCGTAGATCCCAGTCACAGCAGCCTGTATATCCTCTTTAGTTTTCCAGAATTCATCCCGTACAATTCCGTCTTGAGGACGTAGATCTAAATAATTATCGCACGAACTTGCCGAAACGAAAAGGATAAAGATTGCTAATATTGTTTTTATTTTAGTTTGCATAAATCAAATATTTTTTATTTTAAAAACGAGTTGTAAGACCAAATGTGAAACGTTTAGTAGGTGGTGTACTAGCATTGTCTACAGCAATACCAAAAGGACCTTTTCCCATACTTACCTCAGGATCTTGACCTCTATATTTTGTAAAAGTGTACAAGTTATCCGCTGTTAGATAAAACCTTAAATCTTCTAAATTTAATTTTTTTAATAAATTCTTTCCTAAATTATAACTAACTGTAACGGAACGAAGACGAACAAATGAAGCATCTTCTACATAACGATCAGAACCTAACCAATTATATCCCGCACCATAAACAGCTCTTGGCATATTAGTCACATCACCTGGATTGCGCCATCTTGCTAAAACAGCTGTACTTTGATTACTATATCCATACATGTTTGTAGTTCTCATGTCAGTTCCATTAATAATATCGTAGTTTAGACGGTACGTAAAGAATAGTAATACTTTAAATTGATTATTAAAACTTACTGACGGTCCAAATCCTCCTGTTAGTTTAGGATTACTATTTCCTAAATACACTACGTCACGACTATCAATGTTTCCATCTTTATTGATATCTTCATAAATAGCGTCTCCTGGTTGAAACACATAATCCGTATTAGGGTAATTGAAACGCATCAATACTTCTTGACCATTAGGTCCTACAATAACATTCCCGCTACGGTCTCTGGCTTTTGTTGCATCAAGATCAGTATAAACGCCTTTAAATTTATATCCATAAAACGAACCAAAAGGATTATCAACTTGAAGAAAACGCTTAAACTCCCCATTTCTATCGGTGTTTCCACTTTCACTAGGATAATACTCAGAAATCTCTTTAATAATATTTTTATTACCCGAAATATTAAAATTAAAATCTACTTTCCATTTTCCTGATTTATACGGAGTAGCATTCAAACCTATTTCCCATCCTGTGTTTTCCATAGATCCCACGTTTTGGTCTGATATATTATCAAATCCTGAAACGGTACTTAAAGCAAGATTTTCAAAAAGCAAATCTTTAGTAGTATTTTGATATATTTCGGCATCAATAGACAAACGTTTTTTAAACAATTGCAAGTTGAAACCTAGGTTTTTACCCACTATTGTCTCCCAACGTAAATTACTCAATTCCATATTTGTTGGGACAACTCCATTAACTCCTAAATATTGACTATCATAGTTATCATAAACATTAAAATAACGATAATCATAACGAGGTGCTCTACCGGAATGTCCATAACTAAGTCTCATACTTAAATCATCAACAAAATCTAATTTCTGCATAAATGGTTCCCCTGAAATTCTCCAACGTGTGGATACAGAGGGAAAATAACCATATCTGTTATTAGCACCAAATTTTGAATTACCATCAGCACGCAAACCAACATTCACAATATAACGATCTAACAAACCATATTGAGCACTTATCACTGCACCAACATTCCTAGATTGACTATTATTCGTAGACAAAGTTAAATCCGAATTTTGTGTCCTGGACGGATTTGACGGATCTGTCAATAGCGACGAAGCCGTATTTGACGTTAATGCCTGATGCGATGTATAGCGATAATCATTAGATTGTAATGACAAAACCGTTTGAAAAGTTTGATCTTTCCCTATCGTTGGGGTATAAACAAAATTCGTCTTTGTAATAACATTAGAGGCATCAATATCAGCATCAGAAGCTCTATTCACTACTGTTTCAGTAAAAGGACGACCCGTTGCATTTTGTGGCAAAAATGATCTAGCCTTGGTATTGTTAAAATCAAATTGAAGGTCAAAAGTCGACATTAAAACTTTAGGAATAATATCTACACTCAAATTAAAGTGAGGAACTACACGAACTCCAACTTGATCATTAGTCGCATACTCAGCCATAGCTAGCGGATTGTAAGTTCCAGGATAAGTCCCCTGAACATTTGAAGCTGGTGAGAAATAATTTGGAGTAAGATTTCCCATTGCATCATACTCATAAATACTCATATTTGGCATTTTAGTATAGGCAACTCCTCTTAGTCTGTCATCACTATCCTTTGAATTAGAATAATTACGTTGGGTATCAGTATACGTATAAGACAAATCCGTTTTAAACTTAATACGATCTGAAACTACGTAGTCTAAGTTTAATCTGGCATTCATTCTTTCTAAACCAGTACCTACAGTCACCCCTTTTCCTTTATAATAACCCACTGAGGTGAAATATCGTGCTTTTTGTCCACCCCCTTGTAATGATAAATTGTGTTCTCCCGTAAAAGCTGCTTGAGAAATAGCATCTACCCAATTGGTATTTTGACTATAGTTCTTATAAAAATAAACTTCTTGTGGATCGTATTGAAATTCTTTAACCGTTAAAGTATTCAAAGGCACTCCGTTTCTGTTCATAAATTCTTCAGGAATCAATTGTGAGTACTGATCTCCATTTAACATTGGAATAGTTGGAGGCAACTCAGCATAAGTTCCTTTAAAAGTATAGGTGATTTTTGGCGCGCTAACTCCCCCACGTTTAGTGGTAATCAATAAAACTCCACTGGCAGCACGAGCCCCCCAAATAGCAGTAGCAGCAGCATCTTTTAAAATAGTAATCGTTTCTATATCTGAAGGTGCAATATTTAATAAAGCAGCATACCCTTGTTCGTCAGCAGAACCAAAGTTGAAATCTGCTGGAATTGAAGTTTCGAATGGCATACCATCAACCACTACCAAAGGGTCAGAAGAACCAGTGATAGAAGAAGTACCACGAATACGTATTTGCATACCAGCACCTGGATCCCCACTGGTGGCTGTAATATCCACACCAGGCAAACGCCCTTGTAAAGCTTCATCAATAGATGCTGCTTGCGTATTTTCTAAATCCGCAGCATTGATACTAACAGCACTGGTTGTTCGGTCACGATCAGCAATTTTCATTAATCCATTATCGGATGCCTTTGCAGAGATAACAACGATCTCCTTTAGTGATTCAATACTGGAAACCAATTTAATCTTAATAGATTGTCTGCCATTAAGAGGCACACTTTGAGATTTATAACCAATCGTTGATATAAATAATTTATTCTTTGGATTTACACGTATTGCAAAATTTCCATCAGCATCAGTTATCACACCCCCTACAGTACGATTCTCGCTATCCTGTTCTACAACAGTTGCTCCAGGAATACTTAGATTATCCCCTGCATCTAATACCTGACCACGAACCAAAGTAGCAGTAGTAGGCTGTTGTGCTAATGCAGGTATTGCTGTCAGCAAAATAAGGGCAATTGTAAAACTGTAAAATATATTTGTAATTTTTTGTTTCATTTTATTCCGTAAATTTAAGATAGTTGTCTACTAAATGGATTAAGGATCTATCTGCGAGGTTATTACTGCTGAGTGAAATAAAATTAGCAGCTAAATTATTTCCTGAATTATCTTTAAACGATAAGGTCCCAGGTGTGCTACTTATTTCAACATAAGTTTTATCCCCACGAGTATTTTTTCTTAATGTTTCATACAGCCCAGTAACAAGTCCGTCACTTGAAGCTGTCTTATTAGATATGATATGGTAACGGATAAAATCAGCAATCAAATCTCTTTCTCCCTGATTTGTTGTAGCTGGATTAGCAGGAAGTATTCCAGCCGTTACTGCTCTTGCAATAGCTGCAGTATTGGGCACTATAAAAGTATAAGAGGTACCTAAATCAACTCCCTCAATTTTACCAGTACTTGCGGTATATATGGAAGAATTTAGTAGATATAGATAAAAGTTATTAAATTGTGTATTACTGGCTGCTAAACGCTTAATTACCAAACCTTGTAACTCCTCCGAATATTGAGGTAGATTATCTACATAATAAGCTATTCCATTTTGTTGCACTTCTTTTCCCGTAACATTAACAGCAGTAGCACCAGGAATAACATTACCTGCTGCGTAAATTTTGTTATTGCTCCATTTTATATATTCACCCGGAAGATCACTATCTCCCGTACGAATAATTCCTGAAGTAGTGGCAATATTATTTAACTCCCCATTAGGTGTATAAACGATACAATTGTAAAAAAGTCTTAATAATCTATTTCTAGCATTACTTCCTGTTATAGTTGCTCCATTTGCTGGAGAAACATAAACCCAATACAAACGGTTAGCATCATATTCATAACCTAGGCTTCTCAATATAGCATCCGATGGCAAGAAAATCGTAAATTTTTTATTTATATTGCTAATCATTTCCTTGTAACCTGAACCGTCATTATATATTCTAGTTGCAAAACTATACTTTGGATCTAAATAAGCCGAAGTATATACACTATAAAATAAATTTGATTTTTGAACTATGTTAGAACCATAAAAAAATCCGTTACTTAAAACTTTTTTATCGGTGATATTACTATTAAAATCAAATCTTAAATCCTCTTTTAAACCATTAATAAAATTTCCTTTTATACTTGGCCACACCGCACCTTGCACCATGTGCGCATTTATCAAATCTTGAAAAACATATCTAGGCAGTTTATCAAGCGAAGGGTAATTCTTAAGCAAAATAGTGTTTTTAAAAGTTTCAAAAGCAGCATTTTCAGGCACAATCATAGTATAAGCATCAGCTTGACCATCATTATCTTCTGCTTTTAAATAATTCTCATTATTAGGTGCAAATACTAAAGAAGGATCATAGACCTTAACGAAAACATCATCAGATTTTCCACTATAATTACGATAAGTGGTTGTAGCAGTTTGATTAAAAACATAACTAACTAAATTATCTTCTATAATTTTACGAAAAACACTGTAATTACTATTTTGTTCCAGATACTGATCTATATTCTCTAATGGAAGATTTACTTTATCTAACTCATGAATAAATCCATTTTCGGCAATAACATCCGCCTCAATTACTTTTGAATCTAAAACATTAAATCCTGAATATTCTTTATTAGGATAGAAATAATTATAATCATAAGAGCTTAAACCTTTAGCTATAAAATATTCCTTTGTAAAATAAGTAACATACTTATTGTTATTATCTCCAGAAACATAACTGAAAGAACCATTACGGTTAGAACCTACTATCACTTTTGGTTGACCGTTTATCGTTTTAGTCAGAAATCCATCATAAAATGCTGTTCTTCTTCGAAACGCATTATCTAATACCCATCCTTTTGATGATTGATAATCTGAAAGCTGCCCTTCTCGAAACGCATTATACACAAGAGCATATCTTACAATCTTAGCAGCTGTAGCTGAATCAATGGCTGTCACGTTTGAAATTCCTTTTTCTTGAAAGAATTTTGTAAACGCCTCATCATTAGGAGCCAGCATAGTCCAATATCCTGCTTTGCTCAAAATATCTTTGTAACCCGCTTTTCCTATTAAAGCAGTCAGGTTGCTGAAATTGCCACGTGCTTCGAGTCGTTGATAAATAGGAGCTTCAAGTCCTTCTGGACGCGCATAGTACTCGTCAAATACGTCTTGACTACAACTGGCTAAAAGAGCCAGAAACGGAAGGACAAGTAAATAGTAGTGTATTTTTTTCTTCATTATAGATTAACTTATAAAATTGTGAACAAACATTTATATTTTTTTTAACTCTTTTTACGAATATTTAACATTTTCAAATTTATGAGTTCACCTTACCACATCTATCCTGTTCTATCCTGTTTTTTTATGTTATATAAAAAAAAGCTAATTAAATATTAATTTCATAATCTATTAACTGTTATTTTAACAATATGAAAACCCTTGTGTTCATTAGGATTTTGACTATTCTTCCTATTAAGTTTTAAGCGTAAAAACAACACTTAAACAATTTAACATCTATTTTGCAATTCGGAAATTTAACATATAAATAGAGTAATTATAGATTTTAAATTTTTCCTAAAAGTGAAAAAATAAATTTAATAAGATTTTTACCCTCTTATTGAGTATATTTGTCAAAACGACCTTTATAAAGATAAGGGCTTTCCAACTTGTTCTCTAAAATTATGTAAATCAAGTTGCTTATCGTCTTTCTAAAAAACCTTAAATAAAACATCAAACTGTTACATCTAATCAATTATCATTTTTTAATTGAACTCCTATAAATTAGCAGACAGAAATAAACACTTAAATTTTATAATACAACAAGGGTCATGGAGGTTCTATTCAAGGACAAGAATATTTAAAGTCTCTCAGACGTTTTTAGTGCATAAAAAGGTTGAGAATTTATTGCACAAGAAAAAGGAAGAATAGCTATACCCTTAAGGAGGCATAAAAAGTATTGTTTTCGAGAATACACAAAATACAAATACATTTGAAAGTCACACTTCGGGAACTTTATTATATAAATTAAAATTTAGATTACAAAAGTCATTTATGATAATTTTTGACATGAGTTGTTCCCAAAAAGAAGTCAACCTTAAAATAGCCAATGGTATCGAACCACTCAAAGACAGCATGTATTTTTTAAATCTGTTGGGACTTTTAATTAAATGATTTTAAAACTCAAAGTTAAAACCTTTCAGAGTCAGTTTTTCGTAAATTTCTGGATCAAATTTATACAATTGTGCTGCTCGATGTGAAACATCTTGTTGTTTTTCATCTAAAGCAACTAGTAATTTCATGTGTAAAATTTTTCTGCGAAAATTTGATTTGTCTAATTCGATTCCTAATATTTCTTCGTAAAGATGCATTAATTGTAATAATGTAAATTTCTCGGGTAAAAGATTAAAGCCAATGGGAGCCTTACGTACCCGATTGCGTAATTGCATCAAGCTAAAGTCCAAAATATCATTGTGGTCAAAAATTAAATTTGGTATGTCGTTAATTTTATACCATTTAGCTTCCTTTAGGGTAAGACTGGCTTTTATATTATAATCTTCTCGGTTTACCAATGTGTAGTAGGCAATGGTTACGACTCTTCTTCCGGGTACACGATTTGGATCTCCAAAAGCTTTCAGTTGCTCTAAATAGATGTTGTCAAGACTAGTTAGTTCATACAATATTCGTTGAGCAGCGTAATCAGCACTTTCCTCTTTTCGTAACCAACCTCCAAGAAGCCCCCATTTTCCTATACTTTCTCCTTCTGCATGTTGTACTAAAAGAACTTCAAGACTTTCTTTGTTAAATCCAAATATTACACAATCAATGGTGATTCCATCAATATCTTGAATACTATTAGTTTTGGTATTGTTTTTAGACGATGGAAATGTCATTTATTGATTTTATAAGCGATTGTCAAAACTCGAAATTGAACCCTTTTTGAGTTAGTTTTTCATAAATTTTGGCATCAAATTTATACAACTTTGCTGCTCTATGGGAAACATCTTGTTGCTTTTCATCCAAAGCAAGCAGTAACTTCATGTGCAATATTTTTCTACGAAAATTAGATTTATCCATTTCTACTCCCAAAACCTCCTCATAAAGATGCATGAGTTCCAATAACGTAAATTTTTCGGGTAAAAGATTAAAACCGATAGGAGCCTGACGTACCCGGTTACGCAATTGTTCTAAGCTGTAACCTAAAATTTCATTATGGTCATAAATCAAATCCGGTATTTCATTAATTTTATACCATTTTGCATCAGATGCAGTAAAACCAGCCTTTACATTATAATCCGCTCTTTTAATCAAAGCATAATACCCAATTGTAATAACCCTTCTTAACGGGAAACGATCTGGATCTCCAAAAGCTTTCAATTGCTCTAAGAATATATTATCTAATCCTGTAAGTTCTCCCAACAATCGATGGGCAGCATTATCAATACTTTCTTTCTTTTTTATCCAACCTCCCGGAAGCCCCCATTTTCCTTTACTGATACCCTCAGCATGTTGCACCAAAAGAACTTCTAAAATTCCGTTGTCAAAACCAAATATCACACAGTCAATCGTAATTGCATTCATCGCTGATTGCTCTACAATTTTTAAGGAATCAGTATCGGTATTTTTTTCAACCATTGTTTAGAAATTTGAATGAAATATAGAAAAAAATTAAAAAATGAGATTTATTTTCTTTCTGTGTTTTATGAGCTGAATGCTTTTTTTGTAAATATTTAAAAAAATAACAGAATTATTAGCACATTATTTTTTAAAAACTCATTTGCAGTTAAAATTAAAAAAAAATAATTTTTATCAGATATCACTGTCCTTATACGATGCAAATGTATAATAATACCCTCAATTAATTATCAATTACAAATTTTTAAACATAAAATAGTGTTAATATAAAAAAAATGTTTTACACTTGTAGTCAAATTTACCATAAGCATATGGTTAATTTGACTACAAGTTTTAAAAAGTAAACATAAACAACAATACAACCCCTTAAAAACAAGTAATATGTATTTTTTAGGAATAGATTTAGGAAGCTCTTCGATAAAACTATCGGTATTTGATCCCGAAAAAGGAATTACTGTTGGTTCAGTAACTGTTCCGGAATTTGAGATGGATATTATTGCGCCTAAATTTGGCTGGGCTGAACAAGATCCTAATTCTTGGTGGCAAAATGTTAAGAATGGTATACAAATTTTAGGAACAAAACAGCATATCGATTTAAAACAAATAGCAGGAATTGGTATAGCCTATCAAATGCATGGTTTGGTTTTAACCGATGAAAAATTGAATCCTGTGCGTCCTTCGATTATTTGGTGCGACAGCAGAGCTGCAATCATAGGTAGTGAGACATACAATCGTATGGGACCGGAATACTGCCAACAACAAATTCTGGGAAGTCCGGGGAATTTTACAGCTTCTAAATTAAAATGGGTTCAAACCAATGAACCAGAAATTTTTGAAAAAGCGACCTACATGATGCTTCCAGGCGATTTTATAGCCGCAAAACTTTCAGGTATTCCACAAATCAGCACTTCTGGATTATCAGAAGCCGCTTTATGGAATTTTTCAAAAGGAAGTTTAGCTACCGAAATACTTCAAGAGATGGGACTTCCAGAAAAAATCATTCCTGAAATCGTACCCAATTTTGGATACCAAGCCACAGTTCATCCTGATATAGCTTTAGAATTAGGTCTTGATAAAAACACTAAAATAACGTATCGAGCTGGAGATCAACCTAACAATGCATTATCGTTAAATGTATTAAAACCGGGAGAAATAGCTACAACAGCAGGAACTTCAGCAGTAATTTATGCGGTAAGCGACAAAGACATCTATGACAAAGAAAACCGCATTAATACGTTCTTGCATGTAAATAATACGGAATCTCAAAAAAATAATGGGGTGATGCTTTGCATTAACGGTTCGGGTATTTTGTACCAATGGTTACGAAAAATCATGTCTGTTGACAAAGCAAATCTAATAGCATATGACACGCTTAATGCTGAAGCCGCAAAAGCTGAAGTAGGAAGCAAAGGCCTTCGCTTCTACCCTTTCGGGAATGGTGTAGAACGTATTTTCAATAACAAGAATGCCACTTCAGGGATTCAGAATTTAAATTTTAACATCCACCAGTCCGGACACCTCGTTAGATCAGCTTGTGAGGGAATTGTGTTTGCCATGAATTACGGTTTTGATGTCATGAAATCCGTAGGAGCATCTGGAGATATTGTCAGAGCAGGGAATGCCAACTTGTTTTTAAGCCCTGTTTTCAGAGAAATTTTTACCAATACAACACAAACCACTTTAGAACTCTACAACACTTCCGGAGCCGAAGGTGCAGCACGCGGCGCAGCCTATGGTTTTGGATTTTATGCTTCCCTTGATGAAGCTTTTAAAGGGTTGAAATGCATCGAACGAATTGAACCCAATCATTCGCTGACTTCACAATATCAAGACCAATATCAAGAATGGAAAAATCATATTAAACTAGAACAATAATGAATACAACTAAACAATCTTATTTCAAAAACATCAATACCATAAAATTTGAAGGTAGAGAAAGTGATAATCCTCTTGCTTTCAAATGGTATGACGAAAACCGTGTGGTTGCAGGAAAGACATTAAAAGAACATTTACGTTTCTCTATGGCATACTGGCATACACTATGTAATACTGGAGGAGATCCATTTGGCGCTGGAACAGAAACCTTTTCTTGGAACAAAAATGAAAATGCAATTCTGAGAGCCAAAGACAAAATGGATGCAGCTTTTGAATTCATGAGCAAACTAGGATTACCTTATTATTGTTTTCATGATTTAGATATCGTAGACGAAGCACCAACCTTGGCAGAATTTGAGAATCGGGTGCAAACTATGGTGGAATATGCCAAACAAAAGCAACAAGAATCTGGGATAAAACTGTTGTGGGGAACTTCAAACCTATTCAGTAATCCTCGTTATATGAATGGCGCTTCAACCAATCCTAACTTTGATGTTGTTGCTTATGCAGGTGCTCAGGCTAAAATTGCTATTGATGCAACTATTGCTTTAAGCGGTGAGAATTATGTTTTCTGGGGAGGTCGTGAAGGATACATGAGCCTTTTGAATACCGATATGAAAAGAGAATTAGATCACATGGGTCAATTCTTGACTACCTGTAAAGATTATGCTCGTAAAGAAGGTTTCAAAGGAACTTTCCTTATTGAACCAAAACCGATGGAGCCTATGAAACATCAATATGATTTTGATGCAGCCACTACTCTAGGGTTCCTTAATAAATACGGACTTCAAGATGATTTCAAATTGAACTTGGAAGTAAATCACGCTACTCTAGCAGGTCATACTTTCGAACATGAATTACAAGTTGCAGTAGATGCCGGAATGTTAGGAAGTATTGATGCGAATCGTGGTGATTATCAAAATGGCTGGGATACCGATCAATTCCCTGTCAATGTTTATGAAATTACTCAAGCCATGTTAGTCATTTTAGAAGGTGGTGGAATTCAAGGTGGTGGAATCAACTTTGATGCAAAAGTACGCAGAAACTCTACCGATTTAGAAGATAAATTCATTGCACACATTTCTGGAATGGATGTTTTTGCCCGAGGTCTTATCTATGCAGATCATATTTTACAAAAAACAAATTATAAAAATCTACGCGAACAGCGTTACGGATCATTTGACAGTGGCAACGGTGCTAAGTATGAAAAAGGAGAACTCTCTTTAGAAGCACTTAGCGAAATAGCACGTGCAAATGGAGAACCTCAACAAATAAGTGGAAAACAAGAATTATTTGAACAAATTATTGCCAACGCATATTAGTCTATTAAAATTACCATTAACTAACCAAATTAATCAATTCTTAATTATTATGAAAAGAAAATATTGTACATCGACAATGCTTCCCTTTTGTATGGCGCTACTATTCAGTGTATTTATGCTGCAATCAGGTTTTGCACAACAGCGATCTCTTACCGTAAGCGGAAAGATAACATCTAGTAACGACGGCATGGGCATTCCCGGAGCAAGTGTTGTAGTAGAAGGCACCAATAAAGGCGCCACAACAGACTTTGACGGTAAATATCAAATTAACGCAGAATCCGATGCTGTATTAAAAATCAGCTATATGGGTTTTAAAACACAACGAATATCGGTAAAAAACCAGTCAGTAGTGAACGTTAGCATGCAAGTGGAATCAGCAGATCTTAAAGAGGTTGTTGTAATTGGATATGGTTCTCAGAAGAAAAAAGTTTCCACAGCAGCGACTTCGTTAGTAACTGGAAAAGACATCCAACAAGTTGCCAGTCTTGATGTTGTTAATGCCTTACAAGGACAAAGTTCCGGGGTATCCATCACATCAACTTCCGGACAACCGGGAGCTGGTATGGTAGTAAATATTCGTGGTGTAGGGACCGCAGGAAACAGTTCTCCTCTTTATGTTGTGGATGGAGTTGTTGTAGACAACGGTATCGGATATTTAGATCCTTCTTCTATTGAAAGAGTCGATATCCTTAAAGATGCCTCAGCAGCATCAATTTATGGAGCCAGAGCTGCCAACGGAGTTATATTAGTAACTACTAAAAAAGGTAAAGATGGCAAAATGAATGTATCCCTGAACAGCTATACTGGATACCAGCAGATTGCCAAAAAATTAGACATGCTAAATTCAAATGAATATGGTGTTATCATGAATGAGGCGCGAGTAAATTCTGGTTTTACACCTTTGTATTCTGCATCGCAAATAGCGGCACTTCCTAACCACGATTGGCAAAACGATTTATTCAATAACGGAGCTGCAAAACAAAATCACTCCTTAATGATTACAGGTGGTGATAAAAAATCTACCATCGCTACAGGTTTATCGTATTATGGACAAGAAGGTCTTATTGGTAGTCAAACGAACCAGTCACAATACGATCGTATCACTTTCAATGTGAACACCACATCTGATGTTATAGAAAATCATTTGAAAATTGGAGAAAATTTCTCTTTTGCCAATATCAAAAGTAATGGGGTTTCTGACCAAGGTCTTTACAATAATAGTATCAGAAGTTTTTTAAACGCATCTCCATTAGACGCTGCTTATAATGCTGATGGAAGTTTTGCCACTTCAATTATTGCTGCTGATGTTTTCAATCCGGTAGCTTCTCTATATCATAATAATTTTAAAGAAGATAAAATAAATCGATATGTAGGAAATATTTTTGCGGAAGCAAAATTCATGAAAAATTTCACGTTCAAAACTAGCTTTGGAGTGGATATGTCGGATAGTTCTTATCGTTCTTTTAGACCCGTATATAATGAAACGCTTTTTGACAATAATCTTATCTCAAGTGCTACCCAAAGCTCTAATAAAAGTTTAGGATGGTTATGGGAAAACACTTTACAATATAAAGCTTCTATCAATGACATCCATCATTTTGATGTATTATTAGGAACTTCTGCTAAGTCAAATACTTCCGAAAGTATGGGTGCTACGGGTAAAAATTTAACTTTCAATGATTTCACCCATGCCTATTTAAGCAATGCAACAGATAAGACATCAAACACTGTAAATGGAGAAAGATATGATTATAGACTTCAATCTTATTTTGGGAGATTATTATACGATTATGACAATAAATACTTATTCACGGCAACAATAAGAAGAGACGGTTCTTCTGAATTTGGTTCTAATAATAAATACGCATACTTCCCTGCGGTATCAGCCGGATGGAATGTAGATCGTGAAAATTTCTTTCCAAAAGAAAGTATCATCAAAAACCTTAAAATAAGAGCCAGTTGGGGACAAAACGGTAATGATCAGTTTTCAAAACGATTTGCATACATGTCTACCATAAACTCGTATGATAAAAACTATCATTTTGGAACAGGTGCGAATGAAACATTATACACCGGTTCAAGTCCGGATGCACTTTCTAATCCAGATTTAAAATGGGAAACATCTGAGCAAACTGACTTTGGTTTTGATGCTACATTATTTTCAAACCTTACTTTAACATTCGATTATTATAACAAAACGACCAAAGACTGGTTAGTACAAGCATCTATTCCTGAAATTGCTGGAGCTACGCCTCCATACACTAATGGTGGAGATGTTAATAACAAAGGAATTGAAGTAGGATTAGGCTATAGAACTAATTTTGGGAAAGACTGGTCATTTTCTATAAACGGAAATATATCTCATAATAAAAACGAAGTGCTTCGTGTTGCCAATTCTGAAGGCATAATCCATGGTGATACTAACCTTCTTTTTCAAGGTTTAGATGAAATGAACCGTGTACAAGTGGGACAGCCTATTGGTTATTTTTACGGACTAAAAACAAATGGTATTTTTCAAAATGCAGCCGAAGTTACGGCGGGAGTTCAACCTAATGCAATGCCTGGTGATGTTAAGTTTGTAGACTTAAACGCTGACGGAAAGATTGATGCAAGTGATAAAACTAATATTGGAAATCCAAATCCTGATTTCACGTATGGATTAAACATGGAACTGTCATACAAAGCTTTTGATTTATCTATTTATACCTATGGCGTTTCAGGAAACCAAAATGTTATGGGAATTCGTAGCATCGAACGTCCCTACTCAAATTTCACAACAGCTATCTTGAATCGTTGGACAACAGAGGGAAGTTCTAATTATACTCCAAGAGTTACTTATGGTTCCGATGCAAACGGAAATTACACCAAAATGTCCGATTTATATGTTCAAGACGCAAGCTTCTTTAGAATTAAGTCTGCTACATTAGGTTGTGATTTAACGAAACTAACAAACAAGTTAAACTTCTTTTCGAAATTTAGATTATATGTTGCCGCAAACAATCTATTCACTTTTACCAAGTACAAAGGAATGGATCCAGAAATTGGGTTTGGAAACACAAACCAATCATGGGCAAAAGGGATTGATGTAGGGTACTACCCACAGCCAAGAACCTACATGATGGGACTTAATGTTAACTTCTAATTATCAAAAAAATGAAAAATTATATTAAACTATTTACTGCATCAACCCTATTAATATTAAGTTCTTGCTCGAATGATTTTTTAGACACTACACCTGTAACTGAAAAAGTTTCAGAAAATTTCTATACAACTCCGAAAGATGCCCTTGAAGGACTCGTTTCAATATATGATGTATTGCAACAAGAAGGAGGCTGGGCTGGTTTCCAAATGATTTCAGAAGAAGCTTCAGATAATTGTTTTGGAGGTTTTGGAACTGCTGATGGAATAGCTGTTTTAGACTGGGATCGTTTTAAAAACAATTCCGATCCAGAAATGAATAATGTTGTTTGGCAAACGTGCTACAAAGGAATATACAGAGCCAATATTTTATTAGAAAATTTGGATAAAGTAAATTGGGGAACTGACACTGCACTTAAAACAAAATATGAAGCCGAAGCTCGTTTTTTAAGGGCTCATTTCCATTTTGAATTAGCAAGAGTTTTTGGAGATATCGTTCCACTTGACCATACCATAAGCACAAGTGAATTTAATTCTCCAAGAGTAGCCCCAGAAGTTACCTATGCCTTAATTGCCAATGATTTAAAATTTGCCGCTGCTAATTTAGGTACCGATAATTATTCCCAAGTAGGAAATCCAAATTACGGTCGCGTTACTAAATGGGCTGCAGAAGCTTACATCGCTAAAGCATTTTTATTCTACACGGATTATTATGACAAAACTGATTTGGCAGGTGTAATTACTAAGGCAGAAGCTATAACTAGCATCAACGATGTTGTAAATACTAGTGGCCATGCTTTGATAGCTGATTATTCTCGCCTATGGCTTGCTGCATCACTCGCAAATTATGCAGGTGAAGGGAATACAGAGATGGTTTGGGCCATTCGCTATAACGCAAGTGGAAAAGGAGACTGGAATCTACACGAAGGAAACCGTTTATCCGTATTAATTGCACCACGTGGTGGAAACATAGGACGCTATGCTTATGGTTGGGGTGGACTTCCTGTTACTCCTAGCCTTTATAATGCATACGAAGTTGGAGATACCCGTAGAAATGCTACAATCATCAATTTTGCAGGAGAAGGATTGAATTTTGATCCGGCACCAAATAAAAGAGACCAACGTCAATATACAGGATATGCTTGGAAAAAATATTGTCCGGTTACCAATGAAGCTGGAGTTGCAGACGTAACTGCAAACGGTGGAAATTTCCAAATTGACAATGTCGAAGATTATGCAGTAATACGATTTTCGGATGTATTGCTAATGGCTGCTGAACTTAATCTTGGTACTAATGCCGGTTTTGCAAAAACCTGTCTTGATAACGTTCGTGATCGTGCTTTCCAAAATACGACTCACCGTGTTGCAGCAACTTTACCTAATATCATGAAGGAACGTCAATTAGAACTTGCATTAGAAGGGCAACGCTACTTTGATTTAATCAGACAAAGTATGTCAATAACTAAAACCGCTATTGACAATGTAAATAACAGTGATTCTCAATTTAACGTAACATTTAGAACGGAAACACTAGGTCTATTTGCATTACCTCAGTCACAAATCGTACTTTCTAACGGAGCAATAAAACAAAATCCAGGTTGGTAATAACCTTAAAAATAATGACTATGAAAAATATATTTTTAACATTAGTAGCTATAATTGCAGTCGGTTCGTTATTTTCTTGCGAACCGGTAGAAGACCGTAACAGCCTTCCTGCCATGACTCTTCAGTCCTCAGACCTTAATTATACGGCTGAAGCAAATGGGAATGTCATCAAATTAAAAAACCTAACTCCAAATGTTATCCCCTATTGGAGTTATGTTGATTCAAAAGGAAATGAATTGGGACATTCGAACCTTAATGAATTAACTATTCCAATGCCATTTGCCGGTACTTACACTATTAACTTTTCCGCTTATACAAAAGGCGGTTCAGTAACAGCTACAAAAACGGTAACCATCTTAAAAAATGACCAAACTTTATTTAGTGATCCCAGATGGGCAATGCTTACTAACGGTATAGTTGGAAAAACATGGGTATTTAATATGGTAACAGAAAGTCCATTTGCATTTGTTGGTGGTGGATATATAAACAAGACTGTAGAAGGAGATTGGGCTTGGTATCCAGGCAGTATCAATGACGTTTCTTGGTCAGGTATAGAAAATAAAGATTGGGGAGAAGTTACTTTCGACCTGAACGGTGGTTATAATGTAAAAGTCAAACAAACTTCATTGACTACAGGAAGTACCGTAAAAACTACGAAATCCGGAACGTACAATTTTAGTCTTACAAATGGCTCTACAAATGATAGAATCATATTAAACGGAGGAATAGAAATGCTACATCTTAATGCCTATTATAATGAGACTATGTCAGGATTCTCATTTTCTAATGTTAGATTAATAGAGCTTACTTCAACTTCTTTAAGATACGCTGCAATTCGTAACGACGGGGTACAAGTTGTTATGAATTTAATACCAAAAACTGGTAATTAAACTAAACTGGTTTAGTTCTAAAATAGAATAAAAGTATTGAGACTAAGATTTCTTTAACGGTATCTAATCTCAATACTTTACTCTAATACTAGTATAATAACCTCCTCTTTTTTAACGAAATTTGAAAACGGTTTAAAATAATTTATACTATCGATAAGCACTATTTCCATGTATTTATCGGTAGTTTAAATACATAATTAATTCATCATGAACAAAAAGAAAAATTTCAACCATTTTCAAAAAATACTTATTCTACTTGGGATTATTATCACTTTGGCTCTTAATAGTAACAAAGGCAAAACTGATTTAAATTCCAGAAAAATCAAATTTAATTCTGGTTGGAGTTTTCATTTGAATGACAGCATAAAAGACAAGGATACCATTAATGCTGCTACATCATGGAGAACTTTAAACCTTCCGCACGATTGGAGCATTGAAGGTAAATTTGACGAAAAAAGTCCCGCAGGTTATGGTGGCGGCGCTCTTAATGGTGGATTGGGCTGGTACAAAAAAACATTTAAAGTTGCCACTGCAAATAAGACTAAAACAACTTCAATAATTTTTGACGGGGTTTATAGAAACAGCCAAGTCTGGATTAACGGACATTATCTTGGCAAACGCCCAAATGGGTATATTGGTTTTCAATATGACCTTTCTCCTTATTTAAACTACGGAGATAAAAACAATGAAATCATTGTCAAAGTTGACAATTCAAAACAACCTAATTCGCGTTGGTATTCCGGTTCAGGAATATTTAGAAACGTATGGTTGGAAACAACCGACAAATTACATGTTGAACAATGGGGAACTTATATTACTACCCCAAAAGTAACTTCGAAAAGTGCTTCGGTACATTTAGAAACCACTTTAAAAAATCAATACACGGCTTCAAAAAGCGCTACTATTCTAACTACAATTTTTAAAAATGACACTAAAGTAACTTCGGTTACCCAAAATATAAGCATTGCTGCAAATGTAAATCAAGTTCTAAATCAAGATATTCTTGTAAACAATCCAATTTTATGGTCTGTTGAAAAACCGGAATTGTACACTGCAGTTACAACCATTAGCATAAACAACCAGATTATTGACCAATACAAAACCACTTTTGGAATCAGAAGTTTTAAATTTGATCTGAATAAAGGGTTTATTTTAAATGGAAAACAAGTCAAAATCAAAGGAGTTTGTCTGCATCATGATTTGGGACCCTTGGGATCGGCAATCAATACACGCGCCATCGAACGCCAATTGCAAATCATGAAAGACATGGGAGTAAACGGCATCAGAACTTCTCATAATCCGCCTGCTCCAGAGCTTTTAGACCTTTGTGACAAAATGGGTTTTATTGTTATGGACGAAGCATTTGATATGTGGAAAAAAGCCAAAACCAAATTCGACTACAGCCTTGACTGGGACAAATGGCATACCAAAGATTTACAGGATCAAATTCTTAGGGATCGCAACCATCCAAGTATATTTATGTGGAGTATCGGAAACGAAATTCCAGAACAATGGAGTGAGGAAGGTGTCGTAATTGCCAAAGAATTATCTGCAATCGTAAAAAAATTAGACACCACACGATTAGTGGCTGCCGCCATGAATCCTGCCGTAAATATGAATATTGATGCGGTAACTTTGCAATTTGAAAAGTCTAAAACCTATTTCAATAAATTAGCAACTTCGGGGGCTTTGGATATTATAGGTTATAATTATGCCCATCAAACTTTTGAATACCATCAAAAAAACTTTCCGAATGTTCCTTTCATAGCCACCGAAACCACTTCGGCATTGGAAACCAGAGGGCATTATGAATTTCCTTCCGATACAATCAAAGTATGGCCTGTTCGCTGGGATTTGCCTTTTACAACCGGAAATCCAAACAATACCGTATCCGCATTTGACCAAGTAAGAGCGCCTTGGGGTTCGACCCACGAAGCCACTTGGAAAGTGATAAAAAAATACGATTTCCTTGCAGGAATGTACATCTGGACGGGGTTCGATTATATTGGTGAACCAACTCCTTATGAATGGCCATCGATTAGTTCCTATTTTGGAATAGTAGACTTGGCGGGTTTCCCCAAAGATGTTTATTATATGTACCAAAGTGAATGGACGGACAAAACGGTGCTGCACCTTTTTCCACATTGGAACTGGAAGGAAGGTCAAAACGTAGATGTTTGGGCATATTATAACAATGCCGATGAGGTAGAACTTTTCCTTAACGGAAAATCAGTTGGCATTCGAAGCAAAAAAGGAGGCGATTTACATGTGATGTGGAGAATTCCTTTTCAAGCGGGAACATTAAAAGCTATTTCTCGTAAAAACGGAAAGACAGTTTTAGAAACCGAAATCAAAACAGCTGGAGCTCCTGCCTCTTTAAAACTGTCTCCAGACAGAGCAACCATCAAAGCCGATGGAAATGATTTGTCTTTCGTAACAGTGGATATTACCGATGCAAATGGTGTGCTTTCGCCAAATGCCAATAACGAAATTCAATTTTCATTAAAAGGAAACGGAAAAATTGTAGGTGTTTGCAGCGGTGACCCTGTGAGTCATGAATCCTACAAAGGAACCAAACATACAGCCCTAAACGGAAAATGTTTGGTCGTAATTCAAGCTGGAAATCAAGCTAAAAAACTGGAATTGACTGCCAGTGCCAATGGTTTGAAAAGCAGTGTAACGACAATTAAGGTTCAATAAAAGGAATATAGTTTAGGCTGCTTTTATAAGAGCCTTAGGCTCGACACATTTTGTAGGGATGGACTTTAGTCCGTCCATAATTTAGTCCGGCTATCTTTTATTTTTAAGCTAGTTAAAGGGTAAATCAATTGAAAAATAAAAACAAACAAAAATGAAAAAAACACAACTATCAGTACTATCCATATTCATGGTATTTGGACTTTTTGTGACTCCAAAAGGAGTTGCTCAAATACAAAATGCCGATGTTTTGAACGCACCAATGGATATCAGCAAAGATTTTCAGAATTATCTAAACACGTTTTATTTTGCTGATGAGTTAACCAGTTTTGATCCTGCAACAGGAAAAGGGACTATAAAATATTTGCGTTATAATTATCAAACGCGTCAGGCTTTTAACAATATGATGATGAAGCCAGGTGTTGTTCCTGCCAATGAATTCCCTGCTACCGAGTATGCTGCTTCCCCTGAATTACCTTTCCAAATTCAGTTTGTATCGGATCGTTCCATTCGTATCAAAACGACTTCTGGACCACAATTTCATCCTGAGGCAGCCTCTTTGATGCTTGTTGACGGAGTTGCTCCAAATCATCCGGAATTATGGAAATCTTCTAAAATCGAAGGCGGTTATAAATACACGAGCAAACATGGATCTGTAGAAATTTTGTCAAAACCATGGCACGTAAAAATTTATGACGAAAAAGGTAAGCTATTAACGAGCACACTTCATGATTCTGATTTTAAAAACACGTATACACCAACACTTCCGTTCTCGTTTGTGCGCAGAAGCAGCGATTATTCCAGAAGTATGGGAGCGGCTTTCAGCTTAGAGCCAGACGAAAAGATATTTGGTTGTGGAGAATCATTTACCCAATTCAACAAACGCGGACAAAAAGTGGTTTTATGGACCGATGATGCCAATGGTATCCAAAACGAAACCATGTACAAACCAGTTCCGTTTTATATGAGTAGTCGTGGGTATGGAGTTTTTATGCACCACTCTACTCCTATCACTGTTGATTTTGGGAAATATTTTGGAAGTGCCAATGAAATGTATATTGGCGATGATGAAGCTGATTTGTTTTTCTTCATTGGGGAACCAAAAGAAATACTGGATGAATACACTAATTTGACCGGAAAAGCAGCAATGCCGCCACTTTGGTCATTTGGTTTTTGGATGAGCCGTATCACTTATTTCTCTGAAAAAGAAGGACGTCAAGTTGCCAAAGATTTACGCGCCTATAAAATCCCAACTGATGTAATTCACTTTGACACCGGTTGGTTTGATGTAGACTGGAGAAACAATTATGAGTTTTCTAAAGACCGTTTCCCGGATGCCGTAAAAATGATGTCGGACATGAAAGACGATGGTTTCCATGTATGTTTATGGCAATTGCCTTATTTCTCTCCAAAAAATACGTTGTTCAATGAAATCATGGACAAAAATCTAGCGGTAAGAGACCGTAAAGGTAACCTTCCTTATGAAGATGCAGTTTTAGACTTTTCGAACCCTGCAACAGTGACTTGGTACCAAGCTAAATTAAAACATTTATTTGACCAAGGAGTTTCTGTATTCAAAGTAGATTTTGGAGAAGCTGCACCACCAGACGGAATTTACCATTCAGGTCGTACCGGTTTCTACGAGCACAATTTATACCCATTGCGTTACAACAAAGCCGTTGCCGAAATTACCCAAAAAGAAAAAGGATATACATTAATCTGGGCTAGAAGTACTTGGGCAGGTAGCCAAAGGTACCCATTACATTGGGGTGGCGATGCCGAAACAAGTAATGGTGCAATGTCAGCGGAATTAAGAGGAGGACTTTCATTAGGATTAAGCGGTTTCAGTTTTTGGAGTCATGACGTAGGAGGATTTGCAACCAAATCACCAGAAAATTTATACCGCAGATGGGCACCTTTCGGGATGTTAACTTCACATGTGAGAAGTCATGGTGAGCCTCCGCGCGAACCTTGGTTGTACAGTAAAGATTTCTTGGAAGGATTTAGAAACGCCGATAATATGCGTTACGAATTAATGCCTTATATCTATGCGCAAGCCAAAGAAAGTTCTCAAAAAGGATTGCCGATGATGCGTGCTTTGTTCCTTGAATATCCAAATGACCCGGGAGCTTGGTTGGTTGACAATGAATATTTATTTGGATCCAGTATGTTGGTCGCTCCTTTATTTGAAGAAGTAACCGAAAGAGATGTCTATCTTCCGGAAGGGACTTGGATTGATTACCAAACCAAGCAAGTCTATCAAGGTGGATGGCATAAAATCAAAGCTGCTGCGATTCCAATCGTAGTTTTGGTTAGAGATGGTTCTGCAATTCCTCATATTGCATTGGCACAATCCACAAAAGACATGGACTGGAGTAAATTAACCTTAAAAGTATATGCTACAGATGCTACCAATACAGCGACTGCTAAAATATTCTTACCAGAAACTGACGCCGTACAAACGATTACAGTTTCTAAAAAAGGAAACAATTTTGAAGCAACATCAAATCCATTAACTGGAAAAACCACTTTCAAAACCGAGTGGGTAAAATAAACAAGTTGAGTTAGTTTTAAATCGGGGAGTTAAGAGTTACTTAATTCCCTGATTTATAAAAAAGACAATTAAGAAATAATACGATGATAAAAAGACTGATACTTCCTGTTCTATTACTTTCAGTAGCTATAGGTAACGCTCAAGGCAAAAAAGCAAAATCCTACGAATTGACTTCTCCGGGAGGGCAAAATAAAATCAAATTTGAACTCGTAAATAGCGCTCCAAAATATGCGGTATCTCATGGAAAAACAGAAGTTATCACACCTTCTGATTTGGGTTTTTTATTAAAAAATAATGAAAATTTCAGTTCTAATTTCGAAATTACGGGCGTAAAAAAATCAACTTTCGATGAAACTTGGCAGCAGGTTTGGGGAGAAAAGAAAAACATTAGAAACCATTACAATCAGTTAGTGGTTCAATTGCAACAAAGAAACAAACAAAAACGCAAACTGGAAATTCAGTTCCGTGCTTTCGATGATGGAATTGCCTTTCGTTATGTATATCCGAAACAAGGTACAAAAGACAGTATTTTCATCATGGATGAAAAAACAACTTTCAATCTGAAAGAAGATGGAAAAGCATGGTGGATTCCTGCTTACAAAGAAAATCGGTATGAGTATTTGCATCAAAATTCAAGTATAAATGCGATCGATACCGTTCACACACCGTTGACAATCGAAAGTAAAAGTGGTTTGAAATTGAGTTTTCACGAAGCAAACTTGATTGATTATGCCAGTACAACATTGGTAAACAACACTGGAACACAATTAAAAACAGACTTAGTGCCTTGGGCTGATGGGGTGAAAGTAAGAGTAAAAGACACCTTCACTTCTTCTTGGAGAACTATTCAAATAGCTGAAAAATCTGGGGACTTGATTGATTCTTATTTAATTTTAAATCTTAACGAGCCTAACAAAATGGATAATCCATCGTATGTGAAGCCTTATAAATACTTCGGAATTTGGTGGGCAATGCATATCGGGAAATACACTTTCTGGGAAGGGGATAAGCAAGGGGCAACTACTGCTCATGCAAAAGAATATATTGACTTTACTGCCAAAGAAGGTTTGCATCATTTATTGATTGAAGGTTGGAACAAAGGATGGACGCCTGCTTGGTATGAAAATAAGATGCATATGTTCAGTTTCACTCAAAGTGCCGATAATTTTGACTTGGAAAAAGTTGTTGAGTACGGAAAAGAAAAAGGAGTTGAGCTAATTGGATACCACGAAACGGGTTCAAATTTGATTAACTATATGAAACAAATCGATGCTGGTTTTGCTTTATACAAAAAACTAGGAATCCACACCGTAAAAATTGGTCACGTAGGTTCTAAATTAAATATGAAAGAATGGCACCACGGACAATTTGGAGTGAATTATTTCAGATATGTTTTGCAAAAAGCTGCCGAATATGATTTAGCCGTTTTCTATCACGAACCAATCAAAGACACTGGAGAACGCAGAACTTACCCAAATATGTTGGCTAGAGAAGCGGCTAGAGGTCAAGAATACAACGCTTGGAGCGAAGGAAATCCGCCAAGCCATGTTGTTATCTTGCCATTTACTAGAATGTTATCTGGACCAATGGAATATACGCCTGGAGTTTTGGATGTTGAAATCAAACAAGGATATCCTGGAAAAAGAGTTCACGGAACAACAGCACAGCAATTGGCAATGTATGTAACATTTTATTCGCCTATCCAAATGTTAGCTGACCTTCCTGAAAACTATGCAGTACCAGCTTTCCAATTCCTAAAAGACGTTCCTACTGATTGGGCAGATACCAAAGTATTGAACGCTGAAATTGGACAATACATCACCACCGCTCGAAAAGACAGAAACAGTGAAGATTGGTATTTGGGAAGTATCACCAATGAAAAAGCCAGAGATTTAGCTATTCCATTGACGTTTTTAGATTCGAAAGTTACGTACGAAGCACAAATCTATGCTGATGCCGAAGGTACCGATGAAACACACAATCCATCTGCAGTAGCAATTTCTAAAAAAATAGTAAAGGCTTCAGATGTTTTGAAATTGCATTTAGGTGGTGCCGGTGGAACAGCTATCCGATTCAAAAAATTATAATTTATGATAAATTCAAAGGATTAAAATCTTTTGCTACAACATATTACGTCTACAACAAACTCTTACATCGTCTGTTACAGCAGTAGGCTCGGACAATTTTGTAGGGCTGGACTTTAGTCCAGTTTTTAAAACAAAGGAAAATTTCCAAATGAAAAAAAATTTATTTACCCTAATTTTTCTATTCCTCTTAACCCATATTTCGATATTTGGGCAAGATGTAAATGTCACAAAATCGACAGTTTACCGAACCATAAAAGTCGATTATAATAAATCCGTGGGAGAATTGAACACCATGTTCAAAGAGTGTATTGGAGCAGGAAGAGCCAATGAAGGATTGCGAGCCGATTGGCAGCAACAGTTGGCTATGGCAAAAAAAGAATGCGATTTCAAATACATTCGAATGCATGGTTTATTGTCTGATGATATGGCCGTTTACCGAGAAGATAATAAAGGAAATCCGGAATACAATTACCAATATATTGACGCTTTATATGATTTTCTTTTGAGCATCAAGATGAAACCATTCGTGGAATTAGGTTTTATGCCTTCAGCATTGGCGAGTGGAAATCAAACCATTTTTTGGTGGAAAGGCAATGTAACACCCCCAAAAGATTATAAAAAATGGGAAGACTTAATTCGTAATCTAACCCAGCATTTTACAGAACGCTATGGAGCCGATGAAGTGAAAACTTGGTATTTCGAGGTTTGGAACGAACCCAACTTATCACCAGGTTTTTGGACAGGTACTCAGGCCGAATATTTCAAATTGTATCAATATACCGCAAAAGCCATCAAAAGTGTAAATGCAGCGTACAAAGTGGGTGGCCCTGCTACAGCTGGAGCCGCTTGGGTTCCTGAAACGGTCGAATTTTGCAGTAAAAACAATGTGCCGTTGGATTTTATTTCAACACATACTTATGGTGTAAAGCAAGGATTTTTAGATGAATTCGGAACCTCCGGCACCGTTTTGAATAAAGAGGAATCGAGTATAAGCGGAGATATAATTAATTCGCGTAAGCAAATTTCGAACTCGGCTATGCCAAAATTGGAATTGCATTACACGGAATGGAGTTCGTCCTATACACCGGCCGACCCGATTCATGACAGCTACCATTCGGCTGCCTATATTCTTCAAAAACTGAAACAAGTAGGAAACGCTGCAAACTCTATGTCGTATTGGGTTTTTACCGATATTTTCGAAGAAGCGGGTCCGCGATTTACGCCTTTTCATGGAGGATTCGGATTACTGAATACGCAAGGAATCAAGAAACCAGCCTATTTCTCTTATTATTTGCTAAACAAATTAGGAAAAACAGAACTTCAAAATGCCGACACCTCATCTTGGGCAACCAAAAATTCAAAAGGAGATGTACAGTTGCTTTTTTGGGATTTCACCAATACACATCCTGGAGATTCAGTTAACAACCAAAAGTATTATGTACAGGATTTACCATCCAAACCAAAAGAAACTATAAAAATTGAAGTTACTGGGCTCCAAAAAGGAAAATACACTTTAGAAATATATAAAGTGGGCTATAAAGTGAATGATGTTTACACGGATTATTTAGGACTAAATAAACCAAATCAGTTGACTAAACAACAAGTTGATAACCTTAAAAACAAAAATAACGGTGCGCCAATTGCAACAGAAAAAGGAACTATCGATTCAAAAGGAACTTATAGTAAGGATTTTAATATAAATGAAAATGATGTGCTGTTGCTGAATTTTGTAAAGCAATAGTTTAAAAAACCCAAAAAACACCTGTTTATGAAATATAAAATAATCACATTATCCATCACATGTTCAGTAATGCTTTTGGCTGGATTCAATGCGAATTCTCAAATAGTTAAAAATAAAAAACAAACAAAAACGCTAATTGCAAATTCTTTAAGCACTAAATACGATGCCGAAATTGACAAGTTGATTTCAAAAATGACCCTTGAAGAAAAAATAGGCATGCTACATGGCAACAGTATGTTTTCAACCGGTGGCGTAAAACGCTTGGGTATTCCAGAATTGAAAATGGCAGATGGTCCATTAGGCGTTCGTGAAGAAATCTCTCGTGATAATTGGTCAGCAGCAGGTTGGGACAACGATTTTGCAACATACTATCCCGCTGGTGGAGGTTTGGCTGCAACTTGGAATACTGATTTAGCCTATACATTTGGTAATAGTTTAGGTCAGGAACTCCGTGCCAGAGACAAAGATATGTTACTGTCCCCTGCGATTAATATTGTCAGAACACCACTTGGAGGCAGAACGTATGAATACATGTCAGAAGATCCGTTTTTGAACAAAAAAATTGCAGTGCCATTAATTGTTGGTTTACAAGACAATGATGTGATGGCTTGCGTAAAACACTTTGCTGCAAACAATCAAGAAACCAATCGTGATTTTGTTGATGTACAGATTGACGAACGCACCCTTCGCGAAATATATTTACCAGCATTTGAAGCGTCTATAAAAGAGGCTCACGCTTACAGTGTCATGGGAGCTTATAACAAGTTTAGAGGCGAATATTTATGTGAAAACGATTATATGTTAAACAAAATATTGCGTGATGAATGGGGTTTTAAAGGTGTCGTAGTTTCAGATTGGGCGGCTGTTCATACTACTGTGAAAACGTTGAAAAATGGATTGGATATTGAAATGGGAACTCCAAAACCGTTCAACGAATTTTTCTTGGCCGATAAATTAATCGCAGCAACTAAGGCTGGCGAAATTTCAGAAGCCGAAATCAACATTCATGTAAAACGAATATTAGGAACCTTATTTCAAGTAAAAGCAATCGGAGCTAAAGACCGTTCAAAAGGCAGCATTGCAACCGAAGCACATTATCAAGATGCCTACAAAATTGCATCGGAAGCTGTAGTTTTATTAAAAAATGAAAACAACGCTTTGCCATTAAAATTGGATGGCGTAAAATCTATTGCTGTTATTGGAAACAATGCAACTAAGAAAAATGCTTTGGGCGGATTTGGCGCAGGAGTTAAAACCAAGAGAGAGATTACGCCTTTGGAAGGTTTAAAAAACAGATTGCCAAGTTCCATCAAAATCAATTATGCCGAAGGCTATTTAGAGCGTTATGAAGTAAAAAATAAAGGAAATCTAGGAGATATTACCATGAATGGTCCGGTAACAATTGACCAATTGGATCCTGCTAAATTAGAGGAAGCTATAGAAGTTGCTAAAAATTCAGATGTAGCCATTGTTTTTGCAGGTTCAAACCGTGATTATGAAACGGAAGCTTCTGATCGTAGAAACTTGAATCTCCCTTTCGGGCAAGAGGAATTGATTAAAAAAATAGTTGCCGTTAATTCAAAAACCATTGTGGTTTTGATTGCCGGAGCTCCTTTTGACATTGAAGAAATAAAAAACAAAACATCGGCTTTGGTTTGGAGTTGGTTCAATGGTTCCGAAGGTGGAAACGCCTTGGCAGATGTAATATTAGGAACAGTAAATCCTTCTGGAAAATTGCCTTGGACAATGCCTAAAAACATTATGGATTCACCAGCACATGCTACAAACAGTTTTCCTGGCGACAAAACGGTCAACTATACCGAAGGAATTCTGGTAGGATACCGTTGGTTTGACACTAAAAAAACAGAGCCTCTTTATCCTTTTGGATACGGATTATCCTACACCTCTTTTACTTTCGACAATGCTAAAACAGACAAAAAAGGATACAGTGTGAACGAAACGATTACAGTTTCAGTAACCGTTAAAAATACTGGAAAAGTGGATGGTAAAGAAGTAGTACAATTGTATACTTCTAAATCGGATTCGAAAATTACCCGTGCTGCCCAAGAATTAAAAGGCTTCCAAAAAGTATTGGTTGCTGCTGGGAATTCTCAAACCATCACAATTCAGGTTCCAGTAAAAGAATTGGCATACTATAATGTTGCCACTAAAAAATGGACTGTTGAGCCCGGAAATTATACTTTAAAATTAGGAAGCTCTTCTCGTGATATTAAAAAAGAAGTTGTGGTAACTATCAAATAAGAATCAACCTAACACTAATTATTTTCTTCTTTATTTAAAAACTCGAAAATCTATAAAATGACAAAAACAGTAAGTAACCACGTATTCCCTTTAATTTTAGGTTTATTCTTATTAGCAATTTGTGCTTGTAGTAAAGACACACCAGCTGAAGTGGTATTAGCTAAATCGCTTACTGTAGACACCAACAAAATAGAGTTTCAAAGCATAGTAAATAGTGTTGGTGTGACTATTACAAGCAATGTTGATGCTTGGACCATTAGTAGCTCAGATACAAGTTGGATAACGTTGAGCCAAGTCTCGGGAAATTCAGGTACAACATTGGTTAATATAGCAGCCTCAGAAAATACAAGTAGCGCTGTACGCTCAGCAGTTATAACCATAAAATCAAGCCAGGCAGCCTCAGTTCAAATTAATTTGACGCAACTTGGAGCTGCACTTGTTGTCGCAACCGAACTTTATCCAAGCTACAACACAAATCCTATTGCAGCCGATGCGTCTGGAATGAGTAGTACTGCTGTTCAACTTGCTGCCAAAATAAAATTAGGTTGGAACATTGGAAATACACTTGAAGCAACTGGCGGAGAAACCGCTTGGGGAAATCCAAAGGTTACAAAAGCATTGATTGATTTGGTTAAAGCAAATGGTTTTAATGCCATTCGAATTCCTTGTTCTTGGAATCAAAATTTAGCCAATACCAGCACTGCTCAAATAAAAACAGAATGGCTAAATAGAGTTAAAGAAGTCGTTCAATACTGCGTCGATAATGACATGTATGTAATTGTCAATATCCATTGGGATGGCGGATGGCTTGAAAATAATTGTACCGAAGCAAAAAAAGTAGAAAACAATGCCAAACAAAAAGCCTTTTGGGAACAAATTGCAACTCAATTACGTGGTTTTGATGAGCATTTACTTTTTGCCAGTGCCAATGAACCAAATGTAGACAACGAAACTCAAATGTCGGTTTTAACATCGTATCACCAAACATTTATTGATGCGGTTCGTGCTACAGGAGGTAAAAATGCATATCGTACATTGGTAGTTCAAGGACCATCGACAGATATTGACAAAACCAGCAAATTGATGTTGACTTTGCCAACCGACAATGTTGCGAATCGAATGATGGTTGAAGTTCATTATTATACTCCCTATCAATTTTGTCTGATGGACAAAGATGAGACTTGGGGTAAAATGTTTTACTATTGGGGAGCCAATTACCATTCTACAACCGATACTGCACGTAATGCCACTTGGGGAGAAGAAGCCGACTTGGATAAACTTTTCAAATCAATGAAAACCCAATTTGTTGACAAAGGAATTCCCGTTGTCTTAGGAGAGTTTGGAGCTATTCGACGTAATTTAACTGGCGACGCGTTGACTTTGCATCTCAATTCAAGAGCCTATTTTCTAAAATCTGTTGTAAAACAAGCTAAGGCTAATGGTCTAATTCCGTTCTATTGGGATGCTGGAAACTTGGGAGTAAATACCATGTCTTTATTTGACAGAAGCAATAATACTGTTTTTGATTCACAGGCATCAACCGGATTGCTCGATGGTTTGAAATAAAAACTGATAGCTATATTCTAAAACAAATAGTATTAAATTTAACCACATAAGAAATAAAAGGTCATTTAAGCTAAATGTAAAAAGCAAAACTTATAGGTACTTATATTTCTTATAGGTGTACCCTTTTCATAGCGGCGGTTTTTATTATATTTAGCTGTTTAAAAGAAATGAAAGTTGACAATGCTGTTTGTTTTAGAATTAAGCCTAATTTTTAAAATATAAAAAATGAAAAAAAGTATCGTATTTCTTTTTCTGATTTCTAGCATAATGGCAAATGCCAATGTCAGAATGCCTTTATTGTTTTCTGACGGAATGGTTTTACAACGCAACAAGGCAATTCCGGTTTGGGGTTGGGCTGATGCCAATGAAAAAATCGCAGTCCATTTCAATAAACAAACCAAAACCATTAAAGCCGATGCAACCGGAAAATGGATGGTTCAATTGGATTCTGAAAAAGCAGGCGGTCCTTTTGAATTAACCATTACAGGAAAAAACAAAATCGTCATAAAAGATGTTTTGGTTGGCGAAGTTTGGATTTGCAGCGGACAATCCAACATGGAATTTCAAATGTATAAAACCCTGAATTTCGAGAAAGAAATCAGCGATTCTAACTATCCTATGATTCGCCATTTTGGTGTTGCCCAAGATTTGAGTGGTACACCAAAAGAGGATTTAAAAGCAGGAAAATGGGCCGTTTGTAGCAAAGAAACGGTGCGTGATTTTACGGCTGTGGGTTACTTCTTTGCCAAAAAATTATATGCCGAATTAAAAATTCCAATCGGAATCATAAACACCTCTTGGGGAGGAACTTGCGTAGAGACTTGGACAAGCCGTCAAGCATTCGAAAAAAATACTGAGTTTAAAGATATGATTGCCGATGTGCCCATGCTGAATATGGATTCCATCTCCAAATTGTATGCAAAAACAATGAGAGAAAGAGTCGAAAAAATTCAAGGAACCGCAGTAAGTACCGCCAACGAAACCAGTTTTAAAGAATTAGGATTTAATGATGCGAGTTGGGCAGAACTTAACGTCCCTGGATTATGGGAAAACCAGCCGTTAGGTGATTTGGACGGTGTCGTTTGGATGCGAAAAACAATAACCCTTTCGGCAGAAGATATTAAAAACGGAACAACTTTAAGTTTATCAAAAATTGATGATGAAGACATCACTTATATAAACGGAATTGAAGTAGGAAGAAATACCCTTTGGGATGCCAAAAGAGTCTATACCGTTCCGACAAATATATTGAAAGAAGGCAAAAATGTTATTGCCGTAAGAATTGTCGATAACAGTGGCGGCGGTGGAATATATGGAGAATCATCTGATTTGAAACTGACTCTTGGCAGCAAAATAATTCCTTTGGAAGGAAAATGGAAGTACAAAGTGATTGTTGTAAAAACCGCTTTATCTCCCAATAGTTTCCCTTCGTTGTTGTACAATGCGATGATCAATCCATTAATTCCGTATGCTTTTCAAGGCGTTTTATGGTACCAAGGCGAAGCCAATGTGTGGAGAGCCAAACAATACAAAAAAGCATTTCCATTAATGATAACCGATTGGAGAACAAAATGGAATCAAGGCGATTTCCCTTTTTATTTTGTACAATTATCCACCTTCAATGAGTTCAACAGAAACAGTAAAAACGGCAGCCGATGGGCAGAACTTCGCGAAGCGCAAACTCAAACTTTGCAATTGCCAAACACAGGAATGGCGGTAACAACAGATATTGGTAATGCCAAAGACATTCATCCCACAAACAAACAAGATGTTGGAAAACGATTGGCTGCGATTGCTCTGAATAACGTTTATGGCAAGAAAATGGTTTATCGCGGACCAACCTATAAATCCTTAGAAATAAAAGGAAACCAAATAATTCTAACCTTTGACAACATCGGTAGTGGATTGTCAACGGCTGATAATACCGAAAACGTAAAAGGATTTGAAATCGCAGGTGCTGATAAAATTTTCTATGCCGCGAAAGCGATTATCAAGGATAATAAAATAATAGTTTCCAGCGAAATGGTACCAAATCCAATTGCGATTCATTACGGTTGGGCAGATGATGATACGGAGATAAACCTTTTCAATAAAGAAAAATTTCCTGCATCTCCTTTCCGAACCGATGATTGGGAAATGATTACAGCAAATGAAAAATATAAAGTCAGCAAGTAAATAGTATTATTGGGGCGTGACCCCATTTATAAAAGGCGCTCTCAATAGGCCGCTCAGTTTGCGCCTTTCATAAATGCGGTCGGGCTATTCGCACTACTTCGGTAGTTTGCTGCTATCCCTCACGCACAATGTCATAAAGTTAAGCGTTTATTTGTCATTCCGACGAAGGAGGAATCTCTGTTTGTTGCTAACGTTTGTTGAGATTATTACTTAAATTAATGACATTGCCTTCACGCGAGAAACCGGTAAAAGTATATTTTAAACAATTAAGCATCTATAAATGAACTCAAACTTCTTAAAAAAACTGCTTTTAGTTTTCATCTGTTCCTCTTTCAGTGGAAAAGTTATAGCACAATCCAATCATATTCTGTGGTACAACCAACCAGCTGATTTTTTTGAAGAAAGTCTGGTTTTAGGAAATGGAAAAATGGGAGCAACGGTTTTTGGAGGGGTAAATTTGGATAAAATTTATTTGAATGATATCACACTTTGGTCAGGAGAACCTGTAAATGCCAACATGAATCCTGAAGCGTATAAAAACATCCCCGCAATTCGGGAAGCATTAAAAAACGAAAACTACAAACTAGCCAACGAATTGAATAAAAAAATTCAAGGTAAAAATTCCGAGTCGTATGCGCCACTGGGAACTATGGAAATTAATAGTCATCATTCTGGGAAAGCTTCCAATTATTATAGAGAATTGGATATTTCTAATGCAGTAAGCAAAGTCAGTTATGAAATTGATGGTGTAAAATTTACTCGTGAATATTTTATTTCGGCACCAGAGCAAATCATGATAATCAAATTGACAAGCAGTCAAAAAGGAGCTTTAAATTTTGATGTGAATTCTAATAGTTTATTAAAATTCAAAACAGAAACTAAAAATAATGTACTTACAATGAATGGTTTTGCGCTTATTCACGAAAACCCAAGTTATCAAGTGGTGCCGTCTTTTCTTTTGGAAAAAGACAGAGGAACACGTTTTACAACGCTGATGAAAATTAAAAACACGGATGGAACAATTGTTAGTACCGATACGAGTTTGGGATTAAAAAACGGTACCGAAGCCTTAATTTATGTATCAATTGCAACGAGCTTTAATGGCTTTGACAAGAATCCTGCTAACGAAGGTCTTAATGATAAATTGATTGCATTAGCCAATTTGAACCAAGTATTTGTAAAATCATTCGACAAACTAAAACAAGCTCACATTTCCGATTATCAAAAATTCTACAACCGAGTGATTTTAGATTTAGGAAAAACAACAGCACCAAACTTACCAACTAACGAACGTTTATTACGTTATTCGGAATCGAAAGAAGATAAAAATCTAGAAGTTTTGTATTTCAATTACGGACGTTATTTGTTGATCAGCAGTTCCAGAACCAAAGGAGTTCCTGCCAATTTGCAAGGCCTTTGGAATCCTCATCTAAACCCGCCATGGAGTTGTAATTACACCATGAACATCAATCTCGAAGAAAATTATTGGCTTGCTGAAAACACAAATCTTTCCGAATTGCACCTCCCGCTTTTGAGTTTTATAAAAAACCTTTCAGTAACGGGTAAAGTGACCGCCAAGACATTTTATGGCGTCAATGGCTGGGCTGCGGCTCATAATTCTGATATTTGGGCGATGACAAATCCTGTTGGAAACTTCGGAAAAGAAGACCCAAGTTGGGCGTGTTGGAACACGGCAGGAGCTTGGTTGAGTACGCATATTTGGGAGCATTATGCTTTTACTCAAGACAAAAACTATTTAAAAAAAGAAGGATACTCTATTATGAAAGGAGCATCTCAGTTCTTCTTAGAATGGATGATATCCGATAAAAATGGTTATTTAATCACATCTCCGTCCACTTCTCCGGAAAACAAATACATCGCACCCGATGGTTTCATTGGAGCCACGATGTACGGCGGAACTGCAGATTTGGCGATGATACGAGAATGTTTTGATAAAACGATTAAAGCTTCAAAAGTGTTAAATGTGGATGCTGAATTTAGAGCAAAACTTGAAACCGCACTTTCAAAATTCTATCCGTATCAAATAGGAAAAAAAGGAAACCTGCAGGAATGGTATTTTGATTGGAATGACGAAGACCCAAGACACCGCCATCAATCGCAGCTATTCGGACTTTTTCCTGGAGACCACATTACACCATTAAAAACTCCAGACTTGGCCAGTGCTTCCAGACAAACGCTTGAAATAAAAGGCGATGAAACAACGGGTTGGTCAAAAGGATGGCGCATTAATCTTTGGGCAAGACTTTGGGACGGCAATCATGCTTATAAAATGTTCCGTGAATTACTTCGATATGTAGATCCCGATGGAAAGAAAACAGAAAAACCAAAAAGAGGTGGCGGAACGTATCCTAATTTATTTGATGCACATCCTCCGTTTCAGATAGACGGAAATTTTGGAGGGGCTGCCGCAGTAGCCGAAATGTTGGTTCAATCTAATGAAAACGAAATCAGATTACTCCCTGCCCTACCCGATGCTTGGGAAAGTGGTGCCATAAAAGGAATTTGTGCCAGAGGAGGATTTGTAATTTCGATGGAATGGAATGGTAAGATTTTGAAGAAAGTAACTGTTTTTTCTAAAAATGGGGGAAATACAACACTTATTAATGGCGATAAAACCAAAAAAGTTACCTTGAAAAAAGGACAGAAAATAGAATTAATCTGGTAAAAAATAATCCTATAATTTGGTAAGATTTCCAAAACCTTACAGGCATGATTTTTTAGATTCAAACACCTATAAGCAAAAAAAGACCTTGGAGGAAAAATTCAATATTTAAATCGGGACGGAATTAATTCCGTCCCGATTTATTTTTCCCATTGTTTTTATTTGATTCCATTTTGCATATATGCTTTGTTTTGAGTTAGCTTACAATAGAAACATTTGATTGTTTATAAACTCCTAAATTTAAGAAATAACGCACCCAAAAAAGTATTAAATCAAACTTAAATTACAATACTCCTATTTACAACCCATTTTTTTTTATCATGTTCATTTGTTTATATGTCTTTTTTTTAATTAAATTTACAAATGTGAAAAATACACTTATACGCAAATTGCAATTACAAAAAAATCACACTAATGATTCGATCTAAATTTTACAAAATAGCACTCTCTATCTTACTCTTTTCTGTAACCTGTTATTCCGTTCAGGGGCAAACAAAAAAAGATTTTCATGATTGGGCAGCAACTCCTCCTATGGGTTGGAACAGCTGGGATTGCTTTGGCCCAACAGTTACCGAGGCTGAAGTAAAAGCCAATGCCGACTATATGTCCAAATATTTGAAATCGTATGGATGGAATTATATTATAGTCGATATCAGATGGTATGTCGGTAACGATAAATCACACGGATACAACGAAAAAGACCCTGATTATGTGCTGGATCAATACGGCAGGTTTATGCCCGCAACAAACCGTTTCCCTTCGGCGGCGGGAGGAAAAGGCTTTAAACCCTTGGCAGATTACCTTCATAATAAAGGGTTGAAGTTTGGAATCCACATTATGCGCGGCATTCCCGTAATAGCTGTAAAACAAAACTTGCCCATTAAAGGCACAAATTTCACAGCCAAAGATATTTACTCTGAAAAAGACCAGTGCAGCTGGTTGCACGACATGTACACGGTAGTTCCGGGCAAGCCGGGCGCACAGGAATACTATAATTCGCTTTTCGAATTGTATGCCTCTTGGGGCCTCGATTTTGTCAAGATTGACGACCTTTCTTCCCCGATTTATTTTGAAGGAGAAATCGATATGATTCGCAAAGCCATTGACCGTACAGGGCGTAAAATTGTATTGAGCACCTCTCCAGGAGAAACCCCAATTGCACACGCCGATCACGTTCAAAAAAACGCAAATATGTGGCGTACCGTTGGCGATTTTTGGGACAGCTGGCAACAATTAAAAGATCATTTTGAAGTCTTTGAGCGTTGGAACAAATGGCGCGCTTATGGTGCGTATCCTGATGGCGATATGTTACCGCTTGGGCGAATTGGCATTAGAGCAGAAAGAGGAGATCCTCGGATGACCGCCTTTACCAAAGACGAACAATATACTTTGATGACCTTATGGAGTATTTTTAAATCCCCGTTGATGTTTGGTGGAAATCTTCCCGACAACGATCCCTTCACGCTTTCGTTGCTGACGAATAAAAATGTGTTAAAAGTGCTCAACGAAAGCACCAACAACAAACCGCTTTTCACGGATAATGACAAAGCTGCTTGGATAGCTGACGAACCAAAAACAGGAGCTAAATACTTGGCGGTTTTCAATACCACCGATCAAAAAATGATCTCCGAAGAAAAAGCAGTTTGGAACAGCGGATTAATAACCAAAGCAACTCTGGGTCAAAGCGCCACATTAGATATTGCTATTTCGGGAGCCAAAAAATTGTATTTAGTGGTCAATGATGGCGGTGACAAAACCGATTGGGATCACGCCAATTGGATTGAACCAACGCTATATAAAGGAAAAGATTCCCTCAAATTGACCAGCTTAAAATGGATAAAAGCAACATCGGGATGGCAAAAGCCAAAGGTGAACCAAAGCGTTTCTGGCAATGCTCTTACTGTAAATAAAGTTAAATATGAAAATGGTATCGGTACACATTCGAATTCCATTATAGAATTTGACATACCTGAAGGCTATACTCGTTTTAAAGCGCTTGTTGGTTTGGATGAAGCCTGTATTTCTCAAAATGTAGGTGCCACAGTGAAATTTTTCGTGTTTACCGAAAATCCTTCTGGACCCCCACCACCGCCGACTGCAAAAATTGCTATAAACCTGAAAAACTTCGGACTTTTGGATAAATATTTAATTACCGATTTATGGTCAGGAAAAGTAGTTGGCCAATTTTCAGGTGAGTTTGCTCCTAAAATCAATTCGCATGGAGCGGGCTTGTATAAAATAGTTAAAGTGTCGAAATAGCTGGTTTTGTAACATAACGCTGAAAAATAATTGGTAGAAATAAACTTAAATTCTTTTTGAACTTTTCCGTATGATTCGTTCCGATTCAATTATTTTAGTTGTTATTTCGTTTTTATCCTTGTTTAAAAAAGCTTCAAAGTAAACCATGGCAGCTAGACAGCCTAGTTCTTCGCCTTTTTGATTTATGGTCGAAATGGAAAGCGCAATAGTTTCTGTAAAAGGTTCATTAGCATAGCCAAAAATTCCAACATCTTGCGAAACCTTCCTGCTTCAAACCAATCATTGAGATGTACAACGTAATTTAAACATACAATGTCAATGTAATAAATAGCACTAAATAGATGAAATTAGCACAATCGTATCTTCGAATAAATATTTTATCCATATGATGACATTTGTAAATAAAAAGAATATTGTAAGCTGTCTTGCAACAATAATGTTGCTTGTAACTTCATTACAAACTTTTGCGCAAGAACTTTATCCTCTAAAAAAAACGGATCGCTTGTGGCACGGCGAGCAACAGGAACTGCGCTACAAACCGGATGGTACTGATTTTGTTATTACAAACGGGAACAGACTTTTTACCCGTGCCCTCTATGGCACCCATACCGCATTTAGGGTAGAAACCGGTGACAGACCTGAATTTGCTTTATATATGCCTAGAATGGGAGGCAATTTTAAATTTGGCATAGCCACTGGCAATACTAGCAAATGGCTTACCACAGCAAAAACAATTACTGCCAGATACAGAGCCGGTTCTATGCTTTATATCATAGAAGATCCAATACTTGGAAACGGAAAACTTTTACTGGAAATATTAGCCATGGCAGGTGCTGAAGGTTTTATTGTAAAAGCCCGCATGCAGGATATAAAAACACCGGTTACATTATTTTGGGCTTTTGGCGGAGCATCGGGTAAAAAATTTAGCCGTGATGGTGACATGGGGCCTGACCCTGAATCGAACTTTTATCTAAAACCAGAAAATTGCAAGGATAATATTTATACGATTGAAAAGGCTGGTTTTAACTTAAAATACGGTACAGGTTTAGAAATAGGACAAGATGGACGCTATTATGTAGAAGACTTAAATCAGAAATCTAAAATAGTAAAAGAGCAAGTATTAGTTGGAACTTTTCCTTCGGATGCAACACTAAAAATAGCTGATGCCACTAAATTAGCTACACCGCAGGATTTTTATGACTCGAATGTAGCGAATGCCCCGGCTTTAGCAGGTAAAATAAATGCTGCGACCAATGCCAATTATTATTTCACTATCCACAATCCAGCTACAAAACCTGCCTTTAATTACAGTGAAGCACCGCAACTGTTTGCACAGGCAAAAACAGCGAGAAAATCAATTGCCGACCGCATTACCATCAATACGCCCGATCCTTACATCAACACCATTGGAGGAACCTTGGCCATAGCATCCGATGCTACTTGGGAATCCCCTTCCTATATGCATGGTTCTATTGGCTGGCGCATGCGATTGAATGGCTGGCGCGGAGCTTACACGGCTGATGCACTCGGTTGGCACGACCGTGCTAAAACGCATTTAGAAAGCTATGCTAAGTCACAGCTAACAAGTCCTGCGAGCGGCCTTGTTATTCCAGATACGTTAAACCATTTGTCCCGAAGCCTTGAAAAATTAGGGGTTGGCATGTTTACAAGCGGTTATATCAGCAGAAATCCTAATGGTGAAAAATTAACAGCACACCATTACGATATGAATCTGGTATATATCGACATTTTGCTGCGCCACTACGAATGGACGGGTGATATGGTTTTTCTAAAAGAAACCTGGTCAGTACTAAAACGTCATCTGGAATGGGAAACCCGTAATTTTGACTCTGATAGAGATGGTTTGTACGATGCCTATGCCGCCATTTGGGCCAGCGATGCATTGCAGTATAGCGGCGGCGGCGTGGCGCATTCATCGGCTTATAACTATTTTGCTTTTACAAAAGCGGCACAAATAGCAACTATCCTTGGAGAAGACCCATCAACTTACCGTAATGAAGCTGATAAAATTTTGAAAGCAATGAATGCCCAGTTATGGATGAAAGACAAGGGTTCTTTTGCCGAATATAAAGATGCACTGGGCAACCGACTATTACATCCCGCTCCGGCATTATGGACAATCTACCACAGTATGGATTCTGAAACGATGACTCCATTTCAGGCTTATCAAAGTTTGCGTTATATAGACAATGAAATACCACATATCCCTGTAAAAGCAAAAGGACTTGACGATGACGGTTATTACACGCTCTCCACCACTAAATGGATGCCTTATGAATGGTCATTAAACAATTCGGCATTAGCTGAATCTATGCATACTGCACTTGCCAACTGGCAGGGAGGCCGTGCCGATGAAGCCTATAAATTATTTAAAAGCGAGGTACTGGTCTCTATGTACCTTGGCGGAAGCCCCGGAAATTTTGTACAGATCTCGCATTATGATGCCATACGCAATGAAGCCTACCGAGATTTTGGTGATCCAATCGGTATGTTTTCAAGAGCTTTGGTAGAAGGCCTTTTTGGTATTGTTCCAAATGCCTTGAGCAATACGCTTACCATTCGGCCCGGCTTGCCATCTTCCTGGAATTACGCCTCCTTTTCTACACCGGATATTTCGTTTGATTTTAAACGCAGTGGTGAAACTGATGTTTATACACTGGTACCTAAATTACCGCAAAGCCTTAACTTAAAATTCCAAGCTATTGCAAAAGGTCAGGTAAAAAATATTACTATAAACGGCAAACCCGTTAGCTGGAAAAACAGAGATTCGGCAGTAGGCAAGCCAGTAATTGAAATTAACGCACCAGCATCTGACAAATATGTTATCAACATTACCTGGCAAGGAGCCAAACCAGTACTGCCAGCTGCTGAAAAAACATATGCAATCGGCAGTATAATTGATGAGAAATTTGCAGACGCGAAAGTTTTAAGTGTCAATGACCCACAAAATGCGTTGACGAATATTAAGACCAAAGCATCCAGTTTTTCGGCTAAAGTAATAGCACTTACAGGAAATTACACCGTATTTGTGCAATTACAACAAGGACAATTATCGTGGTGGATGCCAATTTCTATTACTATAGAAAAAGCAGTTAGTTTAGTTACCGGAAAGGATTCTGAAGCAAACAGCAACAGTTTTGCGTTGCAGAATAATACAAGCAGTTCTGTAAAAGCAGTCGTAACTGTTAACGGATTTAGCACATCACTTAACATTCCTTCAGGTAAAATTAGTAACGAGGTGGTTGTGCCGGAAAATAACCTGATAACCGGAACAAATCAGGTAACTATCAAATTGCAAAACGGAGAAACTGTTACAGAGTCATTATACAACTGGCCGGCAACTGCTAAAGGAAAATTAGAAACCGTGAACATTACAGGACATTTTAACGATAAGGTAACCCAAATTTTCAAGAACAAATACCTCACACCAAGGCCACAGGTTACTACTTTACAACTGCCGTGGCAAGGAATAGGCGATTGGCCGCACTCTTTAAGAACATTTGATGTAGACGATAGTGGGTTGCGTAAATTAGCCGGAGAAAAAAACACTATTACGCTTCCGCAGGGCATTCCATTTTCTACTCCCGGAACAGATGGTGCTAACAATATTCTATTCACTTCACAATGGGATAATTATCCAAAAGAGAAATCAATTCCGCTTACAGGCACTGCTTCCCACGCATGGTTTTTAATGGCCGGTTCCACCAACCCGATGCAAAGCCAGTTTGATAATGGCGTTATAATTGTTGAATATACCGATGGAACAACGGATTCACTCGTGTTGCGAAACCCTGAAACCTGGTGGCCTATGGAGCAGGATTATTATACTGATGGCTTTGCCTTTGCATTAAAAAGACCACGCTCTACACGTATTCATTTAAAAACTGGAGTCATAGTTTCTGGACAGGAATCGAAAGCAAATTACAATGGCAAGGCGATTGAGGGTGGTGCTGCAACGGTACTGGACATGCCGCTCAACTCGTTGAAAACGCTGAAGAATATCACTTTGAAAACACTCGCAAATGACGTAGTAATCGGCTTGATGGCGGTAACGCTTTTACGATGATTACCCAATCAATTAAAAATTTAAGATTCTAATTATTTTTTCTTTTAATCTTATAAAAATCGCTAATTGAATGAGAAGCTGCCCAAAAAGTAATTTTCGGGCAGTTTTGTTTTATAGAATCGTTGCATGTATTCTATCAAAAATAGTTATTGCTTTTAGTTTGATTTCATTTTTTAAAATACCTGATTCTTAGTTTTTATACAAAAGCAAATTACTAATTCAACATAAGTAACAAGCTAAAATTACAAGACTCGTAATTCGTAATCCATTTTTTTATTAAGTTGATTTGTTTATATGCTTTTTTAAATTATATTTACAAATGTAAAAAACACACTTATAATGATGTGCACCATAATATAAATAGCCTCTTTAAAACACAATAAGGCTTTCAAAAATCACAAAAATGATTCGTCTAAATATATCCAAATAACACTTGTCATATTCTTTCTGTATTCAATTATGTTCAATCTAAGACTGAGAAGAATTTCATAGCTGGACAACAATTTTTTTTGTGGGTTGAAACAGCTTGGTCTGCTTTGAATCTAGCGTTACTGAAGTAAAAGCCAATACTAATTAGTATGCCTAAATAACTAAATTGTATAAAATAAAACATGAATTACTATTCAATAATACCCACAAAAAAAAGGGACACTTATAAATGGCTCGGTTTATTTTTAGCCCTGAATACTCTTGGATCGATGTCAGCACAACAACTTTCTAAAAAGAAAGCTTCTAAATCCGAAATGGCTGCTTCCAATAAAAAAACAAATGCCTACTTATTCACCTACTTTTCGGGTGATGGAAAAGATAAAGAAGCTATTCGATTTGCCATCAGCAAGGATGGTTATAATTTCCGTGCTTTAAATAATAATATGCCCGTTGTCAGTTCAACCCAGATCAGTTCTACAGGAGGAGTACGAGATCCGCATATTCTTCGTGGTGTCGATGGAAAAACGTTTTATATGGTGGCTACCGATATGAATACGTCAAAAAATGGTTGGGGACCAACTTATGCGATGGTATTATTAAACTCAAAAGATTTGGTAAACTGGACTTCTCATGTAGTAAACATTCCACAAAATTTCCCGGAATTATCAGCAGTTAGTAAGGTTTGGGCACCACAAACCATATATGATATAGAGAAAGGAAAATACATGATTTATTGGTCAATGAGCTTCGGCGATGGCCCCATTAAATTATATTATGCCTACGCAAACACCGATTTCAGCGCATTAGAGACCAATCCCAAACAGCTTTTTTTTAGTCCTGACAACAGCACTTGTCTTGATGGTGATATCATTTTTAAAGATGGCAACTATCATTTATTCTTTAAAGCAACGGGAGAGTACCCTGGTATAAAACAAGCAGTATCCAATAAACTTACAGAAGGGTATGTACTGCAGGATAAACGTTTAGAACAAACGGATAAACAAGTAGAAGGTTCTGGTATGTATAAATTAAATAATTCTGACACCTGGATACTAATGTATGATCTTTATAGCAGTGGAAGGTATCAATTTACCAAAACGAAAGACCTGGAACATTTCACTCTAATAGACGAAGAAGTGACGATGAACTTTCATCCAAGACATGGAACCGTTATGCCAATCACTGCAAAAGAGGCTAAAAAATTAGAAAGCAAATGGGGCTACGAAAAAAAAGACACTGGTTCTACAAATTCAAACTAAAATAATTCTGAAATCGCCATTAACAAGACGGTTGCACAAGTAAATGAAATTCGCTGAACACCTATGAAAAATATTAACTCAGTGAAGCAAACACCAATAAATAAAAGAGATACCAAATAGGACCAGTAAGAATAACTTTTATATCTATGAACAAAATTAAATTTCTAGTTGTTTTTTGCCTGTTGTTTTTTGTCAGCAATGCTGTGTTGGCTCAGAAAAAAAACAAAGTACCAAAAGAAAAAAATATGAGAGGGTATCTCATGGTATATTTTAAAGACGATACCCATGGTTTGTATATGGCATTGAGTAAAGATGGCTATAGTTTTACCGATATAAACAATGCCAAACCAATTATAGCCGGCGATACGATTGCAGAGCAAAAAGGAATTCGTGACCCTTACATTTACCGAGCACCAGACGGAATGTTTTATTTGGCACTGACCGATCTACATATTTATGCCCAAAAAGCTGGTAATCGCACTACAGAATGGGAACGCGATGGAAAACAATACGGCTGGGGAAACAATAGAGGATTGGTTTTAATGAAATCTCCCGATCTGATCCATTGGACCCATACCGTACTTCGTGTGGATCAGGCTTTTCCTGAATTGGCAGACATTGGCTGTGCGTGGGCACCTGAACTCGTATATGACGATAAAAAGCAAAAGACCATGATCTACTTTACCATGCGCTTTGGCAACCAAAAAGACAAAGTGTATTATTCTTATATGAATTCCGATTTTACAAAATTAGAAACCGCTCCAAAACTTTTGTTTGAGTATCCAAAAGAGGTTGCCTATATTGATGCTGACATTACCAAAGTAGGCAATAAATACCACCTGTTCTATGTGCCGCATGACGGAACAGCGGGTGTTAAGCAAATGATTTCTGACTCCATCAATACAGGTTATAAATATGACGATAAATGGTACGACCCGGAACCGGTAGGATGTGAAGCGCCAACTATTTACAAACGCATTGGTGAGAATAAATGGGTATTGATATATGACATCTACCGCATCAATCCGCACAATTTTGGGTTTAGTGAAACCTCTGATTTTGTGAATTTTAAAAATCTGGGACACTTCAACGAAGGAGTTATGAAATCGACCAATTTTTCGTCGCCAAAGCATCCAGCGGTTATTCAAATTACAAAAAAAGAAGCCCAAAAACTGGCTAAAAATTGGAACTGCGAAATAAAATTTTAAAAACATAAAAAATGATTCTAACAAATTGGATTAAAGGCTTTGTATTTATTTTACTATTAACTTATGGTAATACTGCTGTTAGCCAAAAATCAACATCCAACAAAAAAAATAACAACCCTGCTCTAAAAGGATTGTATGCTGATCCCGATATTATATTCGCCAAAAAAACTGGGAAGTTTTATATCTACCCTACCAGTGATGGATTTGAAAATTGGTCAGGCACCTATTTTAAAACCTTTTCTTCGACAGATCTAGTCAACTGGAAAGAGGAAGGCGTAATCCTGGATCTGCCTAAAGATGTGAGCTGGGCAAAGAAAAACGCATGGGCCCCATGCATTACAGAAAAGAAAATAGGAAATAAATACAACTATTTTTTCTATTTCTGTGCTGCGCAAAAGATTGGTGTCGCTGTGTCAGACAATCCTACGGGACCCTTTGTTGATTCAGGAAAACCTTTAATCGATAAATATCCTGAAGGCATTACAAAAGGGCAACAAATTGATCCGGACGTATTCACAGATCCCCAAACAGGGAAAAACTATTTGTACTGGGGAAATTCTTATATGGCTTGCGCCGAACTTAATGATGACATGGTTTCCATCAAACAAGAAACCATCAAAGTAATCACTCCTGACAAGACCTTCCGTGAAGGCGCTACCGTTTTTTTTAGAAAAGGCAACTATTATTTCCTTTGGTCAGAAGATGATACCCGAAGCGAAAACTATAAAGTGCGTTACGGAACTTCGGATTCTCCAATGGGGAAAATAAATATACCACAAAATAATCTTGTCATTGCAAAAAACAAAGAAGCTGGCATATATGCAACAGGTCATAATTCAGTGATTCAAATTCCGGGTAAAGACGAATGGTATCTTGTTTACCATCGCTTCAATTATCCAAATGGAATCGCCATGGGCAGATCGGCAGGATATAATAGAGAAGTATGTATCGACAAACTGGAATTCAATACTGATGGCAGTATAAAACAAACAATTCCAACCCATCAGGGAATTAAAAAAGTCAAATTCAAAAAATAGTACAATGAAAAATAGCTGCCAATTTCAAAAACAAAAAAAGCACTTTCTAGGATTACTGTTTATGTGTTTTTCGGCATTTTCGACTTTCGCTAACAATCCAAATGAGGCCTATATATTCTCCTATACTTCCGGAAAAAGTTTCGACGGACTCCATTTTGCTTGGAGTATCGATCAAATCAATTGGCATCCCATAGGGCCGGAATACCATTATATCCATTCCGATTATGGAAGATGGGGATCGGAAAAAAGAATGGTTTCGCCAATACTATTTCTGGGTGCCGATGGACTGTGGCATTGCATTTGGAGCTTGAACGAAAAGGACGGAACTTTTGCCCACGCTTCGTCACAAGACCTTCTCTATTGGGGTCGTCAGTCTTACCCTGTTGTTATGATCAATAAAAACTGTTTGACTCCAGAAGTGACTTACAAGAAAGAAAAAGGGGAATACACGATTTCATGGTTGAGTAAAGATCAAACCGAAACCAAAGCTTGGTGTACCACAACCAAGGATTTCAAAAAATACTCGGAAACCAAAAATATCCCAGTAACAGAATACAAAAACTCACGAAGCACTATCCTTATCGCTGGAAAACAAGAAACTGGGTCCATCAATAAAGTGGCTTGGAGTATTGTTGATGGCTTGATTAAAACCCAACAATTATCAGCTTATAAAACCCAACTTTGGGCGGAAACCACCAAAACCGACACCGAACGTTTTGCCGACTTGAAGCCTGTGGAAGCGAAGTTCACTTTGGACGTTACAAAATCTAAAAAAATCAGCAATACGCTCTTGGGCATCTTTTTTGAAGACATCAATTACGCTGCCGATGGTGGTCTATACGCTGAACTGGTTCAAAACAGGGATTTTGAATATACTATAAGCGATACAAAAGGCCGGGATGTCACCTGGAACAGTACCAAAGCTTGGAGTCTAAAAGGCGAAACCGCCAGTTATACTATTGATTCGATAAACCCAATCCATCCAAACAACAAACATTATGCAAAACTTGCAATTAAAAAAACAGGAGCGGCATTGGTCAATGAAGGTTTTGACGGTATTGCAGTAAAAGCGGGCGAAAAATACGATTTTTCAATATTTGCCCGTGCTACTCATGGTAAAGCAGGCAAACTTCTTATTCGCTTGGTGGGTAAAAATGGAGAAATCTATGGAGAAACTACAACCCAATCGATTACTACCAATTGGAAAAAATACAATGCAGCCCTTACAGTAAAAACAACTATGGCCGATGCCAGTCTGGAAATCATTCCACAAATGACAGGAACTTTGGACTTAGACCTGATTTCGCTTTTCCCTCAGAAAACGTTTAAAGGACATAAAAATGGATTGCGTGCCGACTTGGCCCAAACATTGGCGGACTTAAAACCAAAATTCATTCGTTTTCCAGGAGGTTGTGTTTCCCATGGTGACGGAATAGCAAACATTTATAATTGGAAAAACACCATTGGCCCACTCGAAGTACGAAAACCCATGCGCAATCTTTGGGGCTATCATCAAACGGTTGGTTTAGGTTATTTCGAATATTTCCAATTTTGCGAAGATGCTGGAGCTGAACCATTACCGGTCATAGCGGCTGGTGTTCCTTGCCAAAACTCGTCAACAGGAGGTGCTGGACAACAAGGCGGAGTTCCAATGTGTGATATGGAAAATTACGTGCAAGACATTTTGGATTTAGTAGAATATGCCAATGGTGATGCAACTACCAAATGGGGGAAAAAACGTGCCGAAGCCGGACATCCGAAGCCTTTTAATCTGAAATATGTTGGCATTGGCAACGAAGATCTTATCACCGATATTTTTGAAGAACGTTTTACGATGATCTTCAAAGCAATGAAGGAAAAGCACCCTGAAATAACGGTCATTGGAACCGCAGGCCCATCATTTGAAGGCACTGATTATCAAGAAGGCTGGGATATCGCTTCAAAATTGGGTGTACCAATGGTTGATGAACACTACTATCAATCTCCGGGCTGGTTCATCTATAATCAGGATTATTATGACCAATATGATCGTTCCAAACCCAAAGTATATCTTGGCGAATATGCTGCCCACTTGCCTGGGAAACCCAATAATATTGAAACAGCCTTGGCGGAAGCCTTGTATTTAACTTCTTTGGAACGCAATGGTGATGTAGTCAGCATGACTTCTTATGCGCCATTATTGGCCAAAGACAAACATACGCAATGGAATCCCAACCTGATCTATTTCAGCAATACGGAAGTGAGACCAACGGTTGGTTATGAGGTACAGAAGCTCTATGGTCAAAACGCCGGTGACTACTATATCCCTAGTGAGATTAGCCTTTCCAACAACCAGGAAAATGTAAAAACCCGTATTGTCATATCTGTTGTTAAGGACACTAAAAGTAACGACATAATCGTAAAACTGGTCAACCTCCTACCTGTTGCCGTTACTGCATACGTTGACTTGAAAAATGGTAATCTAGGAAGCAATGAGGCTATAAAAACCGTATTGAAAGGTGATCCAAGCGACAAAAAAGCGAAACCGATAGTTTCCACTTCTCCTGTTTCAGAGTTAATGAATGCTGAATTACCGGCATACTCGTTCACCGTATATCGCATTAAAACTATTGGCTTAAATAAATAAAATTCAAAAAAGATGATACCAAATAGTATTAAAAAATCATTTTGGCTCGGACTTGTACTGGTTTCAACAGCTGCTGTTTACGGACAGTCGTCCCAACTTCAAAGTTTTCCGTTATCCTCGGTTCGTTTACTGGAGGGTCCTTTTAAAGCGGCTCAAGAAACCGACATGAAATATATTTTGGCCCTTGATGCTGATCGACTATTAGTTCCTTATTTGAGAGAAGCAGGAATAGAATCTAAATCAAAAAGTTATGCCAATTGGGAAAATACCGGTCTTGATGGTCATATTGGCGGGCACTATCTTTCGGCTTTGTCAGAGATGTATGCCGCAACCGGAAATAAGCAAATAAAGGAAAGACTTGACTATATACTTAACGAACTCGAAAAATGTCAGCAGAAAAACGGCAATGGATACATTGGAGGTGTTCCCGGAAGCAAAGCCTTGTGGGAGGAGATTGCCAAAGGAAAAATTGACGCTGGAAGCTTTTCATTGAATAATAAATGGGTGCCTTGGTACAACATCCATAAAGTATATGCCGGATTGGTAGATGCTTACACTTTGACTGGAAATGAAAAAGCCAAAAAAATGCTAATCCAACTTTCCGACTGGTGTTTGAATCTTACCGAAACCCTTTCCGATGATCAGATCCAACAGATGTTGCGCAGTGAGCATGGCGGCATGAATGAGGTTTTTGCCGATGTTGCAGCGATAACGGGCGATAAAAAATATTTGGTTTTGGCTCGAAAATTCTCTCACAAAGCAATTCTTGACCCACTTTTGAAAGATACCGATGCCCTTAACGGAATTCATGCCAATACCCAGATTCCTAAAGTAATAGGTTTTATGCGTGTTGCCGAAGTTTCTAGAGATAAAGAATGGGCAAATGCAGCTAAATTTTTCTGGAATACGGTGGTAAACAACAGAACGATTTCTATTGGAGGAAATAGCGTGAGAGAACATTTTAATTCCGCCACCGATTTTTCATCTATGTTGGAATCGCGAGAAGGCCCTGAAACGTGTAACAGTTACAACATGCTTAAATTAAGTAAGCATTTATTTCTTGCAGACCCTTCTTCAAAATATATAGATTATTACGAACGGACGACCTACAACCACATCTTGTCATCCCAGCATCCTGATGGTGGATTCGTTTATTTTACTCCTATCCGACCGCGTCATTACAGAGTTTATTCAGAATCCCAACAATCTTTCTGGTGCTGCGTAGGTTCTGGTTTGGAAAACCACGGGAAATATGGAGAACTCATTTATGCGCACGACAAACAAAATCTCTATGTTAACCTCTTTATTCCTTCGACGCTGAATTGGAAAGAGAAAGGAATTACGCTTACGCAAAATACAAAGTTTCCGTTTGAAGAACAAACTTCCATCAGGCTAACGTTGAAAAAGCCACAGCAGTTTGCCATTAAGTTCCGTTATCCTTCGTGGGTTGAAGACGGCAAAATGAAAATTACGGTCAACAACACAGCAATTAGCTTAACTAAAGACGTGAATTCCTATGTATCCATAGAACGAAAATGGAAAACAGGAGACGTAATTGCAGTGGTGCTTCCAATGCAAAATAAAACAGAACAACTTCCGGATAAATCAGCTTGGGTTTCTTTTGTACACGGACCCATTGTACTTGCTGCAGTAACAGACACAACAGACCTTGTTGGACTAAGAGCCGATGACAGCCGTATGGGACATATTGCCAACGGACCAATTTACCCAATAGAAGATGCGCCTTTGCTTGTTTCAAACAACACTGATTTAGCCACTTCCTTGAAGGCCGTAGCCAATAAACCGTTTACTTTCAGCGCTTCGGATCTTATTTATCAGGAGAAATACAAGAACCTGCAACTCGTTCCGTTCTTCCAGATTCACGATGCCAGATACATGCTCTATTGGCCTTATACGACCAAAGAAAAGTTGCCAGAAATACAAAAAGCAATGAAAGAACGTGAGGAAGCGCAAATGAAATTGGAAGCACTTACCGTTGATGTGGTTTCCGCAGGCGAACAACAACCGGAATCAGACCATAACTTCAAAGGAGATAAAACAGATACCGGAATTTTTAAAGAACGTCATTACCGAAATGGACAAGGTTTCTTTAGCTATGATTTAAAAAATAATAATTTAGAAGCCCGTAAATTGCGCGTCACCTATTTTGGTGCCGACAAGAATAGAATTTTCGACATTTATATTAATGATGTTTTATTAGCCTCGATGAATATGGATGGGACTGAAGGAAATCAATTTATAGACAAGATAATCGAACTTCCAGAAGCAATTCTGAATGCGAAACCAAAAATTTTGCAAGTACAATTTAAGGCAAAACCCAATTCGACTATAACAGGAATTTATGAAGTTCGGGTATTAAAATAAAACAATAGCCCAACTCTATAAGAAAGTTTTAATCCCATTCTTTTAATATAATTTAAATTGATACCAAATGATTAAAGAAAACAAAATAATCGTAAAAAATAAAGTGGCAGTCCTTGCCTTTATTGTCGCATTTCTATTTGTCAGTTTAAGACCCGTTTTTTCGCAAACAACAGAGAAACCCGTCGAAGTAAAAATAATGCTGGACAAACCAGTCGGTGACATGTATCCAATGTGGGCATGGTTCGGGTACGATGAACCTAATTATACCTACATGAAAGATGGCAAGAAGCTACTGACCGAACTGGCAGCACTTTCGCCTACGCCGGTATATGTTCGGGCGCACAGTTTGTTGGTAAGCGGGGATGGCGTTGCCGCTCTTAAATGGGGTAGCACGAATGCTTACACGGAAGATGCCAAGGGCAACCCAATATATAACTGGCGTATTATCGACAGCATTTTTGACACCTATATCAAGCGCGGCATGAAACCACTTGCTCAGATTGGATTTATGCCGCAAGCACTGAGTATACATCCGGAACCCTATAAACATTCCTGGAAACCAGGCGACCCTTACAGCGATATTCTGACGGGTTGGGCTTATCCGCCAAAAGACTACAATAAATGGGGGGAGCTGGTGTACCAATGGGTAAAACATAGTGTGGAACGTTATGGCAAAAAAGAGGTAGAAAGTTGGTATTGGGAAGTGTGGAACGAGCCTAACGGTTATTGGAAAGGCACTATGGACGAATACTTTAAACTCTACGATTATTCAGCTGATGCCGTAAAAAGAGCACTTCCAACAGCTAAGATCGGTGGTCTTAATATCGCTGGTACAAAGAGTGAAAACTCCCAAAAATGGACGAACGCTTTTTTGCAGCATTGCATTAGTGGCACTAATTACGTAACAGGTAAAAAAGGTGCGCCACTGGATGCTTTTCTTTTTCATGCAAAAGGAAATCCGAAATTAATAGATGGCGTGGTACGTATGGATATGTCGCCGCAATTAAAGGATATTTCTACCGGGTTCAAGATTGCCTCTTCTTATCCGGAAGTTAAGAATCTACCCATCATCATTGGGGAAAGTGACCCCGAAGGATGTGCCGCTTGTGGCATGGCTACTAACCCCCAAAATGCCTACCGCAACGGCACTATGTACAGTAGTTATACTGCTGCATCGTTTGCCAGAAAATACCTGTTGGCCGATAAATATGATGTCAATTTTTTGGGTGCTGTTTCTTGGTCTTTTGAATTCGAAAACCAACCTTGGTTCTATGGTTTCCGTGATTTAGCTACAAATGGGGTAGACAAGCCGGTACTGAATGTGTTCCGTATGTTCGGTAAAATGAGCGGTAAACGAGTAACGGTAGAAAGCAATAGGATGACGCCATTAGAAGCCATTGTAGAGAGCAGCGTACGTGGCGAGCAGACAGAAATAGGTGCACTTGCCAGTGTTGATAGAAAAACAGCCGGCATCATGTTGTGGAACTACCACGACCTGGACCAATTGGGAGCTGCAGAACCAGTTCGGGTAAGCATCAGCGGTGTTAATGCCAGAAAAGTAACACTCACCCACTACACCATCGATAGCCAACACAGTAATTCATACGAAGTTTGGAAAAAAATGGGCTCACCGCAAAATCCTACGACTGCGCAAATAGCAACACTCGAAAAAGCCGGTCAATTGGAAACCGTTGGAAATCCACAAAAAATAGACGTGAAAGCAGGCACTCTGGTGGTTGACATCGTTTTGCCCAGACAAGCTGTATCGCTTTTGAAACTAGACTGGTAAGCTATCCAGATGTCATTAGCGTCGTTTGAACTGCAATTCATGATCACCTATCGGTCTTGTTTGATTATTTATTTACAATGCCCCTTATTATCTGGGGTATTGTAATTTTTAAAGATCCTACCCCAACAACTATTACCGCTAAAAATCACATTACTTAAGCACTGATCTAAGTTCCTGACGGTATTCTGAAGCACTTTTACCTGTAAACTCTTTGAACGATTTATTGAAATAACTGAAATTATTGAATCCACTCTCATAGCATATTTCAGTAATACTTATCGGTTTTTCGGCTAATAACTTAGACGCATGAACCAAACGGTAATCATTTACAAACTTCGTAAATGTTTTATTGGCTATTTTTTTAAAATACCGACAAAAAGAAGGCACAGTCATACTTACCAATACAGCCACTTCTTCGAGAGCAATATGCTCCTGAAAATTATCTTTTACATAATTAAAAACAACATTGATACGGTCATTATCTTGCATCTGCATTTCCATAGAGAAGCCTTTTGCATTTAAAACAATACTTTCTTTGGATTGTTCGAGTTCATTTAAAATTGACAACATACTTAATAACCGCTCTAATTGAGACTGTTCCTCCATTGCTTCAATTTTAGTACCAATTGCTTTCTTAGTTTCTCCCAAAAATGAAATCCCTGATTTGGCTTGGTTAAATAAGTTTCTAATATTTTTCATTTCGGAAATATCAAAAAAGTCATTTCCAAGAAAGTCAGGCTTCATTTGTATAACCGTTTCCTTTTTATTCCCCGTTTCTTCATTCGTAAATCCGCAATGCGGTAAATTGCTTCCGATTAATATCAAATCCCCGTCATTATAATAGGAGATATGACTTCCTACTTGTCGCTTTCCAGATCCTCCATTAATATAGACCAATTCGATTTCAGGATGATAATGCCAGTGATTCGCATTATTGTTAGCATTTTCTTCATAATTAGAGAAAAAAAACGAACTTCCAAAAGAAGGTGTAATGATTTCCAAGTTGGGCAGTATAGGTCTCATGTTCCATGAATTTTAGAATTAATGTAAAAATACCTAAAATGCGAATACTATAGCTTTTTTTAACCTTTATCGATTTCGTAAAAGATAAAATAGCACATATATTAGAAAATCTTGTACTATTCTTAATGAATCTGTTAGAATAATTTAGCATCAGATAAATAATCAATTATAAATCTAAAACATTTACTATTATGAAAAAGATTGTAAAATTTAGTTTAATGCTAGCCGTAGCAGCATTAACTACCGTAGAAGCACATGCAGGGAACGCTGATTTCTCATTGGATTTAAAAAAAGAAGAAGGAAAAACTGTAAGTTTTACTTTAAGAGAGACCAAGAAAATCGACTTATCGATTTATGACACAAGTGACAATTTAATTTATCAAGAGAATGTTACTTCTGACGATAATATTAACAGAACATATGATTTGACGGCTTTCCCTGACGGAGTATATTACCTACAAGCAGAAAGCGACCTTAAAATCTCAAAGTATAAAATTGAGGTTGTGGGTAAAGTAGCCAAATTATCTGCTGATGCCATTTCTGAAGTTTACAAACCCATTTTGGTAAACAAAAACGGAATAGTAAAACTTAATCTACTAAACTTAGACAAAACTCCTGTTTCTGTTAAAATTTATAGCTCAAATGATACCGAGTTGTATAATGAAACCTTGCCTGCTGAATTGAATGTGGGTAAAATATTTGACGTAAGTAAGATGCCAGGAGACAGATATACGTTTGTTATAACGTCTAACGGAAAAACTTTTGTCGAAACAGTTGATGCCAAATGATGATTAAATAAATGTCTAATTGAGGAGGCTGTCTTTTGGGATAGCCTTTTTTTTGTTTTAAAACTAACGAAGCTAAAAACACTCATTAAGGTAATGTGACAACTATTAGAAATAAAAAGAGTATCTAGTTTTAGTCATTACCATTGAAGTCACAACTAATTTTTACCTGTTCTATTCTGAAAAAGGTAATAAAAAAATTCCAACAAAGGAATTGCAATAAAAAAAACACTGAATCACCGCTTCTGGATAAATTATTATCACTTCATTTCTAAAACTTTAAAATATTGATTTTCAAATATTTAAAATTAAAAAACAAAGCATTAACCTAAAACACGTAATCAAGATTATAATTTCTGGCACGCTACTTGGATATACCTAATCAAATAAGTAAAAAAGCGTAAGCCGAAAAGCTCATGAGTAGGCAAAACCCAAATTATATTGATTATGAAAAAAATTACCCTTTTAGTAGCTAGTATCTTCCTTATTGGAGGTGGTGTAGCGAATGCAACAGAAAAAACTAATTTTTCAATTGAGAGAAGATTACCTGTTGATTTTAGAAATGCGGAACCAATTGTGTTCACCGAAAGAGGAATCGAGTTTTTTGTGTTTCCTGACGGACAATTTGATTTTAATACACGCCCATCAAATGGTAACGATATGTACTACAAATCAAGAAGAACAAGTGCAGTAAATAAAACGTATGGTACGCCCACAAATTTTAGAAACCAAAATTACGGTGTAAAAGTGGAACATGATTATTCTGGTAAAGTAAGACGTATTGGAAATGTATTTATCAACTATGATTCAAATGATAGAATTAAACGAGTTGGTTCCGTATACATGACTTACAACCGTTATGCCTTAGAACAAGTAGGTGGATTACAAATTATCTACAACCGTCGTGGTCAAATTGTTGATATTGTTGGAAGTGTAAATGGACGTAGAGCGAATGAATACAGCCAAAACAACTATGACAATAATGATCGTGATTATAGAAATAATCAAAATAACGATTATAATAACAATCGTGATTATGGAAACAATCAAAATTCAAATGATCAGGATCAATACTATTATAAAAATGATGGTACAAAAAACCAAAAAGACACTAAAGTAACAGGAAGTTTAGATATTAGAGTAGATAAAAGATAATTAGTTTGTTAAAAATGGTTAGTTAAAAAAGTCCCGTTGGTATTCGTATCAAAGGGACTTTTGTTTGAAAACTATTCTCCGTTTTAGTCACAACCATCGATGTCGCAACTGTTCTCGGCTGTTGTATTCAACAAAGTAACTTTAGATTCAAATTTACCTTCTTCCCATACTTTATCTAATGTTTGTAAAAAAGCGGCTGCGGGTTGCGCACCGGAAATTGCATATTTATTTTCGAAAACAAAAAAGGGAACCCCTTGCACGCCTATTGAATTTGCCGCTGCAATATCTTCCTTTACTTCATTTGCAAAAGCATCAGAATGTAACACTTGTTTAATTTCTTCTGCTTCTAGTCCAACTTCAAGCCCTAATTCGGCTAATGTATTTAAATCATTGACGTTCTTGCCTTCGGTCAAATACGCTTTGAACAACAGTTCTTCTAAATCATTTGCCAGATTGTACTTTTTAGCCAAATGCAACAGACGATGTGCATTCAATGAATTTGCCAGAACTGCTTTTTCAAAATGAAAATCCAATCCTGCCGTCTTTGCATTTTGAGTCATGTTATCGAGCATGTTTTGTGCCCAATCGGTATCTTTCCTGTATTTTTCTGCCAAATGTTCCACCATAGTATCGTCAGGTGAAGCAATAAAACCAGAGTCTAACTGAAAGCTTTTCCATTCAATGGCAACAGCTTCTTTATGATCGAAAAGCTGTAACGCTTCTTCAATCCTTCTTTTTCCTATATAACAAAACGGACACATGATATCCGACCAGATTTGTATTTTTAATTTATTTTCCATCTTCCTTTAATTGAAATTCAAAATTGATTCTATAGCACAAAATTAATCAATTCGTTTTAGAGCTTTTTGAGTTTTGGAGTTTTATTATAAATACCCGAATAGTAAATATTTATTACAATCAAGGAAACAGGACATCCATGAAACCCAAAAAACCATCAAAATTGCTCTTGATGGTTTTTGTATATTTTTAAACTTCCTTTTATCCCAATAAATCCAAAACAAAAGATGGAAACAAACCTAAGGCAATATTCAAGACAATCGCTATAACGGCAACTGCATAAATAATAACCGGCGTTCCTTTTCTTTCTTCGTTTGGTTCTTTGGTATACATCGCCAAAATCAATTTGAAGTAGTACCCAACGCTTATAATAGAATTGACAACTGCCACGATTACTAAAGCCAAATAACCCGCTTGAATCGTTTGATTGAACAAAACCAATTTGGCAAAGAAACCAGCAAAAATAGGAATACCTGCCATAGAAAGTAAAGCGGCAGTAAGAATCGCTGCTAACAGCGGATTCGTTTTTCCCAGACCATGAAAATTCACAACATCTTCGTTATCTCTATTTTTACAAACGTATAAAATTACACTAAAAGCTGCGATTCCAGATAAAGAATAGGCTGATGCATAATACAACAAACTACCCGCTGAAGAGGACAAACTCAACAACGTCATCAACATAAAACCAGCATGGGAAACCCCTGAAAAAGCCAACATACGTTTGACGTTTGTTTGTCTTAAGGCCATGATATTACCAACAGTCATGGAAGCCATAGAAATAACAACTACAATAGTTTTGAATGCCTCTGAAATATCAGCATTCATAACATACAGTAATTTATACAAAGTAGCCATAGCAACTACTTTTGCCAAAGTGCTCATCAAAGCTGTCGTCAACGCAGGAGAACCTTCGTAAACATCCGGTGCCCAAAAATGAAAAGGAACTGCTGCAACTTTAAATAACATTCCAATCGTTAACAACACAATCCCAATTGGAAACCAAATTGGCAATTCAGCCGATTGTGATAATTCTATGATTTCAGTAACGTCAAAACTTCCCATCGCTCCGTAAATTAAACAGATACCAAAAAGAATGATTCCCGAAGCAAAGGACCCCATTAAGAAATACTTCATTCCCGCTTCGTTACTTTTTAAATTCATACGGTCACTTGCCGCAAGAATATAAAGTGATATGGATAATACTTCAATCCCCAAAAAGAACATCGCTAAGTTCCCAAAAGAAACCATCGCCACAGCTCCCGACAGTAAAAACACCTTTATGGCAATGAAATCAGAAATTTTAGATTTATGATTTGCGTAAAAATTATGTCCTAAAGCCACTAAGAAAATAGTAAGCACAATAAACAAAGAAGAAAACACTGTTGAAAATTTACTAACAATAATCATATTATTATAGTAACTCTGTGTGGAATTAAATTCAGATATGGTTAAACCAAGAACCGCCAATAATCCAATAATCGTTATTGGAACAATTGCTTTCCTTAAATTAAAAATTTCAAATAAAAGGCATAAAACACCTAATCCTATTATAGCTATTAATGTATTCATTTTTTATTTGACTTAGTTAATTCGGTTTATTTGAGTTAAAATTTCTTCAAGACTTGGTGTGATCAAATCAATTATTGGTTTTGGATACATTCCAAAAAAGAATAGGACAGCAATTACAATTACCAAAGTTATTCCTTCATTGATTGTTACATCAGCAAAAAGTTTTGAATTGGTTTCGCCTAACATAGCGTGTTGAAACATTTTCAACATATAATACGCTCCTAAAATTATCGTTAATCCTCCTAAAATAGCAAACCAAATATTTATTTGTGAAAGACTGTATAAAACGGTAAATTCTCCAACAAAGTTAAAAGTAGTTGGCAATGCTACAGAAGCCAAAACCAAAATCAAAAACATCGAGGTGAATTTTGGTGTTTGCGCACGAATGCCTCCCATTTCACCAATTGCTCTTGTCTGATATCTCCTTAAAATAATCTCCGCCACAAAAAACAATCCAACAACCACAAAACCGTGTGCAATCATTTGCAAAACTGCTCCACGCAATCCGTCTAATGTCAACGTATAAGTTCCAGCAGCTATTAATCCTACGTGTGCCAAAGAAGAATATGCTAATAATTTCTTCAAGTCTTTTTGTCTCAAGGCTACAATTGAACCATAAATTACACCTGCAATTCCAAGTCCAATAAAGAGGAACATGTATTCTTTAGCAGCAAGTGGCGCTAGTGGTAATTGCCAACGAATAACGCTATACAATCCCATTTTTAGCATAATCCCTGACAAAAGCATCGTTCCAACAGTTGGTGCTTTTTGGTACACATTAGCCTGCCAAGTGTGGAAAGGAATCAATGGAATCTTAATCGCATACGCCAAGAAGAAAGCCAAGAATATCCATAATTGTTCGGTTGCTGATAAATTCAATTTATATAAATCTTCCAATAAAAGACTACCTGCTTTTTGATACATATAAACAAAAGCAACAAGCATAAATAATGAGCCTGCAAGCGTATAGATAAAGAATTTAACTGCCGCTTTTTTGCGTTCTTCTGTGTCTCCATTACCCCATATTAATGCGATGAAGTAAATAGGAATCAATGATAACTCCCAGAATATATAATATAAAAGACCGTCTGATGCTAAGAATGTTCCCGCCATTGCAAATGACATAAACAAGATTAACGCATAAAATGATTTTGAATTTTTATAGTCGTTTCCAAAAGAAGAGAAAATAATAATTGGAGTCAAAACCGTAGTCAATAAAAGCATTGCCAAGGAAAGTCCGTCTGCTTTTAAAGCAAAAGAAATAGTAGGTTTTGTAATCCACTGTTTGATGAAACTGATATTTTCACCTAAATTATAGTGATTTAATAATACAATAGAACAGCCTGCAGCAGCCAATCCAAAGAACAAAGCCACTTTTGAAGCTAGTTTATCGCCTGCAAGAAAAGTTGCAAACGCACCAACTAAAAGTATAATTAATATTAGAGATACATTCATAGTATAAGATTATTGAGCTAAAAATAAATAAGAAACAATGGCACAAAGCCCTAATACGAAAACAAAAAGATAAAGACCAATGCTTCCATTTTGTATTTTCTTTCCTTGATAACTTATTTCGTTGGTAACTTTTCCGAATCCAAAAACCAAAGCTGATAAACCAGTTTCTATAGTATCTCTGAAAAAACGAGACAAGACATTAATTGGTTTAACAAAAATAGCATCATAGCATTCATCAACATAATATTTATTGTAAAGTATTTTAGAAAACCCTGTAATTTCAGCATCTTCTGTAGGAACTGCGTTTTGTTTGACGTATTTGGCGTAAGCCAAACCAATCCCTACCAATCCACCTACGATTGCAATAGCCATCAATAGGTATTCTGTAGTTCCTAAATGGTGCTCCACATTCAATAATTCCGGTAAAATAGGCGTTAAATACCCATTCAACCAACTATTTCCTGGTAAACTGATCAAACCACCTATTGTTGCCAATATCGCTAAAACGATTAAAGGAAAAGTAATCAAAGAAGGACTTTCGTGCAAATGGTGTTTTTGTTTTTCGGTTCCTCTGAATTCTTGGAAAAATGTTAAAAACATCAATCTAAACATATAGAAAGCAGTCATTATTGACGCAACCGAAGCGACAACCCATAACGGAATGTTATGATGGAAAGCCACTAATAAAATTTCGTCTTTAGAGAAAAACCCGGAGAACAATGGAACACCGGAAATCGCTAATGAAGCGATGAACATGGTGATAAAAGTAATTGGCATCGCTTTTTTCAAACCGCCCATTTTGCGCATGTCTTGCTCTCCGTGCAACGCGTGAATTACAGAACCGGAACCCAAGAACAAACAAGCTTTAAAGAAAGCATGTGTGATTACGTGAAAAACAGCCACTTCATAAGCGCCCAATCCCAAAGCCAGGAACATTAATCCCAATTGAGAAACAGTAGAATAAGCCAAGACTTTCTTAATATCATTTTGAACCAATCCAATTGTAGCCGCTACTAAAGCTGTAACTGCTCCAACAATCGCAATAATATCATTTACCAAATGCATACTCGGCAAATCAAGACTGTATAAAAAGTTTAATCTGGTAATCATAAAAATACCTGCAGTAACCATTGTCGCCGCGTGAATCAATGCCGAAACCGGTGTTGGTCCAGCCATCGCATCCGGCAACCAAGTATATAATGGTATTTGTGCTGATTTACCACAAGCTCCAATAAATAGAGCAAAAGCGGCAACTCCAATCCAATAGCTATTTAAATTGGTAGCTGTTGAAATAGCCGTTTTTAATGTAGCAAAATCTAGCGTCGAGAATAAGCTTCCAAGAATGAAAACTCCAACTAACAGACCTAAATCCCCAATTCGGTTCATGATAAAAGCTTTCTTAGCTGCATCATTGAAATCCTGGTTTTTATGCCAAAATCCTATCAGCAAATACGAACAAAGACCTACGCCTTCCCACCCGATGAACATTACTAATAAGTTACTTCCTATTACTAAAGTGATCATGAAAAATATAAACAGATTCAAATACGCAAAGAATTTGTGCATATTTTCATCCTCGTGCATGTAACTGATAGAGTACAAATGAATCAAAGATCCAATTCCGGTGACGAAAAGCAACCATAAAATTGACAATTGGTCTAATTGAAATCCGAAATCAACTTTGAAATTACTGATTTGAATCCAGTCAAAAAGTGAAATATGAATTCCTTCCGGTCGCGCTGAAATTCCACTGAAGAAATAAGCGGTTGCAATAAAAGAAACCACAACAGAACCGGTTCCAAGTATTCCAGACAGACTTTTCCCCAGACTTTTCCCGAAGAAAACATTGATTAAAAATCCTAAAAAAGGAGCAAGAACTAAAACTAAAGCTATATTGGTATTCATTTCCATTTATCCTTTTAAGTTTTTTAAATTATCGATTGTAATTGAGCCTAAATTTCTAAATATTGAAACTAGAATTGCCAATCCTACTGCAACTTCTGCGGCAGCGACAGCCATCGAAAAAAACACAAAAACTTGTCCTTGCGCATCTTGATGATAGGTAGAAAATGCCACGAACAATAAGTTTACTGCATTCAGCATTATCTCAATTGACATGAATACGATAATGGCATTTCGTCGGTATAACACTCCAAATACGCCAATACAAAAAAGTATCACACAAAGGAATATATAGTTTTCTATACCTATTTGATTTAAAATATTGTTCATCTTATTTTTGAAGTTTTTCTTTTTTAGACAATAAAACAGTCCCAATCATCGCAACCAAAAGCAATACAGACGCAAATTCAAAAGGAACCATATATTCATTTAGTAATATTCTCCCTAATACTTTTATCGACTGAAAATCTTCGCCTGTTGAAACATACTCCCCAACAATCGGTTTTGAGTTTATAAAAATCAAGATCAAAACGATGCATATCAAACAAAAAGAAACAATAGCACCTAATCTGGTAATCCTGGGTCTGTGCACTTCTTTTTGCTCATTTAAATTCATCAACATAATAGTGAATAAAAACAAAATCATAATCGCTCCTGAATAAACAATAATGTGAACAATTGCCAAAAACTGCGCATTCAATAACAAATAATGACCTGCAACCGAAAAGAAACAAATCACTAAATAAATAGCACTGTGTATTGGGTTTCTGCTAAAAATTGTCAAAAATGCAGTTGACAAAGTTATCGCTGATAAAACACAAAAAATAATAAGTATCGTAGACATTAGTTAGCGTTTTTAAGTTGAGCGTTTTTCATTGCCATTTCCAGCGGCATGACCAATTTGTCTTTTCCAAAGATAAAATCTTCTCTTTCATAACTGGAAGGAACCAATACTTTTGAAGTCGTCAGGTAAATGGCGTCTTTCGGACAAGCCTCCTCACACAATCCACAAAAAATACAACGCAACATATTGATCTCATATATTGACGCATATTTTTCTTCTCTGTACAAATGTTTTTCATCTGCTCTGCGCTCTTCCGCTTTCATTGTAATCGCTTCCGCAGGACAGGACAGCGCACACAAACCACAAGCGGTACAATTCTCACGGCCTTCCTCGTCGCGTTTCAACATGTGCTGACCGCGATACACGGGGCTCATTTCACGTACTTGCTCCGGATATTGAATCGTTACTTTTCGGGTAAACAAATGCTGAATCGTAATTATCAAACCTTTGACAATTGCAATAAGATACATTCTTTCCCAAAAAGTCATCTCCTTGTTAGAGACCTGCTTTTTTCTTCCCGATAAGGATATATTTTCTATTGACATTTTTTATTTTTATTTGAAGCTTATTCCTGCTATTCGTTTCAATCTTTTATTTTTAAAAGAAAAAATAAAAGGATTTCCACTGCTATCAGGGCTAGGGCTTTTTCGGTACTAATTAAAATCCTAAATAAGTTGCAATTTCACTTCTCAAAATTACAGTTCCGGTAATTATAATATTAATGATAGACAAGGGAATTAATATTCTCCAACCCAAATGCATCAATTGATCGTATCTGAATCTTGGAATAGTCCAACGCACCCACATATAGAAAAAGATGAATCCACACAACTTGATAAACAAAGCACCAAATCCTAAAACATTGGCAATATTCACTCCCCAATTTTCAACAACCCAATTCATCCCGGGATAATTATACCCTCCAAAGAATAAAACCGCTAAAATCGTAGAAGAAATAAACATATTCGCATATTCCGCAAATAAATAAAATCCCATTTTCATCGATGAATATTCCGTGTGGTATCCTCCAATCAATTCACTTTCGCATTCCGCTAAGTCAAAAGGAGTTCTGTTCGTTTCTGCAAAAGCACAAATTAAAAATATAATAAAAGATAACGGTTGGTAAAACACATTCCAATTCATTCCTGCTTGTTGTGCCGAAATCTCTCTTAAACTCAAGGTTCCAGTCATCATCAACAAAGCAATCATCGAAAGTCCCATGGCCACTTCATACGATACCATTTGCGAAGCCGCACGAACGGCACCCATCAAAGAGAACTTATTATTAGATGCCCAACCACCAATCATAATTCCATAAACACCCACTGAAACAACACCAAAAAAGTATAACAATCCAATGTTTAAATCCGTAGCCTGCAATAAAATATCTCTCCCAAACAAATGCAACCGGTCTCCCCAAGGAATTACGGCACTCGTCATTAAAGCGGTACTCATAGCAATTGCCGGACCTACAAAAAACAAAAATCTATTTGGAGTGTTTGGCTCAAATTCTTCTTTCGAAAATAATTTTAAACCATCGGCAAGCGGTTGAAACAATCCAAAAGGACCCGCTCTGTTTGGTCCAACACGATCCTGCAGCCAAGCGGCCACTTTTCGTTCAGCCCAAGTGGAATACATTGCCATCAACATTGTCAAAGCAAAAACTGCAACAATGATGACACTTTTTTCTATGATAATAGTACTATCCATTATTACCCAAGCTTTTTTGATTAATAATGTCTTCTTCAGTCAATGGAATTTCCACCATGCTTATTTTCTTGCGGTCTTCTTCTCTACCTAGAAGGATATGATCTTCAGTAGCGATTTCCACTTTTTGTAATTTTCTGTTGTATTTATTTTGATTGATAACCGAATCTTTTTCGAATGCTCTCGGTCCTTCGATAATCCAATCTTTTATTTCTTTGTGGTCAAAACGGCATCCATTACAAATAAATTCGTCTACTTCATGGTATTCGTCTTTTCTCCCTGTAACACGTTGAATTTCGTCACCAAACATCCAAACCGTAGTTTTCCCGGAACAAGTAGGACAATCCCTGTGCGCATTATAAGGCTTGCTGAACCAAACTCTAGATTTAAATCGAAACGTTTTATCCGTTAAAGCTCCTACTGGACAAACATCAATCATATTTCCGGAGAATTCATTATCAACTGCTTTTGAGATACAAGTCGAAATATTAGAATGATCTCCTCTATCCATTACTCCGTGTACACGATCATCAGTCAATTGATCTGCAACCATTACGCAACGGTAACAAAGAATACAACGGTTCATGTGCAATTGAATATTTGGACCAATGTTTTCTGGCTCAAATGTTCTTTTTTCTTCAATAAAACGAGATTCTGATTTCCCGTGCTCAAAGCTTAAATTTTGCAAATCACATTCTCCTGCTTGATCACAAACTGGACAATCTAACGGGTGGTTAATCAATAAAAACTCGGTTACTGATTTTCTGGCTTCGGTTACTCTTGGTGAAGATTTACTGTTCACTTCCATTCCGTCCATACAACCGGTTACACAAGATGCCATTAATTTAGGCATTGGTCTTGGATCAGCCTCACTTCCTTTGGCAACTTCCACTAAACAACAACGGCATTTTCCTCCGCTCCCTTTTAGTTTAGAATAATAGCACATTGCCGGCGGAACTACTTCTCCACCTATCATACGTGCTGCCTGCAGGATTGTTGTTCCTGGTTCTACTTCTATGCTTTGACCGTCTATGGTTACTTTCATTTTCTGAAATTCTTGACTTTATACGATTACTTTAGAAACTAAATGCTTTACTTTTTCAAAAGGTTCAGCAACAAAATGATCTCTATTTTTTATTTTTTCCGGGAAACGAATATGGTATTCAAACTCATCTCTAAAGTGACGAATTGCTGCTGCCACTGGCCAAGCTGCCGCATCACCTAAAGGACAAATGGTATTTCCTTCAATTTTACTTTGAATGCTCAAAAGCAAATCGATATCTTCTTCACGACCGTGACCATTTTCTATTCTGTGCAATACTTTTTCCATCCAGCCAGTACCTTCACGACAAGGGGAACATTGTCCACAACTTTCATGGTGATAAAAACGGGAGAAATTCCAAGTATTACGAACAATACAAGACGTATCATTGTAAACGATAAATCCACCTGACCCTAACATCGATCCTGTTGCAAATCCACCGTCACTTAACGATTCGTATGACATCAAACGATCTTCGCCAGCGGCTGTTTTATAAATTAAATGGGCTGGTAAAACGGGAACAGAACTTCCTCCCGGTACAAAAGCTTTTAAAGGTCTATCAGAACTCATTCCGCCTAAATATTCATCAGAATTCATGAATTCGTAAACACTTAATCCCAATTCAATTTCGTAAACACCAGGGTTTTTAATATGCCCTGAAGCCGAAATTAATTTGGTTCCTGTAGAACGCCCAATACCAATTTTAGCATATTCCGCACCTGAATTATTAACAATCCAAGGCACAGCAGCAATTGTTTCTACGTTGTTAACAACCGTTGGATTTGCCCAAAGTCCTGAAATAGCAGGAAATGGTGGTTTGATACGAGGATTTCCTCTTTTTCCTTCCAATGATTCAATCAATGCAGTTTCTTCACCACAGATGTAAGCTCCGGCACCACAATGAACATAAAGTTCTAAATCGTATCCTGAACCTAATATATTTTTCCCCAAAAATCCAGCAGCTTTTGCTTCGTTAATGGCTTTTTCCAATATTTTATAAACCCACATGTATTCTCCACGAATGTAGATGTAAGAAAGGTTTGCACCCAAAGCATAACTGGAAGTAATCATTCCTTCAATCAATAAATGAGGAATAAATTCCATCAAATAACGGTCTTTGAAAGTTCCTGGTTCTGATTCATCCGCATTACAAACTAAATGTCTTGGTTTTCCTGATTTTTTATCAATAAAACTCCATTTCATTCCGGCTGGGAATCCTGCTCCACCACGACCACGCAATCCTGAAGTTTTTACTTCTTCGACAACTTCGTCAGGTGTTAATGTTTTTAAGGCTTTTTCTACTGAAGTATACCCCCCATTCTGACGGTATACTTCGTAGGTTTTAATTCCGGGAATATTTATTTTATCTAATAATATTTTTTGTGACATATTATTTATCGTGTAATAGTATTGTATCGTTTTTGCAATCTGCAATTAACTGGTCGATTTTTGCTGCCGTCAAATGCTCTTTATAAAAATCACCTAATTGCATCATTGGTGCGTATCCACAAGCCCCTAAACACTCGACGCCTCTAACTTCGAATAAACCATCTGGAGTAGGCTCACCCACTTTTACACCTAATTTTTCACAAGTGTAATCCATTAAATCCTCGACTCCATTCAAACAACAAGGAGAAGTTTGACAAAATTCGAACATGTATTTTCCAATTGGTCTTTGGTTGTACATCGTATAAAACGAAACTACTTCGTAAACTTCAATTGGTTTTATCAAAAGAATTTCGGCTACTTTATTCATTAATTCAATACTCAACCAATTCTCGTGGGCATCTTGAACTTCATGCAAAACAGGCAATAATGCTGATTTTCTTTTGTCCTCAGGATAATGACTTATTAATTCATTGATGCGAGTCATCAATGCTTCCGTCATATTTATTTCTTGTTTGTGATACGTTCTTTCCATTTTTATTTTTTTTGCCACGAAGGCGCAAAGTCACAAAGTTTTATTTTAAAATCTAAAATCGTTAATCAATACTCTTTATGCGTCTAATTCTCCGGCAATAACATTTAAACTTGACAAAATAACAATTGCATCTGATAGTAATGACCCTTTAATCATTTCAGGATACGCTTGATAATAAATAAAACAAGGTCTGCGGAAATGCAATCTATAAGGCGTTCTACTTCCGTCAGTAACTAAATAGAAACCTAGTTCCCCATTTCCGCCTTCTACAGGATGATATATTTCAGCAACTGGGACAGGAATTTCTCCCATTACAATTTTGAAATGGTAAATCAACGATTCCATGTTTGTATAAACATCTTCTTTTGGTGGGAGATAATAATCCGGAACATCAGCATGAAAGTCATTTCCTTCAGGCATTTTTGCCAATGCTTGACGAATAATACTCAAACTTTCCCAAACTTCGGCATTACGAACACAGAAACGATCGTAAGTATCTCCGGATTTTCCAACAGGAATAATAAAATCAAAATCTTCGTAAGAAGAATACGGTTGTGCTACCCTAACATCATAATCAACACCCGCAGCACGTAAATTTGGACCAGTAAATCCGTAAGCCATAGCTTGTTCAGCTGTTATAGCCCCTACATTTACCGTTCTGTCAATAAAAATTCTATTTCTTTCGAATAAGTTTTCAAATTCTTTCCAAGCTGCTGGAAATTCTTCTAAAAACACATCTAATTTTCTAAAAGCTTCTGGTGACCAATCTCTTTCGAAACCACCAATTCTTCCCATATTAGTAGTCAAACGGGCACCACAAATTTCTTCGTAGATTTCATATACTTTTTCTCTAAATTGGAACACATATAAAAATCCGGTATAGGCTCCGGTATCCACACCAAGGATTGAATTACAGATAATATGATCCGTAATTCTAGCCAGTTCCATTACAATAACTCTTAAATATTGCGCTCTTTTAGGAACTTCAATATCCAACAATTTTTCTAATGTCATCCACCAACCCATATTATTTATAGGTGATGAACAATAGTTCATTCTATCAGTAAGAGGCGTGATTTGATAAAAAGGGCGGTTTTCTGCGATTTTTTCGAAAGCTCTGTGAATATAACCAATAGTTGGTTCCGCTTCTAGAATTCTTTCTCCATCCATCAACAAGATATTTTGAAAAATACCGTGTGTCGCTGGATGAGTAGGTCCTAAATTGAGGATAGAAAGCTCGCTTCCGTCTTCGTTTAATTGGGCTGCAATTCTTTTAGCATAGCGATGCTCTGGTGGTAATAATAGTTCTGACATTTATTTAATGTGAAAAATTATAATAGTGAGTATTTTTAATAATTGTCGGTAGTTCTTCCAAAGAAACGGTCATCTTTATCCGTTCTTCCGCTATCTTCCATTGGAAACTCTTTTCGCATTGGAAAAGAAATCATTTCATCCATATTCAAAATACGTTTCAATTGTGGATGCCCAATAAAATTTATCCCATAAAAATCAAACGTTTCTCTTTCCATCCAATTCGAACTTAAGAAAATGTTTGATATTGTTTTTATTTCTGGGTTTTCACCGTTGATAAAAGCTTTGATTTTAATTCTTTTATTTTCGTACCAATTGTGTAAATGATAAACCACTGCAAATTGATGATCAACATCATTGTCAGGATAGTGAATCCCACACAAGTCAGTTAAAAAATGAAAACGTAATGTTGGGTCATTTTTCAAAAAAAGAATCACCGTCGTAATTTTATCAGCAGCGACTTCAAATGAAAATATATCTTTTTCCTGCTTGAATTCAAAAACAGCCGAATCAAATGTTTCAACTAATTTTTCTTGGATTTGTATTGTTTCTAGCGCCATTATTTTATTTGATATTATAAGAAGCCAATAATTCTTGGTATTCTGGAGAACTTCTTCTTCTTACAGATTCATTTCTCACTAATTCCTGTAATTTCATAACACCATCAACAATTTGCTCTGGTCTTGGCGGACAACCCGGAACATAAACATCTACCGGAATTACCTTATCAATTCCCTGCAAAACAGAATAGGTATCAAAAATTCCACCGGAGCAAGCACAAGCACCAACAGCGATTACCCAACGAGGTTCTGACATTTGCTCATAAACCTGACGTAAAATAGGTGCCATTTTTTTTGAAATTGTTCCCATCACCATAAGCATATCCGCTTGACGAGGAGAAAAACTCACTCGCTCCGAACCAAAACGTGCTAAATCATAATGCGAAGCCATTGTAGCCATAAATTCAATACCACAACAAGAAGTTGCAAATGGTAAAGGCCATAATGAATTAGCGCGAGCCATTCCCACAACATCATTCAGTTTTGTAGCGAAGAAACCTTCACCAACAACACCTTCAGGTGGATCAACCATATTTATTTTAGAATTGCTCATTTTTTATTATTTTGAATTATAAACTTTGAATTATAAATTACAATGAAACCATTTAAAATTTAGAACTCAGCATTTAAAATAAATCTTTATTCCCACTCTAACGCTTTCTTTTTGATAATGTAGAAAAAACCTACCAAAAGCAAAAGCATAAAAATTACCATTTTAACCATTCCTTCCATTCCCAATTCTTTGAAATTGATTGCCCACGGATAAAGAAAAATTACCTCAACGTCAAACAAAACAAATAATATAGCAACCAGAAAATATTTAACTGAAAACGGAATTCTCGCGTTACCCACTGATTCGATACCGCATTCGAAGTTTTTGTCTTTGATTTCAGAGTTGCGTTTTGGGCCTAATTTCCCAGAAATAAGAATTGTCCCCACTACAAAACCTACAGCTAAAACAAACTGCATTAAAATAGGGATATAATTTAATTGATCGGACTGCATAAGTATGATTTTTTCGTGCAAAAATAAGACACAAAGATAGGTTTCAAGGAATTAAAACACAAGCTAAAAATTGAAATTAATTTCCCTTAAAATATGATTTTCTTGTAATTTTTAACGATTATAAATAATTTCATATTTACAACGTTCTTTTTTCATAATAGTGCAAAAAAAAACGTTCCGATATAATCGGAACGTTTTAAACATTCGTAGGCAAAAAAAATTAATTTTTTTATGCTTAGATCACTGCTACTTTCGCAGCAACTTTTCCTTTTCTTCCTTCTTCTTCTTCATAGCTAACTCTGTCACCTTCGCGTAATTCTTCCGCGTTGATTCCTGATGCATGAACAAAAATGTCTTTTCCTGTTTCTTCGTCTGTAATGAATCCGTAACCTTTAGATTCATTGAAAAATTTAACTGTACCTGTACGCATTGTAATAGTAATAATAATTTATAATGGAGCAAATGTAATATTTAATATAATACGAAAGACATTCTTCGCTTTTTATTTTGTAAAAATATTGATATTCAACGTTTTCAAACAAATTTAAACGGCAAACTACAGCAAGTCAATTTTAATATGCAGCTCTTTTAATTGCGATTCATCAATTGTAGACGGCGCATCAATCATAACATCTCTACCTGAATTATTTTTTGGAAAAGCAATGAAATCCCTAATAGTTTCTTGCCCACCTAAAATCGCCACTAACCTATCCAATCCAAAAGCTAAACCTCCGTGTGGCGGTGCACCAAACTGAAACGCATCCATTAAGAATCCAAATTGTGCTTTAGCTTCTTCTTCGGTGAAACCTAAATATTTAAACATCAATTGTTGCGTCGCTTTATCATGAATACGGATTGAACCTCCACCTATTTCATTTCCATTCAAAACCATATCATACGCATTGGCACGAACTTTCCCTGGATTTGTTTCTAACAAATGCATGTCTTCCGGTTTAGGGGAAGTAAAAGGATGGTGCATTGCATGGTAACGACCGCTTGCTTCATCAAATTCCAATAATGGAAAATCAACAACCCAAAGAGGAGCAAATTCAGCTGGCTTTCTCAAACCTAATCGTGTGGCTAATTCCATACGCAAAGCACTTAATTGCCCGCGAGTTTTATCAGCTGGTCCAGAAAGAACAAAAATCATATCTCCAGATTGTGCTCCAGTCGTTTTTGCCCAATTACTCAAATCGTTTTGATCGTAGAATTTATCTACTGATGATTTATAAGTTCCGTCTTCATTGCATTTTACATATACCATCCCTGACGCACCAACTTGAGGACGTTTCACCCAGTCAATTAATCCATCTATTTCCTTACGAGTATAATTCCCTGCTCCAGGAACAGCGATTCCCACCACTAATTCCGCAGCATTAAAAACTGGAAATTCTTTGCTTTTTGCTACTTCATTCAACTCGCCAAATTCCATTCCAAAACGAATGTCCGGTTTGTCATTTCCGTAGGTGCGCATGGCATATTCGTAGGTCATTCTTGGGAATTTCTCTACTTCTACACCTTTTATTTCTTTCAATAAATGCCTTGTTAGTCCTTCGAAAATATTTAAAATATCTTCTTGTTCCACAAAAGCCATCTCGCAATCGATTTGCGTAAATTCCGGCTGTCTGTCTGCACGTAAATCTTCGTCACGGAAACATTTGACGATTTGGAAATATTTATCCATTCCACCCACCATCAATAACTGCTTAAATGTTTGTGGTGACTGCGGTAAAGCGTAAAACTGTCCTTCATTCATTCGAGAAGGAACAACAAAATCTCTTGCTCCTTCCGGGGTAGACTTAATCAAATAAGGCGTTTCCACTTCACAAAAATCCAGATCCGAAAGGTATTTGCGCACTTCCATCGCTACTTTATGACGAAAAAGCAAACTGTTTTTCACAGGATTTCTCCTAATGTCAAGATAACGATATTTCATTCTAATATCTTCACCACCATCCGTTTCATCTTCAATCGTGAAAGGAGGCGTCAACGAAGCGTTAAGAATAGTAAGTTGGGTAACTAAAATTTCTATTTCGCCTGTAGGAATATTTTTATTCTTTGCTTCACGCTCAATAACAGTTCCTTTTATCTGAACCACAAATTCGCGCCCTAAGGTTTTCGCTAATTCGAAAACCGTTTTGTCAGAACGACCTTCGTCGAAAATTAATTGCGTAATTCCATAACGGTCGCGCAAATCAACCCAATTCATAAATCCTTTATCACGGGATTTCTGAACCCAACCGGCAAGCGTAACTTCTGTATTAATATGTGAGGCGTTCAATTCGCCGCAATTATGACTTCTATACATGATCCAAATTTTAGATTATTTCATCTGTTCGCCCTGTCGGCTCGGGTGCAAATTTAGGACTAATTATGAATAATGAATTGAGAATAGTGAATTTTTACACTATTGTTTTTTACCTCAATTTATTTTCCAATGTTAAGCTTTTGTCTAATGTTATTAAATTGTTATCAAAAAGTTTTTTTAATGTAAAGTATTTATTAATTTTGATGAAGAAACATAAAATATTAAAAACTATAGATATGAAAAAATGTATTATTTTAGTTGCAATGTTGTTCTCAGGGATGATTTTTGCACAAGAATCAAAACCAGTATTGGAACCTTTTGGTAAAAAGGTTAGAGCAACTTACTTTTTTGAAAATGGACAAGTGCAACAAGAAGGTTTTTTTGAAAATGGAAAATTAGAAGGTGTTTGGGTTTCTTTTGATGAAAAAGGAAACAAAACTTCGTCTGGTGAATATACAAATGGCGTTAAAACCGGTAAATGGTTTTTTTGGTCTGAAAAAGGCGACAATGGCTTTAGTAATTTAAGTGAAGTTGATTATTCCAATAACAGAATAGCTTCTGTTAAAAACTGGAGACAAGAAGCGATAGTTAACATCGACTAAAGACCAATTCCTTACTTTATAAAAAAAGCTTTCGCCTAAAACAAGGGCACTGAAAAAGGCCCTTTTTTCAAAAGACTATTAAAAACGAGATTAAATAAGACTTTGATCTTATTTAATCTCGTTTTTTTGCGAAATTTAATTTTAAGTGACCGCAGGTATTTCTAACAACTAAAAAGGAGCGAAACCATAGTGTTTTCGCTCCTTTTTAGTTGTTTTCATTTTTCGTTTTTGAGTGCCCTCGTTTTAGGTGAAAGCTTTTTTAGCTTTATTCTTTTTCGACAAAAATATTATTCATTAATATATTGACTGGAAACAAAATTTAAAAAGGTTTTAAAACCAGCACTATATTTTTTTAAATTTACAGTGTAATAAAATGCTCCTTTTTTGGAATTAAGCATATCTTTATCTTCCAACTTTTCCAATAATTTTGTAGACAATAACTTCCTGTTGAAGTTTCCTTTATCAAATTCCATGTTATAAACAGCCTCATAAAGGCTCTGTAATTGTGGCATAGTAAACTTATTTGGCAACAATTCAAACAATAACGGATGAAGCGCAGCCTTATAACGCAATTTTTCCTTGGCCAGCTCAACAATAGCAGAGTGGTCGAAAATTAATTCCGGTAATTGATTAATAGAAAACCAAGCAGGATGATAGTCTTCATTGATTTGTTGATTGTATTTTTGAATATCAATTAAAGCAAAGAAGGCAACAGAAATAATTCTCTCCGCCCCACCTCTTTTGGGTTCCGAAAAACAATGCAACTGTTCCATATACAAACCATCTAAGCCGGTAAGTCCTTTAAGTACGCGAACCGCAGCTGCTTCAGCACTTTCATCATCGTCTAAAAATCCTCCTACTAAACTCCATTTCCCTTTAAATGGTTCAAAACTTCTCTTTATAACCAGCAATTTTAAATCCTGGCCATCGTATCCGAATATGATACAATCCACCGCAAATGAGAAATTTTTTTCTTTTAAACGCCCCTTCATACCAATTAAATTTTATATACACCCCTTTAAAATCAAAAGCCCTTTAGTTAAACATTTCAATTGATTAATCACTAACTGAAAAAGCTTAACTAAACGGCATTGATTCGATTACAATAGTAATCAAAAAACTAGTTTTTGTAAAATAATTTTACCAAAACTTAGCATATAAAGCAAAAATAATCAATAATGTGATTACTATCAATACTGTTGTTTGAGGTTTTACCTTAAACATTTCGGCATCTAATTCAAATGCTTTAGGATTTACTTTTGGACCAGCGAAACTTATTGCAATCATAAGAAGCATCGTAAACATAAATGACAATCCCATACAGATGTGAAACGGTATTTCAAATCCACCTTTACCATTTGTGTAAGCTGTGTAAAGTAATGTTTCATTGCCAAATAAAGCTGGTGCAAATTCATTAAATAAAACAGATAATAGAAAACCGGCTATAACACCTACTATTGCTGCAGTACCTGTAGTTCTTTTCCAGAACATACCAAGGAAAAACATGGCAAATACACCCGGACTAATAAAACCAGTATATTTTTGGATGTAAGTAAAACCACCCACACCACCAATTCCTAATAAATCATTCCATGTAAATAGGACTGCGAGAACCATTGCTCCAAAAATAGCATATCTTCCTATGTTTACCTGAGCTCTATCGGTCGCGTCTTTTTGAATGTATTTTTTATGGACATCCAACGTGTAAATAGTGGAAATACTGTTTACTTTACCAGCCAAAGAAGCTACAATAGCTGCAGTTAAAGCTGCTACAGATAATCCTTTTAAACCAGTTGGCAAGAAAGTTAACACTGCTGAATAAGCACCGTCTTTTCCACCTACTAATTGAGGTAAATGTCCATTTTCGTATAAAACATAAGCGGCAATACCAGGCAACATAACAATAAGTGGCATTAATAATTTTAAAATACCTGCAAACAAAATACCTGTACGGGCAGTTTGTAAATCAGCACCCAATGCTCTTTGAGTAATGTATTGGTTACAACCCCAGTAATTAAGGTTGATAATCCAAATACCCGCTAAATAAGATAACATTCCAGGGAAAGTAAGGTATTTATTGATGTCGTTTTGCGATGAAGCAGCAGTTGGTTTAGGAATAATCATTTTGAAATGCTCTGGTGCTTCTCTCATCAATACTTTGAAACCCGCAATAGCATTTTCGCCAACTCCGAAATAGTGTCCAACCGTAGTCAAAGCGATATAAGAAGTAACCAGTCCACCAATTATTAAAACCGCAACCTGAATTACATCAGTATAAGCAACAACTTTCATTCCTCCTAAAGAGATCAACAAGGCAAAAACGGCAAGGCCAATCATAATAACGTGTAAATATTCACCTCCGGCCAATCCGTTGATGGCTACAGCGCCTAGATATAAAATAGAAGTCAAGTTTACAAATACATATAGGAATAACCAAAAAACAGCCATAATTAAAGCAGTTGATTCGTTATACCTTGTTTTTAAAAATTGGGGCATCGTGTAAATCTTGTTTTTTAAATAAACAGGGATAAACCAAACGGCCACAATAATCAAAGCAATAGCAGCAACCCATTCGTAAGCAGCAACAGCAATTCCTAAAAAGAATCCTTCACCACTCATCCCAATAAACTGTTCTGCGGAAATATTAGAAGCTATCAAAGATGCTCCAATCGCCCACCATGTCAATGTTCCTTCTGCCAAAAAATAAGCTTTGGCATCGTGTTCATTTTTTTCGCGTTTGCGATAAATGGTATATCCATAAGTGGATACCACAATAAAATAGATAATAAAAACTGCGTAATCCGCAAAAGCAAGGTTCTGGTTCATGAGTAATTTGTTTTTTAGAAAATTAATATAAATAAATGAGATTATTGTTGTGGGTTATTTCTTTTTTTAATGAATAATTGAACTATTTTTATATTTACCGCTGTTCAACATCCTATGCGTAAAATTATTATAAATTAAATAATTGATTATAAATTGTGATATATGTTTTAAATTCATAATTTTTTTATGAATTACGAAAGTCAAAAGTAAAATAAAAAATTTTATTTACATCATTTACAAATGTATTTTTTACATTTAATATTGTTACATCGTTTAAAACTTAAAAAAAATGTAACTAACTCGCTAATTTATAGCAGTATTTCGCAACTATTTTTTATTTATCAATGATTTTATCAGCTTGTAATAGCTTTTTATTATAAACTAATTATTATTCCTAACTTTTTGTTCCCATTTCCAGGCACTTGCAATCCCTTCTTCCAGAGTTGATTGTGTTTTCCAACCAAGAATACCGTTCGCTTTATCTGTATTGGCATAAGCCGAAATTACATCTCCTTCTCTTCTAGCGACAATTTTATAGGGCAATTTTTGTCCGCTTACTTTTTCGAAAGCTTTAATCACTTCCAAAACAGTACTTCCCGTACCGGTTCCAAGATTGAAAATTTCTATTTTATCTGAATTCTTTTTGTCAACTAACCTTTTCAAAGCAATAACATGTGCTTTTGCTAAATCGACAACATGAATATAATCCCGTACACAAGTTCCATCAGGTGTTGGGTAATTATCTCCGTAAACAGATAATTCTTTTCGCAATCCAATTCCGGTTTGGGTAATAAATGGCACCAAATTTTGTGGTGTTCCGATGGGTAATTCGCCTATTTCTGTTGATGGATGCGAACCAATTGGATTAAAATAGCGCAACAGAATAGCGTTTATACCACTTACTTTTGTAACATCAGTAATGATTTCTTCGCCTATTTGCTTTGTATTTCCATAAGGGGACATTGCCGGTTTAACCGAGGAATTTTCGTTAATCGGCATCGTATCGGCTTGACCATAAACAGTACAAGACGAACTGAAAATAAAATGAGCCTCTGGTTTTAGTTGCAATTCCTGAAGCAAATAAATTAAGGTATTTATGTTATTTTCATAATACAACAAAGGATTTTCCACACTCTCACCCACTGCTTTTGAGGCTGCAAAATGGATTACACCACCAACATCAGAATGTTTTTTGAAAAAATCCTGAACTGATGTTTTCGCTCTCAAATCCAACTTTTCAAAAATGGGCATTTTACCTGTTATAGCAACTATCCCTTTCAAAACCTCTTCAGAAGAATTGGAAAGATTATCAATAATTATAACTTCAAAACCTTCATTTTGCAATTCAACTACAGTATGCGACCCAATAAATCCTAAACCACCAGTAACTACTATTTTCATAATTTGTTTTTATAATGAACTTCTGACTGCTCTTTTAATATTGAGGCACTCTTTTCTGGAGTAATATCTCTTTGTGACTCACCCATCATTTCGTAACCTACCATAAATTTCTTCACTGTTGCAGAACGCAACAATGGCGGATAAAAATGCATGTGAAATTGCCATTCCGGATGAGACTCCCCATCAGTTGGTGATTGATGAATTCCTGACGAATATGGAAATGATGTTTCAAAAAGATTATCGTACCTGGTTGTCAATTGCTTTAGAATTATCGCAAAAGCAGTTGTCTCAGCTTCAGTAAAATCAGTTATTTTCCCAAAATGACGCTTGCTGATTATCATTGTTTCATAAGGCCAGATTGCCCAAAAAGGAACTAATGCCACAAAATGATCGTTTTCACTTACAATACGTTCGTTCAGTTTTAATTCTTCTTTCAAATAATCCTGTAAAAGATTGCTTTGATGTTTGTCGTAATAGGCTTTCAGATTATTTTGTGTTTTCTCCACTTCCGTTGGCAAGGACGATTGTGCCCAAATTTGTCCATGCGGATGTGGGTTACTACAGCCCATTACACTTCCTTTATTTTCAAAAATCTGAACGTGATTAATATAATCAACAGTACCTAAATCCGTATATTCTTTTTGCCAAGTCTGAATGATGTTTTCAATTGCAACAACAGGCATTTCCGGTAACGTCAAATTGTGTTTTGGAGAAAAACAAACCACTCGCGAGATTCCTCTTTCTGGTTGTGCTTTGAAAAAAGTTTCATTTTTATTTTCTTCAAATGCAATTTCTTCTTGCTTTAAAGCGGCAAAATCATTTTCAAAAACAAAAGCGTTTTCATACGCTGGATTTACCTCACCATTCGCTCGAACATTCCCTGGACATAAATAACAAGTCGGGTCATATTCTGGAAGTGCGTCTAATGTTACGGTTTCATTTTGACCTTGCCAAGGTCTTTTTGAACGGTGCGGAGAAACCAAAACCCATTCATTGATTAACGGATTATATCGTCTGTGCGGATCTTCGTTGATGTCAAAATTTTTCATTCTAATTATTGTTATAAAGTGATGTTCCGTTACCGATTTTAACATCATAAATTTTTAATTCTATCCCAAAAGTATCAAAATAAAGTGCCGAAAGTTTCTTTTTAACACCCTCTTCATGCCCCTTTTTTATTAAGTTGATTGTACAACCACCAAAACCACCGCCCATTAGTCGGGAACCAATTACAGCTTCTTCTTTTTTAAGCGTGTCAACAATCATATCTAATTCGGCGCAACTTACTTCATAATCAAGTGATAATCCTTCGTGAGTTTCGAACATTAGTCGGCCTAACGTTTCGATATTACCGCTATCTAAGGCTTTACATGCTTGGACAACACGATTGATTTCTTTTACAACAAAAAGGCTTCGTTTGAAAACTGCAGCACTCATTTTGTCTTTCAAACTATTCACTTGATTTTCGGTGGAATCTCTAAAACTATTGATTTTTGGATAATTTTTTTTAATAATAGCGATTCCTTCTTCACATTGCTGTCTTCTTTCATTATAAGCCGATGTCATCAAAGAATGTTTCACATTACTATCGAATAAAATCAAAGAATAATCACTGAAATTAGCATCATGGTATTCATATTCCAAGGTTCTGCAATCAATTTTTATCACTTTATTTTCTTGTCCCATGACACTCGAAAACTGATCCATTATCCCACAATTAATACCAACCCAATGCTCCGCTTTTTGTCCCATTAGTGCGATGTCTATTGGCTTTATATTCAAATTAAAAAGCTCATTAATTCCAAATAGAAAGCCACACTCTAAAGCTGCAGAAGAAGACAAACCAGAACCAACGGGAATATTACTGCTAAAAACACAGTTAATGCCTTCGAACTCAAAATTATTTATTTTCAATTGATTAACTACACCACGAATATAATTAGTCCAAACATTATCCGTCAATTCCATTGAAGCAGTAACGTCCATTTCAAATTCATCGTCAAGATCCATCGCAATTATTCTTGATGCATTTGAATTGCTTTTTTCGAAAGCAAAACAAATAATTTTGTCTATCGCTGCTGGCAAAACATATCCGTCGTTGTAATCTATATGTTCCCCAATTATGTTAATTCTTCCTGGAGAAAGCACTATTTTTTGTGGTTCAGAACCAAATGTCTCTTCAAAAAAAGCGGTCGTTCTTTTAATTAAAATATCATTCATTGTTTAGAAATTGTAAGTGTTCCTTTTTTAAATTTATGGAACTTGATGTTATTTTTATTAGTTTTTTTATCAAAAAGATTGAAACTTATAAATCGTTTTGTGATTATAGGTCTCCTCTTTTTTCAAAACTGAATTCGGAAAATTTTGCTGATTCGGCGCATCAGGAAAATTTTGTGTTTCAAAACAAATACCGCTTAGTGAATGATAATCTACATTTTCTTTTCCTTTTATTCTATTGAAACAATTACCGCCAACGTAAATATGAACTCCTGGTTGATTCGTGTAAACCGTCATTTTTAGATTATTCTTTTTATTGAAAAGCGAAGCTGCAAATTCATTTTCTTTTTCCAGAACAAATGTAGTATCAATTTTTGAAGGACATTTTTTTGGTTTACTAAAATCAAAAGATGAATTAGCAGTGTTTATGAACCCTCCAGTTGGAATATTTTCATTTGTTGTCTCCAACATTTTTTCGGAATTTACAATCAATTCCTGTTCTAAAATATCGGATTCGTGACCATCAAGATTAAAATAATTGTGATGTGTTAAATTCACAATTGTATCCTGAGTAGTGTTTGCTTTGTATGCTATAATCAATTCGTTTTCCTCAGATAAAGTGTAAGTTACCATAACTGATAAATCTCCTGGATAATTCTCTTCATTATTAGGACTGAAATACGACAACGTTATTGATGGATTTCTACCTTCATTTACATTTTCAATCTTCCATTTTTTTTGGCTAAACCCTGTATTTCCACCATGCAACGAATGATTATTATTGTTTTTATTTAAATGGATTTTTTTTTCGTTCAAACTAAAAGTACCATCCTTTATTCTTCCGGCATACCTGCCGACAGTTGTCCCAAGATAAGGAGCACTTTCTAAATCAAATGATTTTATATAGGCCTCTAAAGTATCAAACCCCAAAACTACATCTACCATTTTACCGTTTTTTAACGGCATTTTCAATGATGTAATAGTAGCGCCATAAGTAACAACCTTCAATTGCATTCCATTTTTGTTAGTTAATTCATAAGAATCAACAGCTTCGCCATCAACCATCAAGCCAAACAATTCCATTACAGATTCAGTCATAAAATGTGATATGTATTTTATTTTGATTATTTTTTTATGAAATATGAAAAACCAAAAGTAAAATAATTACGCCTATAAACATACCAGTACCTACCAGTTTTTAATATATTTGCAAAAACCATTTCTTTATGAAAATCATAACCGTTCAAAATAATCAGGGTATCCCAAAATACAAACAAATCATTTCTTCTATTGAAAAGACCATAGAAGATGGTTATTTAAAAAAGGATGAAAAGCTCCCCTCTATAAACAAAGTATGTCTCGAATTTTCATTATCCAGAGATACTGTTTTACAAGCCTATGACGAGTTGAAAAAAAGAGGCATAATCTATGCTATTCTTGGAAAAGGATACTATATAAAAAGCACGGAAGTCACAATAAAACAACGGATATTTTTACTTTTTGAAGAACTAAATATTTTCAAGGAAGACCTTTACAATTCGTTTTTAGAAAACATTGGAAAAGACGTTCAAGTAGATATTTTCTTTCACCATTTTAACATTCAAGTTTTCCGAAAACTAATAAATGACAGTAATGGCAACTACACAAAATATATTATAATGCCTACAAACCTAGTTGAAGCAGCTTCAATTATAGAAACCCTACCAGTAAATGAAGTAATCATATTAGATCAAACCAATTCCGAATTAAAAGACTATCCCGCTATTTACCAGAATCATAAAAAAGATATTTATAACGGGTTACTAAAAGGAAAATCTAAATTAAGCAAATACGAAAAACTGATTATGATTTTTCCAGGATTCAGGGAACCATTAGGCATGAAAATGGGTTTCGATAATTTTTGCAAAGACTACGCTTTTAATTATGAAGTAATTACTGAATTTAAGAATCGCGAAATAAAAAAAGGCGAAGTTTATATCATTCCGAGTGATAGGGATTTAGTTCTTGTAATCGAAAAAGCAAAACTTCAAAACCTAAAAATAGGCAGAGATTTTGGCATTATTTCCTATAATGAAAGTCCATTAAAAAAAATTGTCGAAAATGGTATAACCACAATTTCAACAAATTTTGTAGCCATGGGAAAAATTTTAGCTGAGATGATTCTGAAAGGAAAAAAAGAACAAATTGAAAACAAGAGTGCCTTGATTATCAGGAATTCTTTATAAGAAACAATTCCCATATTGGTATTCATAATTTTAAAAAATTGTAAATACCATTTTTTATTGGCAAAGAAAATATGGCTCTAATTTAAAAAAGCAAGAAAAATAATTTATTTGTTATTGTAGAATAAATTTATATATATTTGCAAATGTATTTTTTACACTTATTATTAATTCCTACGTTAAACACTAAAAAACAGCATTTTATTTGACCAACTAAAAAATGACTGGTACAAATAATCAAACACAACAATACTTTTTTAAAGCTATTAGCATGTTTAATATTAAACCAACCATTTCAGAGCCAAACCATTTGAAAATGATTTAGAAACTTTAGAATTTTTATGTTGCAATATTACAATAAAAAACGAATCATGTATTTTTTCTAATTACAAGAAACTATTATAATTAAATTATGAATAAAAAAATAGACCAATTAGCAGCTGATAATATAAGAGCACTTGCCATTTCAATGGTAGAAAAAGCAAAGTCAGGACATCCAGGAGGTGCCATGGGCGGTGCCGATTTCATGCATATTTTGTACACTGAATATCTGAATTTTGATCCTACAGAAATGGATTGGACTTTTAGAGATCGTTTCTTTATGGATGCTGGGCATTTATCAGCATTAATGTATTCTCAATATTATTTATTGGGTAATTATAAAAAAGAAGATCTTCAAAATTTTAGACAATGGGGTTCTGCTACACCTGGCCACCCAGAAGTAGATGTACTCAGAGGTATTGAGAATACTTCAGGTCCTCTTGGACAAGGGCATGCTATGGGTGTGGGAGCAGCAATTGCAGCAAAATTTTTAGATGCAAGATTTAAAGGACTCTTCAATCATAAAATATACGGTTTCATTACCGATGGTGGTGTACAAGAAGAAATTTCTCAGGGAGCAGGAAGAATCGCAGGACATTTAGGATTGAATAATTTTATTATGTTTTATGATTCTAATGATGTGCAGCTTTCTTCTATGACCCATGAAGTCACCTCTGAAAATACAGCAATGAAATATGAAGCTTGGGGATGGAATGTAATAACTATAGACGGGCATGACCATGAGCAAATTAGGAAAGCGCTGCATGAGGCCCATGAAGAATCTGAAAAACCGACTTTGATAATTGGAAAAACAATTATGGGAAAAGGTACTGTTACTGCAACCGGCGACATGTATGAAGGTGAATGTGAACTCCACGGAAAACCAATTGGTGAAACCAAAGCAGATTACACAAAAACACTTATCAATCTAAATGCAAATCCTGAAAATCCATTTGCCATTTTTGAAGAAGTTGAAACGCATTATGCCAAAATACTAGCGATAAAAGCGGAAAAATCAGCCTATAAAAAACTTCAAATAGCAAGTTGGAGAAAAGAAAATCCAGAACTATCTCAAAAGATAGATTTGTTTTTGTCCGGAAAACTACCTGAATTAGATTTAAGCAGTGTGATCCAAAAACCTAATGCGGCCACAAGAGATGCTTCCTCAGCAGTACTTGCGTATTTAGCAGAAAACGTGGAAAACATAATTGTTTCATCGGCAGATTTGTCTAACAGTGATAAAACAGATGGTTTTCTAAAAAAATCATCCATATTACAAAAAAATGATTTCAGTGGAGCCTTCTTACAAGCTGGAGTTGCAGAACTGACTATGACAGCTATTGCCAATGGAATTGCACTTCATGGAGGTGTTATCCCTGTAGTGGCAACATTTTTTGTGTTTTCCGATTATATGAAACCTGCCATTAGATTAGCAGCAATTCAAGAACTAGCGGTAAAATATGTTTGGACGCACGATTCTTTCCGAGTGGGTGAAGACGGACCAACGCACCAACCTATTGAACAAGAAGCACAAATCCGTTTAATGGAAAAAATAAAAAACCATTCTGGAGACCAAAGTTTATTGGCGCTACGCCCAGCCGATGCAATAGAAACTTCGGTAGCTTGGAACATGGCCTTAAACAATACTAAAACACCAACAGGCCTGATTCTTTCCAGACAAAATATTAAAGACATTCCTGCGCAAGGAACGTCAAGATACGAAGAGGCAACCGAAGCTACAAAAGGAGGTTATTTAGTGAAATCTACGCAAAATCCTGACATTACTTTAATCGCAAATGGATCAGAAGTTGCCACACTTTTAGAAGCAGCCGTTATATTAGAAAAGGATAAAAAACTAAAAATAAATGTAGCTTCCATTATATCCGAAGGCTTATTCATACAGCAATCAAAAGTATACCAAGACAGTATTATTCCAAAAGGAAAATTAGTATTTGGACTTACAGCCGGACTTCCGGTAAATCTAGAAGGCTTGATAGGCGATAGTGGAAAAGTGATTGGATTGGATCATTTTGGCTATTCAGCTCCCGCAACTGTTTTGGACGAAAAATTCGGATTTACAAGTGAACATGCTTGCGCAGCGATTCTTAAATATATTGAAGAAAATAAATAAACAACCAAAAACTAAACAATAAAAAGATATGAAATTTTTTATCGATACCGCAAATTTAAAAGATATAAAAGAAGCCAATGATTTAGGAATCCTAGACGGCGTAACTACTAACCCGTCGCTGATGGCGAAGGAAGGAATTACGGGAGCTGAAAATATTATTGCTCATTACGTCAAAATATGTGAATTGGTGGATGGCGATGTCAGTGCCGAAGTGATTTCAACTGATTTAGCAGGAATGATTGCCGAAGGAGAAAGATTAGCAGCTTTGCACCCTCAAATCGTGGTAAAAATTCCGATGATTAAAGAAGGTATAAAAGCGATAAAATACTTTTCGGACAAAGGAATCAGAACCAACTGTACTTTAGTATTTTCTGCAGGTCAAGCATTGCTTGCCGCAAAAGCCGGAGCCACTTATGTATCCCCTTTCATTGGCCGGTTAGATGATATTTCTACTGATGGAATGGCATTAATTGCTGAAATCAAATTGATTTATGATAATTACGGTTATGAAACACAAATTTTGGCTGCATCAGTACGCCATGTCATGCATATTTTGAATTGTGCAAAAATTGGAGCCGATGTAATAACGGGTCCGTTGAGTGCCATTGAAGGTCTATTAAAACACCCGCTTACCGATAGTGGTTTAGCAACTTTTTTAGCAGATTACAACAAAGGGAATAGTTAATTCATAACCCTTTAATCTTTTAGAACTATCCTATTTCAGCCATTTTATATAGTATGGTAGTTTTAATTCATAGGAAATAATCTAAAATCTTGAAATTGTAGTAAATCAAAGAAAAATACCATTATTTCTGCCCATTTTTTACTTAATTACACAAAAAAAGGAAGTCTCATAATCGAGCCTTCCTTTTTTATTTCCTGAAATAATGAAACTACCTTCTTATCAAAAAGTTGATTTCAAATTAAAAACTTAAAACTATTTATAAGTTCAAAACAAAATCATTCAATAATTTTGCATCATATTTTTCTTTGTCAAATGTATATAGATAGGAACCTTTTCTTGAAGACATCATATCCTTCTCCTCCAATTTTACAAGAATATCTAACGAGTTTATCTTACTGATAAAATTCCTCTTGTCCAGTTCTTTGCTTAAAATAGCTTCGTATAATTCCAACAATTGACGCATCGTGAATTTTTCCGGTAAAAGTTCAAATCCAACTGGTTTTATAGAGGTTCGATACCGCAATCTTCTAATCGCATGTTGTACCATAGAATCATGGTCAAAAATTAGTTTCGGAGCTTGAGCAACACTAAACCATTGGGCATGATAATTTTGAGTCAGTTCGGCATTATGATTTTCAATATTAATCAAAGCATAATAGGCGACCGAAATGGTCCTTTCTACTGGATCCCGATCTATTTCACTATACGTATACAATTGCTCCATGTATATATCTTGAAGTCCAGTATAGTTATCAAGTATTCTAATAGCTGCACTATCCAATACCTCATCTTTTCTAAGAAATCCCCCCATTAAAGACCACTTCCCTTTTTCAGGTTCAAAATCTCTTTTAATTAAAAGTATTTTTAATCCTTCATGATCAAATCCGAAAATGATACAATCTACTGCTAATAAAACCTTGTCAGCAGAACTATAACTATTTAACATACTAAGCTTTTTAGGGTAAATATATAAACTTCCTTTTAGGTTTCATAATTTTATTAATGTGGATTTTACACTTAGTAATTTGAAAGACCTAAACATAAAACTCAAATTCGTTTAATGAACTACTATAACTCTATTAAATATAGCACGTTGCATTATTCCGATTACTTTCATAATGAAATTCTGCTTTTAATTCTTAAAAACAGAATTCTTTTATTGAAATTACAAATAGATTAAATCTAACATTTTTCAATATCAATCGATTAAGATAATTTTATCCCATTCATTATTGCATAATTTGGCTCTTCAACTAAACGAGTAAACTACAAACAAGGCTTTTTTCACAATATAAATCTAGTTTCTAAGTCAAAAACACTTTGAAAATTAACTATTCTAGTTTTTTTTTAAAATAATTAAGAAAGGTGATTTTTTATATAATTGTTGGTTTTTTGAAACAAAGCGTAAATTTTACATAAAGTAATTGTGAAAATTTGCTTTTTTTTAAAAAAATCACAATGTTTAAGTGTTATTTTTACACTTAAATTATGAGATATATTTTTTTTAGGTGCTTTTTTTACCAGATTAATTTGTTTTTATAGATATTTTTTAATTAAATTTACAAATGTAAAATACACACTTATAAATTAACCAAAACAAAACAGAATGAAAACAAACCAACGATTATTTTTCTATTGCAATTTTTTATTGCCAAGAAAAGAATGGCTACTAGCAATAGTAGTTATGTTATTTTCTACTTATACTCTTTCTGCTCAGGAAGCTAAGGTCATTACAGGAACCGTTACGTCAACAAAAGACGCAATGTCTTTACCTGGTGTAAATGTTTCAATAAAGGGTACTAATACCGTAACAGTTACTGGCTTTGATGGACAATATTCAATAAAAGCCACATCAAAAGATGTTCTTGTTTTTTCTTACATAGGATTTTCAAATCAAGAAATTACTGTTGGAAACAAATCTCAAATAAACATAGCATTAAATGATGATTTGAATAAACTCGATGAAGTAGTTGTTATTGGGTACGGAACACAAAAGAAATCAGACCTTTCTGGATCAGTTGGTATTGTAAATATGGAATCCGCAAAAAAAACGGTAACCTATGATGCCGCAAAAATGCTTCAGGGACAAGTAGCTGGTGTAACGGTACAATCTTCTGGAGAACCGGGCGGGTTTGTAAATATTAAAATTAGAGGGCTTAACTCATTTACAAACAACAATCCTCTTTTTGTAATTGACGGTATGATTGTAGATTCTCCATTTGATTTCGCTCCGGGGGATATCGAATCAATGCAGGTATTGAAAGACGCTTCATCGGCCGCTATTTATGGAGTTCGTGGTGCTAATGGTGTTGTTATTATTACAACCAAAAAAGGAAAAGCAGGAAAACTAAATATCAAATATAAATCTCTTGTTGGTTTTCAAAATGTGGCTAAAAGATGGGATGTAACTGATAGAGTAGGATACCAAACGATTACCAGCGCAGCAGAAAAAAATGCAGGATTAAGTGTAGCTCCAGGAAACGACCCTACAAATCCACTTTATATTAATAATGTCGATACCAATTGGCAAAAAGAAGCTTATGAAACTGGCATTATAGAAAACCACTCGTTAGCGTTTAATGGTGGGGCTGAAGAATTAGCCTATAATATGAATATGGATTATTTCAAAAACAGCAGTTATATCAAATCTCCTCAAGACTATGAAAGATTGTCTATGAATATGAATTTGAATGGAAAAAAAGGAAAATTCAAGTACGGTACTAAAATAGGATATACCCAATCTAACAAAGAAAATTTTAACAGTTATGTAGGAGAAAATGCAGTTGGTGCTTTAGTTGGTGCAATTCCTACAATGCCGGTTTATGATGCAAACCGTTTAGGCGGTTACGGAGGTACAACCAACTTAACACAAAGAGCGATATCCCTTAACGTTATCGGATTCAATAACTTAATCGAAAATAACGGAAAAAGAAACCGTTTTATTGGAGATGTATGGGGAGAATATGAAATTGTAAAAGGATTAAAATATAAAATGGATGCCAGTTTTGACCGATTAGATTATGAAAACAGAAGGTACATTCCACAAAGTGATTTAGGATGGTATTATATTACTACCAAAGAAGAAGCTTCATTAGATGTATCAACAGGCAGTAATGATAAAACATTCTTTAACAACACATTAACCTACTCATTAGACATCCAAAAACATAAATTTGATATTTTGGCTGGTTGGGTACAAGAACGCAACGATTCTTACAACCACTGGTCAAGAGGTGTAGGCTATGATGCTGGTGAAATAAGCAAACTACAATATGCAGATGATACCAGTACAGGAGAAAGTAATGTAACTATAACTGGTAAATCATACATAAGCCGACTTAATTATTCTTATGATGATCGTTATTTATTGCAAGCAAACTTTAGACAAGACAAAACATCTCTTTTTAGCGAAAAAAACAATACCGCTAATAACTACTCATTCTCAGGAGCTTGGAAATTAAGCAACGAAAAATTTATTCACTTACCTGAATGGGTAAACACTATCAAATTAAGAGGTAGTTATGGTAAATTAGGAAACAATACTCTTCCTCCGTATTTTTTCGCGACAACAATCAATAGTTTTGCAGGGTATGATTTTAATAATCAATTGGCTCCAGGCACAACAGTTGTAGCTTCTTTAGATCCAAATGTACGATGGGAGGATGTAAAAACAACCGATGTGGCCCTTGAACTTGGATTGTTCAACAATGACCTGCAATTTACGGCAGAGTATTTTGTGAAAAATTCTACAAATTTATTGGTTGATGTTCCGTTACCGTTTTCTACAGGTGCTTTCCCAGCATCTATTAGAACAAATGCCGGCGCAATGAGAAACAAAGGACTTGAATTTTCTACAACCTACAACAACAACGATAATGCTTTCAAATACAGCATATCTGCCAATATAGGAACGTTGAAAAATGAAGTATTACAAATTGGTATCAATGGGAATCCAATCTATGGTGCTGCTTCAAAAACAGTAGTAGGTAGATCTATAGGCGAAATTTTTGCTTATGAAACCGCTGGTATTTTTCAAAACGCTGCAGACCTTGCTGCATCACCAACACAAACCAACGCAGGAGTGGGTGACATCAAATTCAAAGATATCAATGGCGACGGTATGATCAGTGATCTTGACAGAACATTTCAAGGTATAACGATTCCTAAATACAGCTACGGTTTTAACTTTAGTGGTTCTTACAAAAACTGGGACATCGCCATGTTTTGGCAAGGTGCTGGAGGAAACAAAGTTTTCAATAGTATATACCGCAATTTAATGTCAGGTCAATATGGTAATCATAGTACCGACATGCTAAATTACTGGACACCTACAAATACAAATACAAACGTACCTCGTCCTATTATCGGAGATCCTAACGCTAACACCCGAGATTCTAATCGATTCATAGAAAATGGAGACTATATAAGACTACAAACTATGGAAATTGGATATCAAATTCCGGTTTCTTCTAAAAGTTTTATTCAAAAAGCAAAAGTGTATGTAAATGGGCAAAACTTATTGACTATTAGTAAATATAAAGGAAGTGATCCTGATTTTAATAGCAACGACGGGTCATTCTCTAGAGGATATGATGGTGGTTCATTCCCAAATCCTAGAACTGTTTCTTTAGGACTTGAAGTGAATTTTTAAAAACAACCAAACTAATTAAAACGAATCAAAATGAAATATAAAATATTTAATTATCTAGCTGGTTTCTTTTCACTGGCAGTTATAACAACAAGTTGTGTCAACAATGAAGATTTAATTCAGCTTGACCCTAATAATGATGCTGCAGATTCATTCTGGAAAAATGATCAAGACGCTATAGAAGGTGTAAATGCCGCTTATGGTAGTTTGTTAACTGATGGTACTTACATGCGAAGTACTCCTTTATTATTAGACTTAAAAGGGGATGATTCCAGAAGTAACAGTCCATGGGATGCGATGTACAATGTAGGTCGTTTCAACTCGAATGTTTCAAATTCTGCTATTTATGGTTGGGCTTATGAAACTTATTATCAGGGAATTTACCGTGCTAATCAAGTTTTGACCAATGTAGCCACCATCAACATGACCGATACAGCTCTTAAAAGCAGAATTTTGGGGCAAGCCTATTTCTTGAGAGGATTGTATTTATTTCATGCGGTAAATATGTTTAAAAACGTACCGTTACCAACAGAAATTGCTGCTTTCTATCCTCAAAAAACAGAAGCTGAAGGTTGGAAACAAGTTATTGCTGATTTTAAAGCAGCAGCAGATTTACTTCCTACTTCTTACACTAATGTTACTGGTTTAGATGCAGGTCAAAAAGGACGTGCCACAAAAGGAGCAGCTTTAGGATATTTAGGGAAAGCATACTTGTTTACCAAAGATTTCCCGAATGCAAAAATTGCATTCAAACAAGTCATCGATTTAGGAGTTTACTCTTTAGTTTCTAATTACCGTGATAACTTTACTGACACTAACGAAAACAATTCAGAATCACTATTCGAAGTACAATTCAGCAGAAGTGCAGGTGGTGTTGATTTAGGTTGGGGTGGTGCTCCAGCTACAGGATGGGGAAAAACATCAGCAAGAGCCATTACCTATGGACCTAGAGCTTTTGGATGGACAGATGTACAACCTACAAGAACATTATTTAATGAGTTCCATGACGAAAAAACTACGGCAAATACAACAGATCCACGTTTAGATGCCACTATGTTCTATAACAAACCAGGTGGAATGCAACTTTACGGACAAAATTTCGCTACTGTTTATGCAGGAAATTTAGCAGATTTAAATGATTTATTTTGCCGAAAATATCAAAATTCTGATGGAGCGTATGCAAACGAATTTGACTGGCGTTCAGGAATAAACGAGCGTTTATTACGTTATGCTGACGTATTGTTAATGTATGCCGAATGTTTAAACGAAACTGGCGATACTCCAGGAGCTTATACGTACATTCAAATGGTTAGAGCTCGTGTAGGATTGCCTAATTTAGCTACTGCAAAACCAGGATTGTCACAAATAACCATGAGAGATCAAATTGGACACGAAAGATTCTTGGAATTCCCATTAGAAGGACACCGTTTTGATGACATTCGTCGTTGGGGTTGGTTGCAAGATCCAGTAAAATTAGCATGGTTAAAATCAAGAGATGTTGAATTTAATTCTTATGCAACAGGAAGAGAATACTTTCCTATACCACAATTAGAAATGGATAACAATCCAGGTTCAATTCAAAATACCGGATACTAATATTATTTATTTGAATTAGTTAATACTTTAATATCACATGGTAAAATTTACCATGTGATATTATAACTTAAAGACAACATGAAAAAAGCATCATTACTATTACTTGTTTTTACTTTTTGCACTCAAATTATGGTTGCACAAAAAGAAACCACAGTACTTTCTATAAAAAGTACTGCAAATGCACCTACTATCAATAAAAATATCTACGGACATTTTGCAGAACATTTAGGAAGATCTATTTATGGAGGCTTTTTTGTTGGGGATACATCAAAAATACCCAATACAGCCGGCGTTCGAAATGATGTTGTAGCGGCTTTAAAAGACTTAAAAATACCAAATTTACGTTGGCCGGGCGGTTGTTTTGCCGATACCTACCACTGGAAAGATGGTATTGGACCAAAAGAAGAACGACCAACAATTGTAAACCAATGGTGGGGAGGCGTTACCGAAGACAATAGTTTTGGAACCCACGATTTCTTAAACCTATGCGAACTACTGGGTACCGAACCTTATTTAGCCGGAAACATGGGCAGTGGCACGGTTCAAGAATTGGCTGATTGGGTACAATACGTAAATTTTGGAGGTAAAAGCCCAATGAGTGATTTGCGTATTAAAAATGGCAGAACAGCACCTTGGAAAGTAAAAATATGGGGAGTTGGTAACGAAGCTTGGGGTTGTGGCGGCAACATGACAGCCGATTATTACGCAGGTGAATACCGCAAATATGCCACCTTTATGTCAGATTGGTCCAACACAGGAGGCTTAATGCGTGTAGCATCTGGAGCGAACAGTGCCGATTATAACTGGACTGAAACCTTAATGAAAAACATCCCAGGTAATATGCTTGGCGGAGTAGCTTTACATCATTATTCCGTAATTGATTGGGACAAAAAAGGAGATGGTGTCGATTTTACCGAAGACATTTATTTTAGAACCATGACACAAGCATTAAAAATGGAGGAACTCGTTATTAAACATTCCGCCATTATGGATAAATACGATCCAAAGAAAAAAATAGCCTTGGTAGTTGATGAATGGGGCGGTTGGTACGAAGTTGAAAAAGGCAGCAATCCTGGCTTTTTATACCAACAAAACACCATGAGAGACGCCGTTTTGGCGGGAAGCACCCTGAATATTTTCAATAATCATGCAGACAGAGTTCGTATGGCCAATTTGGCTCAATGCGTCAATGTACTACAAGCGGTTATTCTTACCGATAAAACAAAAATGTTGTTAACGCCAACCTATCACGTAATGAAAATGTATAGCGTACACCAAGACGCTACTTTAATACCCCTAACATTTGAGTCGCCTCTATACACACTCAATGACAAAAATCTACCAGCCATAAATATTTCGGCTTCAAAAGACGCCAAAGGCTTAACGCATGTTTCATTGGTAAATATTGACGCCAAAAAAGAAAATAAAATAGAGATTGACATAAAAGAACTTGGAATTAAAAATGTTACAGGAACCATAATCACTTCAACTAAATTGCAAGACCATAATACATTTGACAATCCAACAAAAATTCAACCCGTAATTTTTAAAGGATTTGAAATTAAAAAAGGCAAACTTGAAATAACAATTCCTCCTTTTTCTGTTGTAACTCTAGAAGGGAAATAAAAAACACGAAAATGAAAAAATCAAATTCCATTATAAAGTTAGTACCCTATTTAGTACTTTTTTTATTGATACTATCCGTGAGTAGTTGTTCCAGTAGCGATGACAGTCCGAGCCCTGCTCCAACACCGACACCAACGCCTACACCAACTCCTACACCAACATTTGCAGGACCTACTTATGCAGATAATTATTCCTCCATTGCTGCATGGGGTTCTAATTCGCAATGGAATTTAGCCAATGTACACGACCCTTCTGTCGAAAAATGTGGCGATTATTATTATATGTACCAGACAGATGCTTCTTATGGAAACGCACATGATGGACACGGGCATTTTCATTACAGACGTTCTAAAGATCTTGTAAATTGGGAATACATGGGACCTTCAATGACAACAGCACCAGCTTGGGTAAAAGATTCATTGAATAATAAAAGGGCTCGTATGGTTCCGGCTTTACCAGCAATTGCAAACCCTAGATACGGCTATTGGGCGCCTTACATCAAAAAAGTAGGTAGCAAATACCGAATGTATTACAGCATTGTGGTAGATGAACCAATTACAGGTACTAATTTTGACACTTCGTGGTCAGAAAGAGCCTTTATTGGATTGGCAGAATCGGACGATTTAGCCACTAATGTTTGGGTTGACAAAGGAATGGTAGTATGCTCTGAACCAGACGGATTAAAACCGTATTCTTTTACAGGTACCAGAAATTGGGAAAATGCTTATTTCAAATTTAATGCCATCGACCCTACTTTTACCGTTACTCCAGAGGGCGAACATTATTTAATTTATGGTTCTTGGCATTCGGGTATTGCAGCACTTAAACTGAATCCAACCACAGGAAAACCAGATCAATTAAAAACGTTAAGCGATTACGGAACCCGCATCGCTTCTCGAAGTGCCACCAGTCGTTGGCAAGCTTCCGAAGGTCCAGAGATTATTTACAATCCGGACACTCAATATTATTATCTTTTCTTGGCTTATGATGGTTTAGATGTTCCTTACAACACCAGAGTTTGCCGTTCCAGAAGTATTACAGGTCCTTATCTTGGAATCAACGGTGCCAATGTAAGCAATGGAGCCGATGCTTGGCCAATGCTTACGCATCCTTATGGATTTAACAACCATACCGGATGGGTTGGATTTGCGCACTGTTCCATTTTTCAAAATCCAGATACCAAACAATGGTTCTATGCTTCTCAGGCTCGCTTGCCAAAGGATGTACCAGGTATCAATGCATCAAATGCCATCATGATGGGACACATTCGCGCCATAAAATGGACAGAAGACGGCTGGCCTGTAGTTGATCCCGAAAGATATGCTGCAGTTCCAGAAACTTCCATTAGCGACGCGTCATTCATTGGAACATGGGAGCAAATTACCATGAATTATCAATATGCAGTTATTCAAAAATCAACTACAATATATTTAACCGCTGACAAGAAAGTAAGCGGTGGAGTTACTGGAACTTGGTCATATGATAGCACTAACAAAACACTAATCGTCAATGGCATAAAATGTAAAGTTAGTGATGCTTGGGACTGGGAAAAAAGCACTCGTAAAGTAACCATTTCTTATTCTGGACTTACCGCTGCGGGAGTTCCAATTTGGGGTAAAAAAATAGATTGATAGATTCTTTTAATATTTAGATTAGTTAGTAAAAAATGCTCCTCTTGTTTCTTTACAGGAGAGGGCATTTGGATAAAACAAACACAGTAAAAAGCTGTAACGTCTTTAAAGAAATGAAAAAAACACTCTCCATCCTATCGCTTTTGGTACTTATTGCGTCTTGCAAAACCATAAAGCCAGATGAGGTTACGGCTTTCGCCAATGGAAATGCAAATCAAACTTTGACAATGAATAATCCCATTATCAAAGACAAATACACGGGAGATCCTGCAGCTTTGGTATACAAAGACAAAGTATATCTCTATGCCGGACATGATGAAGCACCAAATGATTTCAATTTTTATAAAATGAATGAATGGTTGGTATATTCCTCATCCGATATGGTGCATTGGCAAGAACATCCTGTACCGCTAAAAGTGACTGATTTTACTTGGGCAAAATCCGATGCTTGGGCTGCTCAAGTTATTGAACGCAACGGAAAATTCTATTGGTATGTGACCGTTTCACATGGAAATATCAATGGAAAAGCGATCGGTGTTGGTGTTTCCGACAGTCCAACAGGTCCTTTCAAAGATGCTTTAGGAAAGGCTCTTATTACCAATGACATGACCACACAAACCAAGATCGATTGGGATGATATTGACCCAACTGTTCTAATTGATGATGATGGCCAAGCCTATCTTTTTTGGGGAAATACTGTTTGTCATTATGCAAAATTGAAAGCTAACATGATTGAACTTGACGGCCCAATACAGACCATCAGTTTACCCAATTATACCGAAGCACCTTGGATTCACAAACATAACAATTGGTATTATTTGTCCTACGCCTATCAATTTCCTGAAAAAATAGCCTATGCCATGAGCAAGTCTATTAGAGGACCATGGGAATACAAAGGAATTTTAAATGAACTAGCCGGAAACTCGAATACAAATCATCAAGCTATAATTGATTTCAAAGGGGGTTCATATTTTATCTATCACAATGGGGCTACTCAGCCTAACGGTAGCAGTTTTAGAAGATCCGTTTGTGTGGACCGTTTGTATTACAATGAAGATGGAACTATGAAACGAGTAATTATGACTTCGGAAGGGATAACGCAGTAAGCAATTTTCAGTCGCAGTTTTCAGTAATTACCTTAAAAATAAACGATTAATAAAACCATCTAAACTTACATTTTCTTAAATGACTTACATGGTTTAAAAAGTGAAACATCTAAGAAATATAAGTCCATTTAAGTTGAAATCAAAAATAGCTGTAAAAGCATTAAATAGAAGAAACTTACATTTTCTTAAATAACTGATATGGTTTAAAAAAAGTAAAATATGAAATTATATAAAAAAATACATCTCCTGCTCTTCATGCTTGTGCTGACAATGACAATTCCTTCATGGTCACAAAACATTACCGTTCATGATCCCGTGATGATTAAACAAAAAGACACGTATTATTTGTATTGTACGGGACAAGGAATTAGTGTTTTTAGTTCTAAAGACATGAAAAACTGGAATCCGGAACCTACTGTATTTAAAGAAAAACCGGTTTGGGTTGACTCAGTCGTACCTGATTTCAAAAATCACATTTGGGCACCAGATATTTCATTTCACAACAACACCTATTATTTGTATTATTCAGTTTCTGCTTTCGCAAAAAACACTTCGGCTATAGCTGTAGCAACTAATACTACTTTAAATTCAAAAGACCCTGCTTATAAATGGGTAGACCACGGAATTGTAATCCAATCAGTTCCAAACCGTGATATGTGGAATGCGATAGATCCGAATTTAACATTCGATGAAAATAACACGCCTTGGTTGGCTTTTGGCTCTTTTTGGGATGGTTTAAAAATGGTCAAATTAAATCCTGATTTAAAATCAGTAGCTCAACCAGAAGAATGGTTTACCATATCAAAGCGCAAAAGAACTTTTGAATTAGCCGATACTAATCCCGGAGATGGCGCACTGGAAGCTCCCTTTATATTCAAAAAGAACGGGTATTATTATCAATTTCTTTCGTGGGACTTGTGTTGCCGTGGCGAAAAAAGCACCTACAAAGTAGTGGTTGGAAGATCAAAAAACATCACGGGTCCTTACGTAGATAAAGACGGAAAACCATTAAATGAAGGAGGAGGATCTTTATTGATCCAAGGCGACAAAAACTGGTACGGAGCTGGTCACAACAGCGCTTATACTTTTGATGGCAAAGACTACATTATTTTTCATGCCTATGAAACCAAGAATAATGGAAGACCAAAATTAGAAATCAAAGAATTGAAATGGGATGCCAATTTATGGCCTATTGTTCAATAACGCAATTAAAAATAGATGAAATGACCCTCATCACAAAATTAAAATCAGTTCCAATAAGTCTATCTTGTCTGACAAGGTGTTAGAAAAAATAAAAATTGGATTGATTATAAAGAGATAAAGACCAAATAGTAAAAACAATTAAAGTTTAGAGTTCAATTCAAGAAACTTCAAACCTTAACTTTAAAAAAAATAAAAAAATGAAACCGAATTTAATCACTAAAATTACCCTTTGTGGCCTATTACTGAATGGTATATATGTCAATGCCCAAAAAACGAATCTCGAAGTTAATATCGCCAATACAATTACTAAAATTCAACCTACGATGTATGGTGCCTTTTTTGAAGACATCAATTTTGCCGCGGATGGTGGATTATATGCTGAAATGATTAAAAACCGTTCTTTCGAATTTGAAACGCCACTAATGGGCTGGAAACAGCCAAAAAGCGACAAACATTCTTTCAATGAACAATCAGGTATTGCAACAACCATTAAAGTATTGGAAAATAAAACCAATCCAAATTTTTGCAGGGTTCTTGTAAATAATGACAAAGGATTTGAAATGATTAATGAAGGATTTCGAGGAATGGGAATAAAAAAAGAGGCTCATTATAATCTTTCTCTAAAAGCGGCGAATCACAATGGCGCTATTAAAAAAATTATCATCCAGTTTATTGATAAAAACAAAAAAGTTTTAGGCGAAACCAGCATTGTTCCCACAGCTGCTGACTGGAAAAATTATACGGCTCAACTTACAGCTACGGGAACCGAAGCCAAAGCACAATTGAAAATCACTTTCGAAGGAACAGGAACAATCGATCTAGATATGATTTCCCTATTCCCGGAAGACACTTGGAAAAACAGAAAAAATGGTTTACGAAAAGACATCGTGCAACTTTTGTATGATATGAAGCCCGGATTTTTGAGATTTCCCGGAGGTTGTATCGTTGAAGGAAGAACATTGGCACAACGCTACCAATGGAAAAAAACCGTGGGTGATGTGGATAAAAGAGAAACCTTAATCAACCGATGGAATACCGAATTTGACCATAAACCGGCACCTGACTATTTTCAGACTTTTGGATTGGGATTTTTTGAATATTTCCAACTTTCCGAAGATCTTGGCGCACAACCCTTACCTATTTTAAGTTGTGGAATGGCATGTCAATTCAATACCGGAGAATTAGTACCAATGGATGAGTTAGATCCTTATGTGCAAGATGCGTTGGATTTAATTGAATTTGCAAATGGTGGGGTTGAAACTCCTTGGGGAAGAATCCGTTCTGAAATGGGACATCCAAAACCTTTTAATTTAAAACTTATTGGTGTTGGAAATGAGCAATGGGGACCTCAATACATCGAAAGATTTAAAGTATTTGAAAAAGCCATAAAATCAAAATATCCAAAAATGACCATCGTGTCAGGTGCAGGTCCATTTCCAGAAGGCGATTATTTTGAATATGGCATGCAGGAACTTAAAAAGTTAAATGCTGAAATCGTAGATGAACACTATTATAAAAACCCACAATGGTTTAGAGAAAACGCAACTCGTTATGATAAATACGACAGAAAAGGGCCTAAAGTTTTCGCAGGAGAATATGCTGCCCAAAGTGTGGCTATTGCAAGTCCTGATAACAAAAACAATTGGGAATGTGCGTTTTCTGAAGCTGCTTTTATGACAGGTTTAGAAAGAAACGCCGAGGTGGTGAACCTAACTTCCTATGCTCCATTGATGGCGCATGAAGAAGCTTGGCAATGGACACCGGATTTACTTTGGTTCAACAATTTAGAAGCCTATGGTTCCGCTAATTATTACGTGCAAAAATTATTTTCAACTAATAAAGGAACCGATTTAATAGCCATCACAAAAGACGGAAAACCAGTAATTGGACAAAATAATCTTTTTGCTTCAGCGGTAAAAGATGTAAATACCAAAGAAGTAATCGTAAAATTAGTAAACACGGCTGCAACGGCACAAAAAGTGAATTTAGACTTAAAAGGAAGCAAATTAGCCTCAAAAGGAACTGTTATAACACTTACAAGTCCAAATTTACAAGATGAAAACTCTTTTGCTAATCCCAAAAAAATAAGCCCTACAGAAAACGAATTAAAGTTGAAAGGAGAGAAAGCTAAAATGGACCTTCCAGCCTATTCGGTAACCGTTTTGAAGATAATGTTGAAATAATCACAACATAATAATTGTATTATTGACATTTATTTTTTTTTTTACTCATAAACAACTATTTTATTGATGTTTTGATAAAAATGATCTAATTAAATTAAATTAAGTGTTTTTTATACACTTATAAAATAAATATATTTATATTTGCATCTCTCTTAAAAAGATTTTAGAATGAAAAATTACGTTATAGGATTAGACTACGGAACAGATTCTGTTCGAGCGATTTTAATAGATACAGAAAACGGGCAGGAATTGGCATCGAATGTTTGTCACTACAAGCGTTGGAAAAATAAAGAATATTGTAACGCATCTATAAATCAGTTTCGTCAACACCCTTTAGATCATATCGAAGGATTAGAATCCACCATAAAATATGTTGTTGAAAACAGCACTATAGATCCTTCCCTTATACGAAGTATTTGCATCGACACAACAGGTTCTTCACCTGTACCAGTTACTAAAGATGGGACACCATTAGCTTTGACAAAAGGCTTTGAGAACAATCCTAATGCTATGATGGTATTATGGAAAGACCATACTTCTATAAATGAAGCGAATGAAATCAATGAACTTGCCGCTAATTGGGGTGGAGAAAATTTCACAAAATATGTGGGAGGAATTTATTCTTCCGAATGGTTTTGGGCAAAAATTTTGCACATAGCCAAACAAGATGAAGCTGTAAAAAATGCCGCTTACACTTGGATGGAACATTGTGATTTAATGACGTATTTATTGATTGACAATAAAGAATTAAAATCGTTTAAAAGAAGCCGTTGCGCAGCTGGTCATAAAGCGATGTGGCACGAAGACTGGAGCGGTTTACCTTCAGAAGAATTTCTGGGGAAACTACATCCTTATCTTGCGGCACTTCGCGGAAGATTGTACGATGAAACCTATACATCAGATCTTGTGGCAGGAAATTTAAGCCAAGAATGGGCTACCCGATTGGGACTTACCACAAATACAGTTATTGCTGTTGGAACATTTGATGCGCACTCAGGTGCTGTTGGAGCAAAAATAGAAGAACATACCTTGGTTCGTGTTATGGGAACCTCAACTTGTGATATTATTATTGCTTCAGAAGAGGCAATAGGAACTAAATCAGTACGTGGAATCTGCGGACAAGTTGACGGATCAGTAATCCCTGGTTTCATTGGTTTAGAAGCTGGTCAATCCGCTTTTGGAGATTTATTGGCTTGGTATAAAGAATTACTACTGTGGCCAACAGATCATTTATTAGCTACTTCTACCCTTTTGACTGATACTCAAAAAGAGCAACTAAAAGAAGAAATGAGCGATAATTTAATTATAAAATTAACAGCAGAGGCAGAAAAAATCCCATTATCAGAAAGTGTTCCAATCGCCTTAGATTGGATTAACGGAAGAAGAACACCGGATGCCAATCAGGAAATAAAAAGTGCCATTTCTAATTTATCATTAGGCACAAAAGCACCTCATTTATTCAAATCACTAGTTAACGCCATCTGTTTTGGTTCTAAGAAAATAGTAGACCGTTTTGAAGAAGAAGGGGTAAAAATAAACAGTGTCATCGGAATTGGTGGTGTTGCGAGAAAATCACCTTATATCATGCAAACCTTGGCTAATGTTTTGAACAAGCCTATTAAAATTGCAGCTTCGGATCAAACACCGGCATTAGGTGCCGCTATTTATGCAGCAGTTGCGGCAGGAATTTATCCTAATGTAATTGAAGCCAGTCAAAAAATGGGAAGTGATTTTGATGGGGAATATTTCCCTCAATTAGATAAAGTTGCAGCCTACAACAAATTGTTGTTAGCGTATGACCAATTAAGTTCTTTTGCAGATCCGTCTCTTAAAAAACTACAACCAGAACACTATGTATAAAGATTTAAAACAAGAATGCTACGACGCAAACATGCAATTAAACGCATTGAATTTAGTAGTATATACTTTTGGAAATGTAAGCGCAGTAGATAGAAAAAATGGTGTTTTCGCCATTAAACCAAGCGGCGTTCCTTATGAAGATTTAAAACCGGAAGACATTGTTATTGTAGATTTTGACAATAACATTATCGAAGGCAACATGCGTCCTTCATCGGATACAAAAACGCATGCTTATTTATATAAAAATTGGCCAAATATTGGCGGTGTGGCACATACTCACGCTACGTATTCTGTGGCTTGGGCTCAATCACAAAGAGACATCCCAATCTTTGGAACTACACATGCCGATCACTTAACATCTGATATTCCTTGCGCAGCTCCAATGAGTGATGCACTAATCGAGGGAAATTACGAACACAATACCGGTATCCAAATTTTGGATTGTTTCAAAGAAAAAAACCTTTCTTACGAAGAAGTTGAAATGATTCTAATTGGAAATCACGGACCTTTTGCTTGGGGGAAAAACGCTGCGAAAGCGGTTTATAACAGTAAAGTTCTTGAAGTAGTCGCTGAAATGGCTCACTTGACATTACTAATTAACCCAAATGCACCAAGACTAAAAGATTCCTTAATAAAAAAACATTACGAACGTAAACACGGAAAAGACTCGTATTACGGACAGTAATTGTCCAACACATTGAACAGTTAAACGATTAAACAAATAAACGATTAAACAAAAAATATGATCGATATATCTCAAAAAGAAATTTGGTTTGTAGTAGGAAGCCAAGAATTATACGGTGAAGAAACACTACGAAAAGTAGCAGAGCATTCAAAACACATTGCAAAAGGATTAGATGCTTCATCGCACATACCCGTAAAAATCGTGTATAAAGATGTGGTAAAGTCTCCATCTCAAATTACTAATGTATGTTTAGAAGCTAATTCGAACAAAAACTGTATTGGGATTGTGGCTTGGATGCATACTTTTTCGCCTGCTAAAATGTGGATTGGCGGTTTAAGTATTCTTAAAAAACCGTTGTGCCACTTACACACACAATTCAATGCTGAAATTCCATGGGCTTCAATGGATATGGACTTTATGAACTTAAATCAATCGGCTCACGGAGATAGAGAATTTGGTTTCATTATGTCAAGAATGCGCAAAAAGCGCAAAGTGGTTGTAGGACATTGGGAAGACGAACGCGTTCAAAAAAAATTAGCTATTTGGTCCAGAGTAGTTTTAGGTTGGGATGAATTCCAAAACTTAAAAGTTGCCAGAATTGGAGACAATATGCGTGAAGTTGCAGTAACCGAAGGAGATAAAGTCGAAGCCCAAATCCGTTTTGGTTTTTCGGTAAATGGTTTCGACTCTTCGGACGTTACAAAACATATTGACACAGTTTCTGATTCCGACATAAACAAACTAGTTGAAGTATATGAAGCCTCTTATACATTAGCTCCAGCGCTTCAAAAAGGTGGTGCTCAAAGAGACGCATTAGTAGAAGCTGCTAAAATAGAAATAGGCCTTAGAGCTTTCCTTGAAGAAGGCGGTTTCAAAGCGTTTACAGATACTTTCGAAAATCTTGGTTCGTTAAAACAACTTCCTGGAATTGCAGTACAACGCCTTATGGCTGATGGATACGGTTTTGGTGGTGAAGGTGACTGGAAAACTGCAGCGATGCTTAGAGCAATGAAAGTAATGAATGTAGGTCTTGAAAGCCAAGGCGGAACTTCCTTCATGGAAGATTACACGTATCATTTTACACCTGAAAAATCATATGTTTTAGGTTCGCATATGTTAGAAATCTGTTCTTCTATTGCTGATGCAAAAGCTTCTTGCGAAGTGCACCCATTAGGAATTGGAGGAAAAGAAGATCCAGTTCGTTTAGTATTTAATGTAGCTGCAGGAAATGCAATTAATGCTTCATTAGTTGATATGGGTAACCGTTTCAGATTGATTGTAAACGAAGTAGAAGCAGTAGCGCCTATGGCTGATTTGCCTAAACTTCCTGTTGCACGTGTTTTATGGGATTGCAAGCCCAACCTCGATATTGCAGCAACATCATGGATATTAGCAGGTGGTGCGCATCATACGGTGTACAGCCAAGTGATCACCACGGAATATATGGAAGATTTTGCCGATATTGCAGGAATAGAATTGCTTGTTATCGATGAGAAAACTACTATCAGAGATTTTAAAGATAAAATCAATGCTAACGAAGCGTATTACCACCTTTTTCAACATGGCATGTAACACCAAAAATTTAAAATTATGAATATAGTAAAACGTTGTATTTATGGAATTTCCATTATGAGTTTAGCAAGTATGAGTATTCAATGTAAAGGAGATAAAAAAGCCGGAGCCGATGAAACTGCTTTAGAAGCTAAAGCTACAGACTCAGTATCTATAGCAAAAGCGGCATATGGCAAAACGGATAAAGGCGAACAAGTTGATCGCTACACGCTGAAAAACCAAAAAGGAATGGAAGTAAATATTATTACTTATGGTGGTATTATTTCATCTTTAAAAGTGCCTAACAAAGCGGGAGTTTCAGAAGAAGTTGTTATCGGTTTTAATTCTTTGGAACAATACATGAAACCCAATCCTTATTTTGGAGCCCTTATCGGAAGATATGGTAACCGAATTGCAAAAGGTAAATTTACTTTGGACGGAAAAGAATATTCTTTGGCTATCAATAACGAACCAAATGCCTTACATGGAGGACCAGAAGGATTCCACAGAGTCGTTTGGACTGCCGCTGAAGCAAAAGGTGGCGATAGCGCTTCCTTGAAATTAAAGTATGTGAGTAAAGACATGGAAGAAGGGTATCCAGGAAACTTAACTGTTTTTGTAACGTACACGCTAAAAAACGACAATTCCCTGGATGTACTTTATGAAGCGACTACAGACAAGAAAACAATCGTGAATTTGACGCAACATTCTTATTTTAATTTATCATCTGATTTTTCTAAACCAATCTTAGATCATGAAATAACTATCGATGCTGACAAATTAGTTCCAGTAGATGCGACCTTAATACCTACAGGTAAATTGACCGATGTAACGAATACGCCTTTCGACTTTAGAAAACCTAAAGTTGTTGGAAAAGACATAGAAGCTAAAGACGATCAGTTGAAAAAAGGATTGGGTTACGATCATTGTTGGGTACTAAACAATCAAGGCAAAGGCGAACGTTTTGCAGCTTCTGCCTATGATGCAGGAAGCGGAAGATTGCTTGAAGTATACACGGATCAACCAGGAATACAATTATATACCGGAAACTTTTTAGACGGAACTTTACCAATGAGAAATGGTGGGACCTATGCGCACAGAACTGGTTTATGTTTAGAAACGCAACATTATCCAGATTCTCCAAATCAAAAAGATTTTCCATCTACGGTTTTAAGCCCAGGGGAGAATTACAAAACAAAAACAACATTTAAGTTTTCAGTAAAATAAATTTAATAAAAAGACACTAACTATTATAGATTATTTTTCTATACCATAATTAATAAGTTGAATGGTTTGGTTTATCATATGGAATTAGTTAGTAAGCCCGGAAGTAACACTTTCGGGCTTTTTTATGCTTGTTTATTTTTATACAGCAAAGAAATTAAATCATCTCTTTGTCATTCCTGACAAATTTCAAGACACAAATTTGCAATATGAAAAAACTCATTCTCTTGCCTATAAATAGAATTAAACAATAATTTTTCACAAAAAAAAACCTCGAAAGCACAAACTCTCGAGGTTTTTTAGAATTAATAAGATCCTTTTATAATACTATATCTTCACCACAAAACCACCATGAGGTTTCATCGTTACTTTTAGTTTAGTGCTTTTTGACACTGCATTTTGCTGAAATCCTTTCTCATTTTCAGAAATAATAAAACCTTTACTATTGGTTACAAAAGACAAATCAATCTCCATTTCTTTTGTCGTGTTTTCTCCATTAACTCCAACGATATGCCAAACGTTATCTTTTTTTCTTGCCATTACAATATATTTTCCGGGATACCCATCAATAAATTTAGAGTCATCCCAATTGGCTGGAATATCTTTTAGATAATCGACAACATAGGCGGGCATTTTGGCCATTCCTTCCGGTATTTCGGCGATGTGTTGCACTCCGGATAAGAATAAAACAGGCAATGCTAATTCGTAAGCTGGAGTGGTTCTTCGTTTTATATTTGGAACTGCATCTAACACCATTGGCGTAAAATCCATTGGATCAAAAACATTTCTTGCAAAAGGAAGCATCGCACAATGCGTTGGTTCTAAATCAGCAATATCTTGAAAAAAGCTAATGTACTCGTACCCTTTGACTGCTTCTGCTGAAACTAAATTAGGATACGTGCGTTGCCATCCTCTAGGCAAAGTAGCGCCATGGAAATTTATTAATAATTTATGGTCAGCAGCATCCTTTAACATATCATGGTAATAGGCAATCATCGATTGTCCGTCACCCCCAAAAAAATCTACCTTTATTCCAGCAATGCCTAAATCATTAAGTCTCGAAAACTCCCTATCTCTATCGGCATGTGTGAGTAATTTGCTTTTAGGCTCCTCTAATGTACTATTCCATGATCCAGATGAATTGTACCAAACCAGTACTTTTACATTTTTTTCTTTGGCGTAAGCCACTAATTCCTTCATTTTAACATCGCCTATTCTGGTATCCCAACCGGCATCAATTAAACAATACGCCCAATTCATTTTAGAAGCATAATCAATAAACTTAAGTGTAGTTTCATAATTAATAGACTCGTCTTTTAACAAAACCCAACTCCACGAAGCCAAACCACTTTTTATAAAGGAAGTGTCCATAGGAATTGCCGGATCAGCCAAATCAGTTCCTAATGTACTTTCAGTAATTGTTTTTAAGGATCCAATGGCAACTATTCGCCAAGGGGTGTACCACGGTAATTTAGATTCTGGATTCAAAGCACCATTAGGAAAAACTTCTTCTTTTTGCGGGAAGGTTACCTGCAATGCTTTTGATGCATCGTTATACACCAATCGGGAGCCACAATAATTACTCGATAAGCCTGTTTCCGACACTAAAAGCCAAGTATTATTCAAATTAAATAAAGCAGGATACACCCACCCTTCTCCAATCGCTGGTTTTGTATTTACGGGAACACCCATCGCATAATGTTCCTCGTAAGCAGGATTGGTTTCTTTCCATCCTGTTTTAGCTTTAGACATAGGTTGCAACCAAGCTTTGGTTGTTGTGTCAAAATTATAAGTGGTTTTCTCTTCCACTATTTTTTTGATTGCTGTTGAGGTTTCTGGGAAATGGTATCGCAACGCAATTCCATCACGGGATAATTGAAAAATAATATCCATTGATTCTCCGGTACTGTTTTGTAAGCGCACCGTATATTGATTTGCAGCATAAGAAATTTGTTTTCGTTTCCCTTGCAACATGGAATAGGTTGATTTAATTGGTTTAGATTTAGAAACCGTCACTATTTTCAAACCGGTATAAAAATTGGCATCTTCTCTTATAATCCCCAAATCGGAAGTATTGATAACCAATTTGTCTTTAAAGAAAACTTTGTAAGACATCGTCTTGCTTGAAGTTAGATTAAATTCCATTTTTATTGTTTTATCCGAATTGACAAAATAATAAGCGGTTGGTTTCCCCGCAAACGAAGTCAATGATACAGCCAATAATGCTAGCAAAACTATTTTTTTCATAATTAAGTGTTTAATTTACACTTACAAGAATACAAAAATAAATTTATATAAATAACGATGTAGTTAAAATAGTATCAGAGTGCTAGTTAATTATATGAAAAACGTTTGAAAAGAGATTAAAAACTAGAAAAGAAATATTTTTACACGATTTAAGACTAAACTCTCTAATAAACTTTTAACCGATTGACATCAATCCATTATTATGAGAGAAAAAATTAAACTTTTGTTGATACTAGCTATTTATCAAGGAGATTTATACTGTAAACAATTTTCTCCTCTAAAAACTAACATGTCTGTCGATTTTTTTCGTTTCACTAAACTATCTCCAATCATTATTTCTGCTTTATGTTTTGGGAAATAGTTTATCATTTCACTTCCATTTAAAAGTTTAAGCATTGGAGTCATGTGCTCATGAGCATTCACATATTTACTTATTACTCTTGATGAAAATTCTTCATTCAAAATAGCATCTCTATATTTATTTTCAAAACAGCCATAATGACTTAATAAAATTATTAAGCTGAATACAAATAATAACATTGTGCCAAGGATAATTTTATCTTTTTTGTCTAATATTTCATTGATACTACCAACCATAATTTACATTTTATGCAGCTCTAATTTAATAATAAATTACCAACATCTTTTTATATGAATAACAAATACACACAATCAATCTCTATATAATTTGTTAAGTTTTATAAACTGCTGTTTCTGTACCAAACAAATATAAAGAAAATAGCACAAGCAGAATCGCTTAGATAAATAAGATAAAGTATAAAACCAAAAAAACCGCTTCTTTCGAAGCGGTTTTTGTACCCGGAGCCGGAGTCGAACCGGCACGGTTTCCCACAGGTGTTTGAGACCAGCGCGTCTACCAATTCCGCCATCCGGGCTTAGCTAGACATGAAATAACGACAGTTACTTCAAACGCAATAAAAGAGGTGATTGTGTTTAAATCAACCATCAATTCCTTTAACACGGTGCAAATGTAAAAAATAATATTAAATGTTCAACTAAAAATACTTAAAATTTTCCTTTCAGAGTTGAATAAATTTTATAAATTTGCACCTCGCTAAAAACGGAACACACAACTAACTACACCCGAGGCAAATACAAACATAAGGCTTTATTCGAAAGACAAAGCCGAACTGTATGGAGCGCAGCGGAATAAAAACAACAAATTAAATGTCACACCTAGAACCAGAAGCTAAAATTTTTGCTTGTTCACAAAGTGTCTATCTTGCAGAAAAAATAGCAGAGCAATACGGAATTCCGTTAGGGAAAATTACCATGTCGAAGTACAGCGACGGTGAATTTCAACCTTCTTACGAAGAGTCTATCAGGGGTTTACGCGTTTTTATTGTTTGTTCAACTTTTCCAACTGCCGACAATTTAATGGAATTGTTACTGATGATTGACGCAGCAAAACGTGCTTCGGCAAGACACATTACCGCAGTAATACCTTACTTTGGTTGGGCAAGACAAGATAGAAAAGACAAACCAAGAGTTCCGATAGGAGCTAAATTAGTAGCTAATTTATTAGATGCTGCCGGTGCAACACGAGTAATGACCATGGATTTGCATGCTGATCAAATTCAAGGATTCTTTGAAAAACCAGTAGACCATCTTTTTGCATCGACTATTTTCATACCGTATATAGAAAGTTTAGGTTTAGACAATTTAACGATTGCTTCTCCTGATATGGGTGGTTCTAAAAGAGCTTATGCGTATTCTAAATTTTTAAATTCAGATGTAGTTATTTGCTATAAACAAAGAAAAGAAGCAAACATTATCGACACCATGGAATTAATTGGTGAGGTAAAAGGCCGAAATGTAATCTTAGTGGATGACATGATTGATACTGGAGGCACTTTGGCGAAAGCCGCAGATTTAATGATTGAAAAAGGAGCATTAAGTGTAAGAGCCATTTGTACGCACGCTATTTTATCAGGTGGCGCTTACGAAAAAATAGAAAACTCGCAATTGAGCGAATTGATAGTTACCGATTCTATTCCATTAAAGAAAGAATCAAACAAAATAAAAGTGTTGAGTTGTGCACCACTTTTTGCCGAAGTTATGCACATGGTGCACCACAACAATTCCATTAGTGGAAAGTTTATAATGTAAGACATAAGTCGTGAAGTCAATGTCTTAAAGTCATGCTGATAGCCAAAAGCTAGAAGCCTAACAAGTAATATTATTTAATAACTATATTTTTTTACAATGAAATCGATTACAATTAAAGGATCAGAAAGAGAAAGCGTGGGCAAAGTAGCAACTAAAGCTCTACGTAATGCTGGATTGGTTCCTTGCGTATTATACGGAGGAAATCAGGCAGTTCATTTCTCAGCAGAAGTTATGGCTTTCAAAAACTTGGTTTACACTCCAAACGCTCACACAGTTGAGATCGATCTTGGAAAAGGAAAATCATTTAACGCTATTTTACAAGACATTCAGGTTCACCCGGTGTCTGACAAGATTTTACATATTGACTTCTTTCAATTATTTGATGACAAAGAAATCACTATGGAAGTTCCAGTAAAAATCGTTGGTAACTCTAAAGGAGTTATGGCTGGTGGAGATTTACGTTTGAATACACGTAAACTTAAAGTAAAAGCACTACCGAAAAATCTTCCAGATTTTATCGAGGCTGATATTACTCCACTTGACATGGGTAACAAATTATACGTTACTAAAGTGGCTTCTCCAGACTACAAAATCATGCACCCAGACAACACAGTAATTTGTCAAGTGAAGATTTCTCGTGCTGCTATGAAAGCGGCTCAAGAGGCAGCAAAAGCAGCGAAAGCTCCTGTAAAAGGAAAGAAAAAATAATATTTTTTCAACCATTCAAGAAAGCATCAGTTGTAAAACTGGTGCTTTTTTTTTGACCTTTATTTTGTCATTTCCAGGAACGAGAAATCTCATTATCCTTGTTTTTATTTTTAGGAGCACAGCTATCCATTTTCAGAACAACACTCCTCCTGCTGTCCGCTCTATCTTTTTTATCCTGAACTTGTTTCAGGATCCTGAAACAAGTTCAGGATAAAAAGGATGCCACTCCCATCAGGGCTATCCAGAAATATTTCACTTTCAATACCTATTTTCTAAAAATCTAATAGTTCAAGAATCTAATTAAGTCTATTTTTGCAGCATGATAAAATGGATTTCAAATTTATTCACATCAACAAAAACAGACGACACTACAGATTGTATGAAACCGGAGGTTCACGAACACAAAAACAACAATATAAAAAGCGTGAGTAATAAATTTCTAATAGTTGGACTCGGCAACATTGGCGCCGAATATGTAAACACCCGACACAACATCGGTTTTAAAGTAGTCGATTTTTTAGCTCGAAAAGAAGGAATCAATTTCGAAACCGTAAAACTGGGTTCCCTAGCCGAATATAAATTCAAAGGAAGGACTTTTTTACTTTTGAAACCCAACACGTACATGAATTTGAGTGGAAAAGCGGTACAATACTGGATGGAAAAAGAAAAAATTCCTTTGGAAAACATCTTGGTAATCACCGATGATTTGAATCTTTCCTTTGGAACCATCCGCATCAAACCAAAAGGAAGCGACGGGGGACACAACGGATTAAAGAACATCAATCTGATCTTGAATACGCAAAACTACACGAGATTCCGTTTTGGGATCAGCGATGAATTTAAAAAAGGAAAACAAGTTGATTATGTCCTTGGAGACTGGGATGACACTGAAAAAATAGCACTTCCGGAGCGATTAGAATTAGCTTCAGAGATTATAAAATCTTTTGGAACTGCCGGATTAGAAATCACAATGACCGCATTTAATGGTAAATAAAAAAAGGGAAACGTTTTAAAACGCTTCCCTTTTCTAGTAAATTTATTTTGATTATTCAATCACTATCTTCCTTACCTCTTTTCTATCTCCATCAATCACCGTCAATAAATAAAGTCCAGACTGAACATTTTTCAATTGGATATTTTCATCGAAATTTAACTTGCTTTCAAATTCATTTTCAAAAAGCTTCCTGCCTAATAAATCATGTACTAGTACCTTCACTCTATTTGATGACATACTGGCAAATTGAATATTAAAATTCCCTTTGTTTGGATTTGGATACAAGACAAAATCATTGATTTGAAAATCAGGTGCTGCCAAAGTAAAGGTTTCCGTACAAATGGTTATCGATGCCGAGTTTAATGTCCCCACATTAGCCAGATAAGCATCTCGAACTCTCAATGTCCAAACTCCTTGTTGATTTTGCCCATTAAACGCTGACAATGGCGCATATGGAGCTACAGTTTGAGCAGTAGTAATTCCACAAGCAAGTACACTTCCCAAATCATCATAATTCAGCGTTAAGCTACTATTAGTATCTCCGCAACTTCTTTCAAATAATTTCACAGTAGTCCCTTCTGGGCTTACCACCTCTATTTGTACATCTGACAAATACGAATGAGTAAAACTTACTGCAAAATTCACATCTGCTATAGTTCCAGTCGAACTCGGCACACTAACTGTTTTAGAGGTATAAGTAGCAGATTCCGGTATTGCAAAAGGCGTAGTAAAAGTATACGTATTACAAGATGAAGTAACGGAATATCCAATAGCAAATAATTTACTGTTTACCGCATAATAAATGTTTGCTGTTGGCTCGATTAAAATTCTACATTTTTTTGCAGTAACATTTGGAACCGTGATGGTTTCAGAACCATCATTTGGAGTATTCGAAACTAAAATTGCAGAAAATGTTAAACCTCCATCAGTAGAAAGCTTGATATTTATATTTGTAGATCCAGCCAAAGCATCTGAACCATTTACGGTCCATGTTATTGTTTGCGCTGTTCCTTGAGACCAACTTAAATTTTCAGTATTTTGAGATGTAATAGCAAATGGACCAACTGTTCCGCTGACATTTACAATCATTGCATCTGTACCCGTTTGAGCCGTTCCAAGCGCAGCATTATCCCTACCTGTCAAAGTAAAATGAAGTGTTCTTGCAATTGTAGCAACTGATTCCCAAGCTGTGGTTAATTTACCGGATAATACCGTATTGTAATTAGGCATATAGCGTATAGGCGAACTACTTGGATAGATCGATCTAAAAAGAGGACCATCAGCTTTAGCCGGTAAAGCGAAACTATTTGCTCCACTTGTAGTCGTAGCTGTATCATTTTGTTCCCAACAATAAGAAATAGTGTCCCCATTAATATCTGAACCAGTACCTGTCAACTTAAAAGCCGTACCGTTAGGTATTGTATAATCTAAACCCGCACTGATTGTTGGTGGGCTATTACTTAATGCTGTACTGACAGGACAGGTTTTTGTTAGTAGATTATCTTGTATTTGCTTAATGCTTACATAAGCAAAGTAATCATCCGAATTACTTTGAACATCATAATCCGTAATCCCAGCATAACCCATAATGGTTGATCCGCTTCCCGGCTCGACATTTACACCTGTTCCTTCAAGTGAATAAGAAAATGTGTGTTCTGCGCCCAGCTGATGCCCCATCTCATGAGCTACAAAATCAATATCAAAAGTATCGCCTTGCGGCTTTGCATCGCCCGGTGATGTAAAAGCACTCCCTTTGGCTAGTGGCTTAGTAACTGTTGGACTTACACACACACAACCTATACAACCTGAATTACCGCCATTACCTGTAGCTCCAAATAAATGCCCTATATCATAACCCCCTTCAGTTATAGTATTGGTTAAATTACTCTGCAACTCTTGATTCCAGGTTCCTCCAGCACCAGTTGTCGCATCAGAATATGGGTCAGTGGCTGCATTAGTATAAATTATGAGATTGTTGTTTGTAATAATATTCAATTTCACAGCTAAATCTTTATTAAAAATACCATTTACTCTTGACATAGTAGCATTCATACCCGCCAAAGCACCTGCTGTAGTTCCTCCAAAATAGGCAGTATATTCACCCGTGCAAGACAAAGCCAGTCTTAACGTTTTAAAGACTCTGTTACTAGCTGAAATTTTACCCGTTTTGTTTAATAATTGTTTGTTTAAAGCTACATCTTCGGTTTTACAGGTAAAAGGCAGGCTTCCTTTGGTTCTGTTCTTTGAATTAAAAAGGACATATACTGTTTTGTCTTTAGAATATTGTTCAATAAATTCGGAACCACTGTCTCCCCTTAAAATCATGGTTTGAATTCCCTGCGGTGAGCAACTGAAATAAAGTGATGCATTGTTATCTGTAATTCCAATACCACTATAAGCTCTGATATCTGGATATTTTGCTTGCAGCTCCGGTTCAAAATTAGAGGACTCCCAAACTGAAAATTTTTCTAAAAGACCATTCATATTCGGAATAGAAATTTCAATTTTATTGCCATTTGCTGTTTTATCCTGAAGTGGCGCCAAAGATTGTCTAATAGCAACTTCGTCTAACTTGAACAACAATTCATTATCAGCACTTGGTATCGTACTAATTCTATTTGAAATCCCACCCTTATTTTGTTCGATTCTTTTCCAAGGAGAAACATCCTGAGCGTGGATTATTGGACTAGATAGCAGCAGCAGAAGAAAGAATAGTATAGTTTTTCTCATGATTAGAAAACATTTTAGCATCAAAATTAAAGTATTTATATTAATGTATCAATGCAATACCTAATATATTAAATGAATTATTAGCTTCAAAATGCCTATTTTTGGTTTTTAAGCCATTTTTTTTTAGAAACCTAAGCGAAAATCAATTCCTCATACCGTTACTTTTAAAATAGATAGTATAAATTTGCACTTTTATAAAACATTTGCTTTGAAGATTTTTCATTCTATAAACGATTTCAGTTCCACAAAAAAAACAATCCTGACTTTGGGCACTTTTGACGGAGTTCATATTGGTCACAAAAAAATCCTGAAAAAAGTAATACAAAAAACTAAAAATGAGAATTACGAAAGTTTAGTACTTACTTTTTTTCCTCATCCCAGAATGGTTTTACAGGAACATTCCGATATAAAACTACTGAATACCATTGACGAAAAAATAGATTTATTGGAACGAATAGGCATCGAAAATCTTGTAATTCATCCTTTTGATGAGGCTTTTTCGAGATTAACCGCTGAAGAGTTTGTTAAAACTGTTCTTGTAGACCGCTTTCATATCCAAAAAATAATTATCGGTTACGACCATCGATTTGGAAGAAATCGCACTGCTAATATTGATGACCTTATTGATTTTGGAAAACAATACGATTTTGAAGTAGAACAGATATCGGTTCAGGAAATAAATGATATTTCCGTGAGTTCCACCAAAATCAGGAAAGCATTATTAGACGGAGATATGACTTTGGCCAATGAATATTTAGGATATGATTATTTCCTTACCGGAATTGTTGCCAAAGGAAAACAATTAGGAAGAACTATTGATTTCCCAACCGCCAACCTAAAAATCGAAGAAAACTACAAGCTTATTCCGCAAAACGGGGTTTATATCGTAAAAAGCACCATCAATCAAAAAACTGTTTTTGGAATGATGAATATTGGATTCAATCCTACTGTTGATGGACAAAATCAATCTATAGAAATCCATTATTTTGATTTCAATGAAGATTTATACAATCAAAAAATCAGGGTTTCCATGTTGCATAGAATTCGTTCCGAACAAAAATTTGAGTCTTTTGCTCTTTTAAAAGAACAACTAGAAAAAGACGAAAAAACCGCACTGGCCTACCTTAATAAAATTTAGCTTTCTGTAAGATTATTTTTTAACGCATTTCACAAAATATTGTCATATTTTCTGTAAATTTGGTGTATAATGTATTTTTTATCATAGTCGTATTATTTTTAACTCTCCTAAAAATTACTCATATGAAACTGCCAAAAGAATTTTACAATGGATTTATAATTTTCCTCGGAATTGGAATTTACTTTTTGTTAATGGAACTTTTGGGCCTTGCTGATTTATTTTACTTGCGCCTCTTTAATGTCTTATTCGTGTTTTACGGAACCAATAGAACGCTAAAAACAAATTTTTCAGAAGGTAAAAACATTCTTGTTTCCAATGCTGTCTCGGCATTGATCACATCACTCACAGGAGTTTTTTTAAGCATCATTGGATTAATAATTTACAGCTATTCAAAAGGTGGTGATGCTTATGTAGGATCGTTATCAAAAACATTTCTATTTGGCGGAAATCCCTCTGTGATGACGTATTCAATTTCTCTACTTTTTGAAGGAATCGTATCCGCCGTAATTGTCACATTTATGTTGCTATTATACTGGGAAAGTCGCTACTCTTCAGACAAACATTAAAATTAAAGCTCAATCACAAAAAAAGAGGGTGTTTACCAGCAATCTATAATAAGCTTTACTTTTCATCCTATTTTTTAAAAGGTCAAAAAAAGAAACCTTTACACAATTCAAATAGGCCTTCTGTTTTTAAACTTTTAAAAACAAATCGAATGAAACTACCAAAAGAATTAGTAAATGGAGGTATTATTTTCGCTGGAATTACACTCTATTTTTTGTTAATGAATGCATTAGGCTATGCTGATTTATTTTATTTACGCATCGTTAACGTGTTTTTTGTTTTTTATGGCGTTGACAAAACTATTGAAATGAATGTTTCCGAAGGTAAAAAAACTTTTATTGCTAATGCAATAGCAGCAATAATCACATCATTGATAGGAGTATTTTTAAGCATTATTGGATTAGTAGCCTACAGCCACATGCAAGGCGGAGATTCTTATGTAAAATCATTGTCGAAAACATTTCTGTTTGGCGGGAATCCATCAGTAAATACGTATTCCATTTGTTTACTATTTGAAGGGATTGCATCTTCAGTAATTGTCACTATGTTACTCATGTTATATTGGAACAACCGTCTCACAACTGATTAACATTCTCTGCAAAACATTGGCTATTGGCTTTTAGATACTATTGCATTGCTTCTTTAGAACAATTTGACTACTTTTGGTGCATCAAAAAATCGTATCGATGAGCATCACAAAACATAACTGGACGAAAGACGAAATTATCGCAATATATAATAAACCTATGATGGATTTGCTTTTTGAAGCAGCTTCAATTCATAGAGAACATCATGACCCTAACGTTGTTCAAGTTTCAACTTTATTATCCATAAAAACAGGCGGTTGTCCGGAAGATTGTGGATATTGTCCACAAGCAGCACGTTACCATACTGCTGTCGAAGGCAATGATTTAATGTCGGTTAGCCAAGTAAAAGCACAAGCCTTACGCGCTAAATCTAGCGGTTCTTCCCGTGTATGTATGGGAGCAGCATGGAGAAATGTAAAGGACGGCCCTGAATTTGATCAAGTACTGGAAATGGTTCGTACCATAAACAAACTTGACATGGAAGTATGCTGTACACTTGGAATGATCACTGAAAATCAAGCACATCGTTTGGCAGAAGCTGGCTTATATGCCTATAACCACAATTTAGACACTTCAGAAGAATATTATAAAGAAGTAATCTCAACACGTGGATTTGAAGACCGTTTGCAAACCATAGAAAATGTTCGTAAAACGAATGTTACCGTTTGTAGCGGTGGAATTATTGGAATGGGAGAAAGCATTGAAGATAGAGCAGGAATGCTTGTTGCTCTTTCTACTCTTAATCCCCAACCGGAATCAGTGCCGATAAATGCTTTGGTTGCTGTTGAAGGAACCCCAATGGAAGAAGAGAAACCAGTAGAAATTTGGGAAATGATACGAATGGTAGCCACTACTCGAATTATCATGCCGGAAACTCAAGTGCGTTTATCCGCCGGAAGAATGAACATGAGCCGCGAAGGCCAAGCCATGTGTTTCTTTGCTGGTGCCAATTCTATTTTCGCAGGAGACAAATTATTGACGACACCAAATCCAGATGTAAACGAAGACATGAAAATGTTTGAAATGCTGGGCTTAAAACCTCAAAAACCATTTACAAAAGTTTCACAGCCTCGAACCATTGAAGCAGAAAATTCACAATTTGCTCCGTTAGGTGAAAAACCAAAATGGTCAAGACCGGGACATAGCATCGAGAGAAATCTTGAAGCATCCAATAAAGAAAAATAGACTTTTCAAACACATAACAAACACCATCTGATAGTAGTAGATGGTGTTTTTTATACATTACTTTTCTTAATAAATAATTTTCTTGTTAACTGTATGTCCATTTTGTAATACAATTTTCACTAATACAATTGATTGGTTTGAAGCAAAATTTGGCACCGAAAACCCAATGCTATCTATATTGTTTTTTTGATATATTTTTCTTCCTGACAAATCATATAGTATAATTTTATCTATTACTTCTGCAGTTGAATTTATTTGTATTTGTTTGCTCTTATTAAACACGAAAACGGAGTCTTTCTCTGTTTTAAACGTTTTCACAGCTAAAGTTTTATCCGTAAAATGCAATACAAAACGATTATTAAAAGTACCTATTTCTGTATTAAAAAAATAGCTTCCGTTTTTTAAATTAAAAATTGTATTGCTTAACTTGTCTTCGATAAAAACTACCTGATCGGATAATAATCCATCAACAGCATCAATATTTATTGTAAAAATACCCTCAATAGTTGTACTGTAACCTAAAGAAACAACGTCTGTTTCATTAAATGGTAAAGCCCTACCCTGAATCACTAAATTCTTATTCTTATTAATACTATAAAAATCGATGTATTCATTTCCGTCAAAACTTTCTCCGTCAAAACCGGCATCATAATCATTAGTCGCTCCTTCTATATAGCCAATTAAAGTTTGCTTGAAAGCTCCTTCGCCATTGGATAAATTTAACCAGATTCGATCCTTCTCAATATTTATCTGATTTTGTTTTTTTATTGCATTCGATTTAAAAAAACTAGAATTATTTCCAGCAATACGCATGCTGTTATTAAAAACGACTGCTCCGCCCCCACTAATACTTGTTACAAAGAATGCTTGACCGGATGCAATTTTACCATTAGGTTTCGTATTATTTATCCCTAATTTCAAAGCGGCACTAGTTCCTACTCCTCCTGATAAATTATAAACAGCATAATCATCTGAGGTATAGACATTATTTGTTATAGCAGTATTATGAGTCCAGAGATAAATTTTTCCATCTGTGACGCCAGCATTTGTTGTAATAAAAACATCAGCATCAATTGCTGATGGATATGGATTTCCTATAAGATTTGAGGTATTGGTTGCTCCTATTGAAACTGAGACAATTCCATTATTAGGAATCCCTAAAAAAACAGCTTCATGAATAAAAGGCATAATTGTTGAATAGTTTTCAGGACCCCGGATAATATAACCGTTTCCTAAACCCATAACATTTGCTGGTGTTTCATTATGCCAATTATCTGCGGAAGCATCAAAAGAATAAAACTTATCAGAAAGTGTATCGGGAGATACATCAATCAATTTTTGCTTTGAAACAGGCGAAGACCAATAGGTATAATCCGTTTTAATAATTGGAGTAGTTTCTCTTTTCATTCGAATACTCCCTGTGTTAATAATTTGATCTTCGGATTGATAAAGAGCTGCGCTATTTTCTAGAACTAATGTTCCAGAACCTGAATAATCAAAAATTAAACCTAAAGTATTTCCGCTTGAAACTGTAACAGAATTCCCTATTCCAATAGAACAAGAACATGCATTTGCAGAGGTAAACGATGAATAATCCCCATTAAAAACCAAGGTTTTTTCAGCTGAAGGCAAGCCATTACTCCAAGCCATTCCATCCCAAATAGAACTATTAACACATAATTTAATTCTAGCGACACGATGTTTTGTTATTCCGGAAATAGAATTAAAATTCCCGCCAATCATCACTTTATTATTTGGAGTAAAACAAATACTATACAATGTACTGTTTAAATTTACTAAAAAAGTAGCATCGTAAACGCCAGTCGCAAGCAATCGCACCATACGTTTGACAGCAATTCCATTATAAGTTCCAGAAAAAGTTCCTCCTACTAACAATCGGTCATTAGGTTGAACCAAAACTGTCCTAATTTCACCGTTACTAAAACCTGTTCCTGAAGTAAAAGAAACATCTAAACTACCATTACTATTCAGTCTAACTAATCTTTTTGCAGAAGCGCCTCCATAATTTAAAAATGTCCCGCCAATAATGAGTTTATTATCCGATTGCAAGGCAATTGCATATACGTATTTATCAAAACCAATTCCAATAACAAAACCCGTATCTATACTTCCATCCGTATTCAAACGCACCATCTTATTATACGAAACACCATTAAAAGTTGTGAATCGTCCCCCTAAAACTATTTTTCCGTCTGGTTGTAACAAGACTGTTTCTACTATAGCATCCGCACCCAAACCAATATTAAAACCAGAATCAAGAGTTCCGTCAGGTAATACTCTAGCGATTCTATTTGAAGAAATACCATTATAAGTTGTAAAATTTCCAGTAATAATTATTTTTCCATCAGGTTGAAGTGCTACAGCATAAATTTGATTGCCAGCCCCTATGCCAGTTGTAAATGAAGCATTTAAATCCCCATTGGATAATACTCTAGCTATTCTATTAGCAGCAACTCCATTATAGCTAGTAAAATTACCCACTAAAATAATTTTATTATCTGACTGTATAACAGCACTCTTAATTATATTATTCGCTCCAATACTTGAAGAATTAAAAGTGGGATCGATAGCTCCATCTTCTAACAAACAAGCAATTCTATTGACACTTACTCCATTGAATTTAGTAAAGCTCCCAAAAGCCATCGTCTTATTATCCGGCAAAGAAATAATCTTTAAAACTGAATTGTCAAAACCCACCCCAGCAGTTAGATACCCAATATCTAAGGTTCCAATCAAATCAATTCTAGCAAGTCGTCCTTGGTTTTGGGAATCAAAAACAGAAAAAGAACCGCCTACATACCACGAGCCATTTAAATCGTCAGTCATGGCATAAACAGTTGCAGTTGCTGGTCCAGAACCAATGTCAAAAGTTGGGCTGATAACTCCATTAGGATCTAACAAAACTAATCTATTGACATTGGCTCCATTATAAGTACTAGTAAAAGAACCACCAACCATTATGGCGCCAACTGGATTTACTTTGATAATATCTACTCCACCAGTGCTAAATCCTGATCCGGAAATAAAACTTCCGTCAATAGAACCATTCGTATTTAACCGAATTATTTTATTAGCTAAAGTTCCATTAAAGATTGTAAAATCGCCTCCAACCAAAATTTTCCCATCTGACTGTAACAAAAGAGCTCCAATGTCTCCATTAAAACTTGTTCCAATTCCAAAAGTAGTATCAATGCTCCCATTGGTATTTAACCTGATTATTCTGTTACAGGTAGTTCCGTTGAATGAAATAAACGAGCCCGCCACAATTATTTTACCGTCAATTTGAATCTGAAGTTCTTCGGCTGAGCCGCTAGTTCCTGAACCCGTAACAAAAGAAGTGTCTAAGTTTCCGTTTGGTAATACCCGGGCGATATGATTCGCATTTACTCCATTATATTTAGTAAAACTGCCTACAACAATTATGCTTCCATCGTTTTGTAAAGCAACATTATGGACTATCCCAGTGTTTGCAGCTAGTGTAGTATTAAAAGTGGCATCAAAAGAACCATCATTATTCAGTCTAATTAATCGTCCAACAGCTGTACCATTAAAAGCGGTAAAAGATCCTCCCAAAACTATTTTACCATCTGGCAATAGCAACGAACAATATATTTTTCCGTTAAAACCTGAGCCTAATCCAAAGGAAGTATCTTTAGACCCATCTAAAAACAATCTACATAAATACGGAGTTACAGCACCATTAAAATTCAAAAAATCCCCTCCTACAATTAATTTTCCATCAGTTTGTAAAGAAACCGTTCTAACTGTATTATCAAAGCCATCGCCTTGAAGTCCATCATCGAAGGTATTAAACGCTACATCTACTTTCCCTTGTTGGGAATAGATTGAACTGAGAAAAAAAAGGCTAAGAAAAATAACGGAAAAATGCAGTTTTACTATCAAATTTATATCGGATTTATAGTTTCAATATGAATGACAAAAAATTCATAATTATTTCATTTTAAGAACATCATAAAATTACATACATTACTATTGTAATACAATACCCACTTTTAGTGATATTTATTTATGAATATTGATACTATAAAACACCCTGAGGAATTGAACATTCGCTATAGATTCAGCATAAATAATTCAAAGACCGAATCTCTTAATTTTTACTTATTGGATTCAAAAAAAATCCCATCCTGTATAAAAAAGGATGGGATTATAAAAATTTAAGTTGATTAGATTGTTCTAACAAATAATTTTCTTAGAAATTACCTGACCATTAGTTAATCCAACTTTTACTATTATCGTTTGCTTATTCAACGTAATATTTGAAGTTTGAAATTCGTTTCTGTTTACTGCATCCTTATCAAACACTTTTCTTTCAAGTAAATCAAAAACAGTAATTCGTTTTATATTTTCAAGTCCAGACTTCATTTTTAAATTCATTTTTATCTTTAGAAACCAACACCGCCTTATTAAACACTTCAAAATCAATGATTCCTAAAATTTTGTCTATATAACGCAATCCAAAACAATCATTGAAAGTTCATGCTGCCGATATAAAATTATAGGGCACCAATTTAATATCATGAACCACAGTCAGCTTTATCCTCAAGACAGATATTTTGTTCTTCAGAAAATAATCCATCAACATGATCAATAGCAATAGTAGCATTTCCAGCACCATTTATAGCATACCCCAAAGGAACTATATCTGTAATAAAAAATAATGATTTAGCTTGAATAGCTAATTTATCACTTCCCAGCAAACTATATAAAGCATACGGTTGTGTGTCGTTATATACTAATCCATCATACTCCGGGTCAAAATCATCAGTAGAATTGATTATATAACCTACTAATGCTTAACTTCCGTTTGAAGTATTAGTAGTTAAATTGAGCCAAATTCTATTAGTCTCATCTAAACCATTTTGTTTTTTTTGAAATTGATACTGACTTATAGAAATTAGTATTTACATTATTAATATCCCGCATTGAATTATCAAAAGTCACATTACCGTCAGCCTTTCTTGCACAAAAAAACCTGAATCAATGTATTTGGTTGATGTTTCCTCATTTCCTGTTCCGGAAGAAACCCCGGCACCTCCAGCTTTAGTATAAGTAGAGTAATCGATATCATCATCATTATTACCTACTATGCTGTGATTATGAGTCCAAAAACATAATGTTCCCGAAATAGTTTGTGTACCAGCTTCGGCAATAATATTTGCATAAATAAAATCATCAGCCATCAATAGCTGAGGGATATGGATTTCACAATTGACATTTACCACTTCAAACATCTAGCCTGATGTTCACGGTTACCGGAACATTTATGATCCCATTATTAGATACTCCCGTAAACTGGAACGAAGGAGTACTTGTATTTGCTCCTTCCGGAGAACGAATGGCATATCCAATTCCAGGCTTAAAAACAGTAGTTGAGGCATTTACATTGGCATAACTCTAAAACTATAAACAAAAAAACCCATTTGTCTAAACAAAATGAGTTTCTCATAAAATGCTTTAAATCAATTTAGTAAACTATTTTCTTTGTGATTGTTTTGCCGTTTTGCAATATAATTTTGACTAATAATACTTGATGATTAATACCTAAATTAGAAATAACTAACTCATTGGCATCTACATTAGTTTTCTGATATAATGATTTTCCCAACAGGTTATACACCTGAATATTATTCATAGTTTCAGCCGATGAATTAATTTTTATTTGTTTATTCTTATTAGAAACCAAAACTGTATTATCGGAAATCTCAAAATCACTATTCCCTAAAGTTTTATTGGTATTAACATATCGCAATACAAAACGATCATTAAACACTCCCGTTTCCGTTGCAAAACTATACGCGCCTTCTTTTAGATTTTTAACACTATTAGTATTCTTATCTTCAATAAAAACATCCTGAGAAGCGAGTAAGCCATCAACTTCATCAATAGTTATTGAAAAAACACCTTTGATAGTAGAACTATAGCCCAAAGGCACTTGATCATTTTCATCAAATGGTAAAGTCCTTCCTTGAATAGCTAAATTTTTATTTTCGTTGATACTATAAAAATCTATAAACTGGTTCCCATCAAAACTCTCCCCATCAAAAGCATTATCATATCCATTGGTGGCATCTGGAATATAACCAACTAACATTTGCTTGAAAGCGCCCTGTGTATTAGTTAAATTAAGCCATACCCTATTTTTTTCTGCTAGGCTAACTGGTTTTTGTTTTGAATCACTGAACTTGAAAAACTGGGAATTATTCACTCCTAAAACACCCCCAGAAACCCGCATACTGTTATTAAACACAACATTACCGGCAGCTATACCTGTTGCAAAAAATGCTTGTCCGGAAGTAATTTTACCAGCAGGCTTGTTAGAAATCTGCTCAACACCCCCAACTTTATTCCCAATCATTGTTGAAACCCCTCCCGTAAGATTATAAGTAGCATAATCATCCGAAGTGTATGCATAAGCACCAGATCCTGCACTAGCATTAGTAATATTTGTAGCTAATTGAATGGCAGTATTGTGTGTCCAAAAATAAAGGGTCCCATCTAATACTGAACTATTAGTTGTTAAAAATAAATCTGCATTTAAAGCAGATGGATAAGGATTACCTATAAGATTTGACGTTTCTTTTCCTGGAAATGGAATTGGAACAGAAACAATTCCATTGTTTGGCACGCCTTGAAAAGGAGCTTCATAGAATCCTGGAGGCGGTGTTGACGGATAATGTGGCCCTCTGATGATATAACCGATACCTATTGACATGACATTAGCTGAACTCTCTTGATTCCAATCATCAGCAGCTGCATTAAAGGAATAAAAAAAATTCGATGGAGTTTTTGGAGAAAGATTTTTCAACGTTTGAGCTGTAACTGGTGAAGACCAATACGTATAATCTGTTTCCCTAATAGTAGTATTAATTCTCTTATAAGTTATGTTTCCTGTATTAGCATTACCATTAATTTGTAACAAACTAGAGTTATTTTCGAAAGTTAAAGATCCCCCAGAAACAGTTACTTCATTGGTTAAGGTCAAAGTATGTCCTGAATTAACAACTATAATTCCTGAATTTACTTGACAAGAACAACCAACTAGATCAGCAGTTGAAGAAAAATTTCCATTAAAAATGATTTTATCCGCACTTGTCGGGGCACTCGGCGACCATGAACTTCCATTCCAGGTTGAAGTAACTGAGGCTAAATTCATTACCACATCAGCAGAGGCTGGAGAAATACATCCATTAGCCGTAGTCACGGTAAAGTTATTAGTTGTTGATGGACTTAAACCTGTAATAGTAGTAGTAGTTGTGCTTCCTGATATCGCTCCCGGATTTATCGTCCAATTTCCTGCAGGCAAACCGCTCAGAACAACACTTCCTGTACTCGTAGAACAGTTAGGTTGTGTAATATCTGTTTGCGTAAATACCGGGGCTGATGGAGCGTTTACTGTTACGGATTGTTGAGCCTCTATTGCCCCTCCACAGCCTCCTGTTATTGTATAAATAATAGCACAAGCTCCTGCAGATACTCCCGTTACTAATCCCGAAGCATTAACGGTTGCTACTGCGCTATTACTACTATTCCAAGCCCCTGTCCCACCACTTAAAACTATTGTGTTAGCTGTATAAGTTGCCGTACCTCCAATACATAATGAACTTATCCCAGTTACTGAAGCTATATTGACATTTGGATTTACTGTTATAGTTCCAGTTGCATTCACAGCACCACAACCTCCCGTTAATGGAATGCTATAACTAAAAGAACCCGATGCGGATGGTGTTCCACTTATGGTTATCGTATTCGATACCCAGGCTACAGTTACTCCAGCTGGTAAACCTATTGCTGTACCAATTCCTGTTGTTCCTGTTGTTGTATGGGTAATATTCGTCAATGTACTATTGATACACAATGTTGGTGTTGATGAAGCAATCCCTACTGTTTTGTTTGCAGTCACAGTTATAGTTCCCGTTGCATTCACATTACCACAACCTCCTGTTAATGGAATACTGTAATTAAAGGAACCCGATGTTGTAGGTGTACCGCTGATGGTGATCGTATTCGATGCCCAAGCAGCTGTAACTCCAGCTGGAAAAGTGGCAGTTCCAATTCCTGTTGCCCCAGTCGTGGCGTGAGTAATATTTGTCAATGCAGTATTGATACATAAAGTTGGTGCAGATGAAGCTACGCCAACGGTATTATTTCCATTCACTGTTATAATTCCCGTTGCACTTACAGTACCACAACCTCCTGTTAATGGAATACTGTAATTAAAAGCACCAGTTACCGTAGGTGTACCACTAATAGTAATTGTATTAGAAGACCACGAAGCGCTTAATCCCATAGGCAATCCAGTGCCAGTTCCAATTCCTGTTGCACCTGTAGTTGTATGTGTAATATTTGTCATTAATGTATTAACACAAAGTACTGGTGATGATGAAGTGGCTACTGCACTATTCAAATTGACAGTAAAAGCTCCAGAAACTGCAGTTTTAACAGGCACCACGCAAGAACTATTTATTACACAATAATAATATTGAGTACCTCCAGTAGTACTTGATGGGGTATAGCTATTTGATGTCGCTCCAGAAATAAGACTACCTCCAGAATTAGAAGCACCAATATTACTATACCACTGATAAGTCAAAGACGACCCATAAGCTGAAACAGAAATTGGTCCAAAAACCCCACCACATAAAGTCTGCCCTGCAGTCGATTGAGTATACGTAGATGCTGAGACATAAACAGGAATAGGAGCCGAATATTTAGTCCCACAACCACTTGCGCTTGATGTATATTTTACTCTATACCAAGTTGTAACAGTTAAACTCGAAGGAGCATAACTACTCGAAGTCTGTCCTAAAATTGTAGAATAAGTTCCTCCGGCAGTTAAACAATATTCCCATTGATAAGTTGGAGAGGGAGCATCTGTCGTAAATGTCATTGTAGTTATCGTACCGCCAGAACAAACAGTTTGACTCTGTGGAGCTATTTTTGCAGTATATGCATTGTCAGGATTTGAAGTTCCACACCCAAGAGAAGTTCCTGAACAGTTAGAAATACAATTATTACTAGACCCATAGATTTGAGATGAACTTCCTTGAGTAGTCATCGCACCAGTGGTGTAAAACTGACCAGTGGTTCCTGAAATATCAATATTCCCATTATCAGTTATATAATCACCATACACTTGCAATAAGCCATTGACAATAAAGGCTCCAGTACTATTGCTATTTACGATATTACCATAAACAATAAAAGTTGCCCCTTGCTCTATTGTAATACTCGCTTTATTTCCAATTAAAAAATTATTAGAAGTTGATCCAGAGGTACCTATTATTAAAGTAGCTCCACTTTTTACAGTCAGTGTAAAAGTTGCATTCCCTCCAATATTAGTAACACCTCCAATAGTAGTTGTACCAGAAGCAATAGTTAAGCTACCAGAAGCATTTAAATTTGTAAGATTATAATTAGATCCCCCAGGCTGATCAGTTACATCTTGATTAAATGTATAATTTCCAGTACCAATAGTTAAATTTTGATCGAGTGTGAGAGGATTATTTACTATTACATTAATAGCATCGGCCGGAACAACAGTTGGTGTCCATGATGTTGCTGTCGACCAAATATAGGCTCCTCCCGATGTAGAAGTTTGTCCATTCGTTTTTACAGAAAAAGCAAATAATAAAAATATAATAACATTAAATTTGGCCAAGAGTATTTTTTTGATCATCTATATTTTTGTGGTATTTAAACAAATCTAATTCTAAAATCCATGTCTTTCTAAAAGAAAAAACTTACACTAAAAAACAAATTAAAAAAAACAAATTCACACTACACAATAAAGTCGTTCATATGTCATATTTATCCGTTATCTAACCGCTTTACAGACTCCTATAAATTCAGACTTCCTGAAAATAAATCTCAAAAATATGAGCAGATTAATTTTAATCTTATTTTTATCACAATTTTGAATTTAGAAAAATGGAATTCGAAATGGAATTTGAAAAAAATAAAACCTTCCTTAGTTCTATGTAGAATGACTTGGGGAAACATGAAAAACCCGAACGGCATGTTGGTTTTGATTACAAAACTTTAAATGGCTTTTTTGTATCAGGAATAGAACTCAACCAAATTTTTAAAAGTGTGGAATTAAGTGGATTTTACCGATACGTTCCCAATCAACTTATCTAATTCAAGGACAATATTGTTGCAAAAACAGATTAGCACTTAAAAAAACGCAAGATTTTATTGACTTTAGTTAACTATCTTCATGGTTTTATAATCAATACCGATGGCGTATTATTGAGCCAAATGCTGTGAGAATCCAGCAATTTTTTCCAACTTTCTAAACTAATGATCATCAAATCCTGGTACTCTAAAAATTCTTTTTTAATCGTTCTTTCCTGCATCATCATAATGTGATTGGGCGCTATTTGTTCTATGGAACGAATTCCTTCTTGGATTTTCCGATTGTTTCTAATGTGACCCACCGCATCCAAAACCGTAATTTGAGAACCATTATTGTGAATCAGTTTTTGGGCAAATTCAATCAAAAAGGCATCTTCATCACTAAAAATAGGCATGAAAACCTGATTGATTTCATCTAATTCTTTATCCACAAGAATTCCAACTGACATTTTGCTTTTGGCGATAATTTGCCTTGTTCTTTCATCAAAAGGAGAGTTTTCAAACAAGCCTTCTTTTCCAGTAAATTTATCAATCAAGCGATCCGGATTGATGATTCTTGTCGTAAAACCAAGCACTTTACCCAGTAATGTTCCTTCAAAAATAGATTGCCCCAAACCTACTAATAACAAATCATATTCGCCTTGATTAGCCGTGTCCGTTATATCTGAATCAATATCATTTGATGCCTTAAAAAGGGTAATGATTTTTTGATTTAAATTTTCAGATTCTGAAACAACCGGTAGAAACATTTCTCGTTCATAATCTTTCACATCAAAGGAGTGCAACTCTGAACTCAAGGATAAATGCATTGCGGTAACAACAGTATTCCCACTTTGTTTTTTGACCAAACTATTAGCCACTTTCAACAATTTTTTTCCTTTTTCGGGTGTGGCAAAAGAAATCAGGACTTTATATTTACTTTTATTGCTAATTTCTTCTGGGATGACACTGCCTTTGGTCTTGAAAATATAATTAATTAAATCCAAAGCCGGACCGGTCATAAAAGTGGTTGCCAGTGCCATAATAACCATCATGGTAAAAATTTGAGTGGACAAAACACCTAAATCATAGCCAATATTCAATACAACCAATTCCATTAAACCTCTTGTATTCATTAAGGTACCAATAGACAGACTATCTTTCCAGCTATGGCCTACGAACTTTGCTGCAAGGGCACTACCAAAAAACTTACCGACCACTGCAACCAAAATAATCAAGCCCGTAATTTTCCATAAATAAGGATCGTCGATTAATCCTATTTGGGTTCTTAAACCCGTAAAAACGAAGAATAAAGGAAGTAAGATTACAACAGAAACATCTTCTACTTTTTCGATAAAAATAGTCCGGAATTTACTGTTTTCCGGCATAATTGCCCCAGCCAAAAATGCCCCGAACAAAGCGTGAATTCCTATTAACTCTGACGCATAAGAAGACAATAATAAAGTCAAAAAGAAAATAGCCACAACGGGTTTATTCATACTTTCTTTTGTAGCATTCAAATCCCCAACTCTTTTTAGGAAAGGCCTAACCAATTTTAGCATCACAATTACATAAAATACCGCCAATGCAATAACATATAACGAACTGGTAAACGAACCTGCTTTTACAATAGCAATTACGGCTGCCAGAATGCACCATGCCGTGATATCATCGGCAGCGGCACAGGTAATTACAATGGCGCCTAATTTAGTTTTATGAATTCCACGTTCCCGAACGATACCCGCCAAAACTGGAAATGCAGTAATACTCATGGCAATTCCCAGAAACAAACCAAAAGAAAGGAATTCAACACCTGGAGGTGCAAAAGAATGATATATAAAATAAGCAAGCCCCAATCCTAAAGTAAATGGAATAATAATACTGGCGTGACTAATAACAACAGCGTCATGGGCTTTATTTTTAAGCACTTTTAAATCCAATTCCATTCCAATAACAAACATGAAAAGAATTAATCCAATTTGGCTCAAAAACTGCAAGTTGCCTAACGAATCTTTCGGAAACAGCATTGCCGAAAATTCAGGAAAATACATCCCGATTAAAGAGGGACCTAAAACAATCCCTGCTATCATTTCCCCTATTACTGTTGGCTGCCCAATTCTTCTGCAAACCCATCCAAAAAATCGAGCTACCAAAATAATAGTGACGATTTGCGCCAGAAGAATGGCTAGAGGATGCTGCAAATTGTGGTTCATCGATGTTAAGAAATCAGTCCAATGTCCTTTTTCTATTTGGTGACGAACAATATTTTGTCCTATTTCCAACGTTTTCCCTTTTAGGACAATCCAATACATCAAAGCAGAAAATCCGCCTATAATTATCAGATAAAAAAATGAATTTTTAAAACTTCTCATGCAACCTGTTTTTAAATTATCAATGTTTTGCGATGCAAATATGGGAAGTGATTTTTGAGGAATAAAGGGAAACACAAGGTAATTTCCTTCGAATGTAACAAGATTGGAAAACTTTGTAATAAGTTAGATTTTCACTTTTATTAAAAAATCAGAACGATAGGTTTCGCTCAAGATTAATGTGGTGAATTTTCCGTTTTGTTCCGGATGGTTCAGCGTAATTTCATTGTGATTGAAAAATTTAACCGTCCTCATCGCAATAATCTCCTTTTTGTTCACTCTACAAAAATCCGTCTCAGGAAGCTGGCTTAAAAGAGAATCAAAATTAATATTTTTTAAAATCAAGGAGCTCCCATCAGCAAGAAAAACTTCCTTATCTCTACTATCACTCCCCGCAGTTCTAATGTATTGAATCTGATGAAAATACAACAATGCCTTCCCTTTATCAGTATTCAAATGAATGACTTTTTTAGTAATCGAAGGTTTATTGAACCGCTCCAAAGCCTTTGCGACTGCTTTTTGCAAACGCTCTTTCGTAACCGGTTTTGTGATATAATCAACTGCATCAATATCAAATGCTTCGGCAGCGTAGTTTTTGTAGGCAGTGGTAAAAATGACTAATTTATTCTGCAGTAAACTCGCAAGAGTCAAACCATCCATTCCTGGCATTTCAATATCTGAAATACACAAATCAAAATCGAGTTTTGGAATTTCTGCCAGTAATTTTTCGGGATTGTTGAATGCCTTTACGATTTCTAATTCCGGAATTTGCTCACAAAGCATTTTCAGGTACGTCAATCCAGGCAATTCATCGTCCAGCAGCAAGCATTTGAGTTTTGTATTCAAGAAGATTGATTTTTAAGTGCGCGATATAAATGTCATTTTCGACAAATTTATCCAGTTTGAACTGATTTTTGTATATAATTTTTAACCTTTGTTCCAATGTCGTTGCTCCAATACCGCTTCGTTCTTTTTTCAAGGTCTTTTTGTCTGAAATTTTATTCGAAACGGTCAAATAGAAACAATTGTCTTTGAATTCAAATAACACCGAAATAAAAGCATCAGCACTCTGCAAATCAGCATGTTTAAACGCATTTTCTATTAAATCTATCGAAATTAAAGGTGCTAAAAGTCGTTGTTCATAAAGCATTTCGCCTTCATTGATTTTAGTTTTTACTTTCAATTCAAAAAGCGGACTCACTTTAATTTTATTGATTTCTATTAGATTCAGTGCAAACTCAATTTCTTCTTTTGAAGAAACAAACTTTTTTTGGCTTTCATATAAAATGTAATCCAGCACATTCGCTAATTTATCCAACGCAAAATAGGTTTGATAAGCATGCGACTGAATTGAATTGAGAATATTTTTAAAAAGATGGGGATTAAGCTTGGACTCTAATGTTTCCAACTGTAAATTATTCACTTTCATTTCCAGTAAATGAAACTTTTCCTCAACACTTTCTTTTGCTTTTCCTGATTGGATTAATCGATAGATAAGATAGCAAAGCGCAATTATAAGTATCAGAATAATCGCCAGAAACATATAAATCATTCCATTATTTTCTTGAATTTGATTCATATTTTATGTTTAAAATACTTTAGAAAGTAAAATCATTTTCCCATTTAATGGCTCGACACGAATTTCAGCCCAATAATCGAGGCTATTAAAGTAGTGATAAAGAAAACCCTCCAAAAATCAGCTGGTTCTTTAAAAATAAAAATCCCAACCAGAACAGTCCCCACTGCTCCTATTCCTGTCCAAACCGCATAAGCAGTTCCTATTGGTAATGTTTGCGTGGCTTTATAAAGTAACACCATACTAATGGTTAAACAAACTAAAAACCCACCCAACCATAGTGTAGCGGTAACTCCTGAACTTTCTTTGGCTTTGCCTAAACAGGTTGCAAAACCCACTTCAAAAAGACCACCAATAATTAATAAAATCCAGTTCATCTTTAGTGTTTTAGAATCAAAACTGACGGAACCCCTCTCAGCCACACACTTCTTGAATCCACAAGCGTTTTCCAATTTTCATGACTAATCACCATTAAGTCTTCGTTTGACAAAAACTCCTCTTCAAGAATCTTGTCTCGCATCAAAGTGATATTTTTAGGATATTTTTGTTCCAAAGAATTTATGGCGCTCTTAATCACAAAATTGGAATCGATATGGCCATTTACATCCAAAATCACTATTTTAGAATTGTTATTATAAATTAATTTCTGGGCGTAATCCAACAAAAACGAATCTTCAGAACTAAAAATCGGAAGAAAAACTTCGTCCACTTTTTGCAAATCCTTATCAATCAAAATCCCAATAGGCATCTTGGTTTTAGAAATAATTTGCCTGGTTCTTTCATCAAAGGGGGAATTTTCAAACAATCCCTCTTTTCCGGTAAACTTGTCAATCAATCGGTCCGGATTGATTATTCTTGTGGTAAAACCAATTACTTTTCCAAGGATTGTGCCTTCAAAAATTGATTTTCCTAAACCTATAAGTAACAAATCGTAATCTCCTTGATTCGCAATATCAGCAATATCCGTTTCAATATCAATCGTCGCTTTAAAAATAGTGGTGATTTCCTGTTTTAGTATTTGAGATTCTTCAACAATTGGAATAAAACTATTTTTCTCTTTATCCTCCATATTAAACTGGTGCATTTCATCACTCAAAGACAAATGCATAACTGTAATAGTGGACGTTTCTTTTGTTTTCTTTACTAAACTATTGGCCAATCGTAAAAGTGATTTTCCTTTTTCATTATTACCAAACGAAATTAATATTCGGAATTTATTATGGTTTGCTTCTTCTTCAGCGTCAACACCATCTCTAGTTTTAAAGATATAATTGATTAAGTCCAAAGCCGGCCCCGTCATAAAAGTAGTGACCAACGCCATGATTACCATCATTGTAAACACTTCGGGAGTCAACACTTTAAGCTCTAATCCAATGTTCAGCACGATTAATTCCATCAATCCTCTGGTATTCATCAAAGCACCAATGGTTAAACTGTCTCTCCAACTCTGACCTACAAATTTAGCAGCTAAAGCGCTCCCTAAAAACTTCCCGACTACCGCAACCAGAATAATAAATCCCGTCACTTTCCATAAATAAGGATCATTAAGAAGTCCGATCTCCGTTTTTAAACCTGTAAAAACAAAAAACAAAGGCAATAAAAGTATCAAGGCTACATCCTCGACTTTCTCAATAAATATAGATCTGAATTTTGGAACATCCGGCATAATAGCTCCTGCCATAAAAGCCCCAAAAAGTGCATGAATACCAATAACTTCAGTTGCATATGATGAAAGTATCAGAACCAGAAAAAAGATGGCTACAACCGGTTTTACTATACTGTCCTTAGTTCCATATAAATCCCCTATTCTTTTCAAAAAAGGTTTTACAATAAAAATCATCAATAGAACATATATTATAGCCAGTGAAATGATATATAATGAACTAACGAATGTACCCGCTTTTACTATCGCAATTACCACCGCCAAAATACACCAAGCAGTAATATCATCAGCAGCAGCGCAGGTAATAACAATCGCGCCCAACCTAGTTTTATGGATTCCTCTTTCCTGAACGATTCGCGCCAAGACAGGGAAAGCAGTTATACTCATCGCAATTCCCATGAACAAACTAAAGGAAAGAAATTTTACGCCTTCGGGAGCAAATCTATTGTAAACAAAGTAAGCTAACCCAATCCCCAGTGCAAAAGGAATAACTATACTGGCATGACTAATTACAACGGCTTCATTAGCTTTATTTTTTAATACTTTCAAATCGAGTTCCATGCCTATGACAAACATGAAAAGTATCAATCCTATTTGGCTTAAAAACTTTAAATTCCCTAACGATTCCACCGGAAACAATGTAGCTGAAAATTCAGGAAAATACATCCCTAATAAAGAGGGACCTAAAACAATACCGGCTATAATCTCCCCTATAACTGAGGGTTGCCCAATTTTTTTAAAAACCCAGCCAAAAAAACGGGCTACAAGTATTATCGTTATAATTTGGGCTAAAAGTATCGCTAAAGGATCTTGAAAACTATGTTGCATAGAAGCTATAAAATCATTCCAAGAACCATTCTCACTTGTAGCACCGGTAATTTTTTTACTTCCTTCTAAATGTTTTCCTTTTTTAATAATCCAATACATTAAAGCAGTGAAACCACCGGTTACACCGAAATAAAATAATGCATTTTTGTAGTTTTTCATATTTATTTTTATGTGAACTTACTCCTCTTTTAAAAATGCAAAGATGAGAAAACCAAATATATAATTTATATCTCATAAATTATATTAATGTAAAATAAAAAACAAAGGATTATCCCTGTAACAATAGAAAAAGTTTGCTTTAAACTTTATGATTTATAACGGTTTTCATTACATTTGCATGCATTTTTAAAACAGCTATGAAAAAGAAAATAACAGTAGGATTTTGGGAATTAATCGCCCGAATTGTACTTAAAAATAGAATCGTAATCCTAGGAATTATTCTTGCCCTAACCGTTTTTCTGGCATTGCAATGGAAAAACCTGGGTATGACATATACCGAAGCCAATTTACTTCCTAAAAAACACACTGTAAATCAACAATATGAAGATTTTTTAAACAAGTTCGGTGAAGAAGGTAATTTGATTGTTATCGGTTTCAAAGACAACACTTTTTTCACTCCAAAAGCTTTTGCTGCCTGGAATGAATTGATGACTGGTTTAAAAAATTCCAAAGAAGTAGAACTAGTCGTTTCTTTGAATGATTTAAAAAAATTACAAAAAAACGAAGCAGAAGAAAAATTTGAATTGGTGCCGCTTATCGACCAAACCCAAACTGTAAACCCAGGATATTTACAGAAAATAAAAAACGAACTCTTTAACAGCCTCCCTTTTTACGAAGGATTATTATTCAATAAACAATCGGGAAGCATTCGTTCAGCGGTTTATTTAAACAAGAAAATTGTCAATACGGCAGGAAGAAAGACTTTCATCATTGACAATCTGGTTCCAAAAATCGATAAATTCGAGAAAACAACCGGAATCGATCTTCGTGTTTCGGGAATGCCTTACATCCGAACGATAAATGCAGAGAACATGAAAGGCGAAATTGGTCTTTTCATTGGTGCAGCTTTGTTCATTACTTCCTTAATATTCTTTTTATTCTTCCGTTCGTTTCGAGCGACATTTATATCCATTTGTATTTTGCTTTTTGGAGTGATGTGGTCTTTTGGGACATTGGGATTATTCCATTACAAAATCACGATTTTAACGGCTATTATTCCGCCATTGATTATTGTTATTGGGATTACAAACTGTATTTTCCTGATTAATAAATACCAACAGGAAATAAAACTGCATAATAATCAAGCCAAAGCCTTACAACGTGTAATTTCCAAAATTGGTGTTGCTACGCTGATGACGAATTTAACAACAGCTGCCGGTTTTGCCACATTTATGATTACGGGTAACGACTTACTTTTTGAATTTGGATTGGTGACTTCCATCAACGTTATCTCCGTATACCTGTTGACGCTGGTTGTTGTGCCAATTTTTTATAGTTTTATGCCTTTACCAAAGGAAAAACACCTGTATCACTTGAGCAAAACTTACATTTCAACGTTGTTGGATTGGGTGGAGAACATTGTAAAATACAAACGAAAAACGATTTATATCATCTACGCTTTACTACTTTTATTTAGCGTAATTGGGGTTTCACAAATGAAAGTTTCGGGAAGTTTGATTGGTGAAATGCCAAAAAGCGCCTCTTTCTTTAAAGACATTGTTTTCTTCGAAAAGGAATTCAACGGCGTTATGCCATTGGAAATCATGATTAACACCAAACGTAAAAAAGGGGTTATGAAGTTGTCCACGATGAAAAAAATGGATGAACTGCAAGAAACCATTGCTACCATTCCAGAATTATCAAAACCTATTTCTATTGTAAATTTGGTTAAATATTCCAAGCAAGCGTATTACAACGGCAATCCGGAATATTACGAGTTACCTACTTCGCAAGAACAGGCTTTCATCCTTTCGTATGCCAAAAATGCCACTAAAAATACCAAAGAAAACTTAATGAAAAGTTATGTGGATTCTACGGGACAATATGCCCGAATCACCACTTTCATGAAAGATATTGGAACCGTGGAAATGGCAAGAGTGGAACATCAGTTGCGTCAAAAAATCGACAAAGTTTTCCCAAAAGAACGTTACGAAGTGACACTTACCGGAAAAGCATTGGTTTTCCAAAAAGGAACTTCTTACTTAATTGATAACCTTATTGAATCCTTGATTTTCGCCATTTTCTTGATAGCGCTATTAATGGCCTATTTATTCAGATCGGGAAAAATGGTAATGGCGTCCGTAATTACTAATGTTTTGCCGCTTTGCATCACCTCCGGATTGATGGGGTATTTTGGGATTCCGTTGAAGCCATCGACGATATTGGTTTTCAGTATTGCTTTTGGGATTTCGGTGGATAATGCGATTCAGTTTATGGCAAAATACCGCCACGATTTACTGCAAAACAACGGAAAAGTCAAAAAATCAGTATTCAGTGCGTTGAGAGAAACCGGAATTAGTACGTTCTATACTTCGGTGGTATTGATTCTTGGATTTGCGACTTTCACACTTTCGAGCTTTAGCGGTACCATTGCGCTTGGCGGTTTGATTTCTTGTACGCTGTTGTTTGCCATGTTTGCTAACTTATTGGTTTTACCGGCATTGGTATTGACTTTTGAAAAGAAAAAAGCCAAAAAAGAAGACCTTGTAGAAGTCGAATTAGTGAATTAGTTTTTTTATTTGGAGCTATTTCCCGCTTTACACTCTATCTTTTCTTGTCTCAAAAAAGAGACAAGAAAAGGATGCCGTTTCAATCAGGGCTAGGGAATTGTGGTAACTTATAATCGATTTAGTCAATTCGCACTTTTATCCTGCACCGTTTTTTTTAACCTTGTAGGTCTTGAAATTCATTATTATAATACCTAAAAGGTTAAAAAAAACGGTGCAGGATATCCCTCAAAAATATTTCTTGAAACTCCAAATCTATCCATTCGTTTAGCCCCGATAGCAGCGGCATCCTTTGTGTTTTTTATTTAAAAACACAAAGATATAGCGGATAGCGGGAGATTGCTTCAGAAATTCGCAATGACAGCCAGATTACCCTATTTCTCGCAATGACTTTTAAAACAAATCCTTTATATTTGCACTTCGGTTACAAGACAATTTTCAATATCAATTATATACTTAAAATGAGACACACAAAAGTTAAAGACTTACTAAACAGTACCACGACGCTTCATGAAGTTAATGCAAAAGGATGGGTGAGAACTTTTAGAAACAATCAATTTATCGCGTTGAACGATGGTTCAACTATCAATAATATACAATGTGTTGTCGATTTTGAGAATACTCCAGACGAGACTTTAAAGAGAATTACTACTGGCGCAGCGATTTCTGTAACTGGAACTTTGGTAGAAAGTAAAGGCGCTGGGCAACAATTTGAAATTCAGGTGGCAAAACTGGAAATCCTTGGAGATTCGGATGCTGAGAAGTTCCCGATACAACCTAAAAACAAACCGAGCTTGGATTTCTTGCGTGAAAATGCACATTTAAGAGTTCGTACCAATATGTTTGGTGCGATTATGAGAGTGCGTTCCGTACTATCATATGCAGTTCACAGTTATTTTCAAGAGAAAGGTTTTGTGTATGTGAATACGCCAATCATCACGGGATCGGATGCTGAAGGTGCCGGTGAAATGTTCAAAGTTACCGCTTTGCCATTTGACGGAACGCCAAGAACTGAAGACGGGAAAGTGAATTACAAGGAAGATTTCTTCGGGAAAGAAACGAATCTTACGGTTTCGGGACAATTGGAAGGAGAGACTTTTGCTATGGCTTTGGGTCAGATTTATACTTTTGGACCCACCTTTAGAGCCGAAAACTCGAATACTTCGCGTCACCTTGCGGAATTTTGGATGATTGAGCCAGAAGTGGCTTTCAATGATTTAAATGACAACATGGATTTGGCCGAAGATTTTATTCAGTATGTAATCAAATATACGATGGACAAATGTCCGGAGGATTTGAAATTCCTTGAAGGAAGATTATTGGATGAAGAGAAATCTAAACCGGTTGCCGAGAGAAGCGAAATGGCTTTGCTTGACAAATTAAACTTTGTTTTGGAAAACAATTTCAAACGTGTTTCGTACACGGAAGCAATTGATATTTTAAGAGATTGTACACCAAATAAAAAGAAAAAATTCAACTATATCATCAACGAATGGGGTGCTGATTTACAAAGTGAACACGAACGTTATTTGGTGGAGAAACACTTTAAATGTCCGGTGATCTTGTTTGATTATCCAGCAAATATAAAAGCATTTTACATGCGTTTGAACGAGGACGGAAAAACAGTTCGCGCCATGGATATCCTTTTCCCTGGAATTGGAGAAATCGTAGGTGGTTCTCAAAGAGAAGAACGTTTTGACGTTTTGGTAGAAAAAATGAAAGCATTAGGAATTGACGAAGAAGAATTGTGGTGGTATCTTGATACACGTCGATTTGGTTCAGCAGTTCACTCTGGTTTTGGACTTGGATTCGAACGTTTGGTATTGTTTGTAACCGGAATGACGAACATTCGTGACGTAATTCCTTTTCCAAGAACGCCAATGAATGCGGAATTCTAAAAAGGTTTATTCGGTTAATCGTTTATTTGTTTAACCGATCATCCCGAATAAACGATTAAACAAATAAACGATTAAACTTAATGCTAAAGCAATTCTTAAATTTAAAATTATCTCAGAAATTATCTCCTCAACAAATCCAGTTGATGAAGTTAATTCAATTGCCTACGCAAGCTTTCGAACAACGTTTATTGGAAGAAATGAACGAAAATCCAGCGCTGGAAACTGGAAAAGAAGAAGAGGATTATGAGAAAGATGAGTTCGAGAACGAAGATTATGACGATTATGATGATGCTGAATCGGAGCGAATTGATGCCGAAGACATTAACATAGACGAATATTTAAGCAACGACGAAACACCGGATTATAAAACACAAGCCAACAATTATAGTGATGATGACGATGATCGCGAAACGCCTTTTGCGGCTCCTGTAAGTTTTCACCAGGATTTAATCAATCAGTTGAATACGTTCATCTTGAATGATGAAGAGCGTGAAATTGCCGAATTTCTGGTAGGAAGTATCGATGACATGGGTTATATCCGTCGTAGCGTTCCTGATATGGTGGACGATATGGCATTTACCCAAGGAATTTACACCGATGAGAAAATGGTGGAAAAAATGTTGCAGGTTATTCATGAGCTAGAACCTTCGGGCGTGGGAGCACGAGATTTACAGGAATGTTTATTGTTGCAATTGAAGCATAAAACACCTACGGAATACGTGGAATTAGCCACGGATATTATCGAAAATCAGTTTGATGCGTTTACCAAAAAACATTACGATAAATTAATTCAAAAATACAATGTTTCGAATGAGCAGCTTAAAAAAGCCATTCACGAAATAGAAAAACTGAATCCAAAACCAGGTGGCTCTTTTACGGGAAATAATAAAGTTACTGAAAACGTAGTTCCTGATTTTGCCATCAGAATTGTGGACGGTGAACTGGAATTGACCTTAAATGGACGAAATGCTCCTTCCCTGCATGTTTCTAAAGATTATCAGGAAATGATGCAAACCTACAAGGATTCCCGTGATAAATCAGCGCAGCAAAAAGATGCGGTACAGTTTATCAAACAAAAACTGGATTCGGCTAAATGGTTTATCGATGCGATACGCCAACGCCAAGAAACGCTTTTTGTAACCATGAATGCCATTATGCATTATCAGGAGGAATATTTCCTTGACGGTGATGAAACCAAATTGAAACCCATGATTCTAAAAGACATTGCCGATATGGTAGGTCTTGATATTTCGACCGTTTCTCGTGTGGCCAATAGTAAATATGTAGAAACGCCTTATGGCACCAAACTGATAAAGGAATTCTTTTCGGAATCGATGAAAAATGATCAAGGGGAAGATGTTTCTACGCTTGAAATCAAGAAAATTCTTCAGAATACTATTGAGGAAGAAGACAAGAAAAAACCACTTCCGGACGATCAACTAGCCGAAATCCTTAAAGAGAAGGGCTATCCAATTGCAAGAAGAACGATTGCTAAATACAGGGAACAACTCGATATTCCGGTAGCGAGAATGAGGAAGAAAATGTAATCTGGGATTTAAAATACTAAAAGGGGAAACTTGTTTCAAAACAAGTTTCCCCTTTTTTTTATGAGAAAAATTTACTGTTTCACAATATGTTAAATATCATTAGAAGTGGGTATTGTTTAGGGAGTTGAAAAAATTGAACTTGCAGAGTGGGAGTTTGAAAAAAACATCATCTTAAAAAATCGTATTTTGTCGATTTTAAATGACTAAAAACAAAACAATTATACCATCCTGATTTGGAGAGTGATATTTATGAATTAGACTTCAGTTTAAAGAACATCCTAACTTTAATAATAACCATATATGAAGATTGTAAATTTTACATTAGAAAATTTTAGAGGTTACAGAAAACCAATAACCATTTCATTTAACGACTTAACAGTTTTAATTGGAAAAAATGATATCGGTAAATCTACAATTTTAGAAGGTTTAGATATATTTTTTGAAAATAGAAAATTAGATTCCGATGATGTAAATCTCGAAGCTAAAAAGAACAAAGATGCTGTTAAACTTACAGTTGTATTTTCAAGTCTTCCAAGTGAGATTAATCTTGATGCCGGTGCTAAAACAAATCTAAAAGATGAATTTTTACTTAATCCTGAATTGCTTCTAGAAATTAAAAAAGATTTCTCAACTGTATCAAAACCTAAAACCTTCATTGTCTGCAATCATCCATCTAACATAGACGCAAACGACTTACATACTTTAAAAATTAAAGAGCTACAAAGCAGAGCAAAGCATTTGAACGTTGCTGGTGATTTTAAAGCAAGTGTAAAAAATGAAATACGAAAAGCAATCTGGGATAATCTTGGGGTAGCATTAACTTTAAATAAAACTGAATTAGAAATTAGCGAAGAAGGAGTCAAGGACATCTGGGACAAAATATCTCCAGAACTTCCTTTATTTGCTCTTTTTCAATCTGACAGAAAAAATGATGAAAAAGACAAAGAGATCCAAGATCCTTTAAAATTTGCAGCTGAACAAGCTTTTAAAAAACATTTAGTAGCATTAAATAAAATAAAAGAAGAAGTTGAAAAAGAAGTTGCTGAAATCGCGAACTTGACAATTGAGAAATTAAAGGAAATGAATGAAGAAGTTGCTAAGCAACTTTCTCCTCAATTTCCAAAAGAATTAAAATGGCATACACTTTTCACTCCAACTCTAACAAGTGATGACATACCAATGAATAAACGTGGAAGTGGAGTAAGAAGACTTTTATTGATCAATTTTTTTAGAGCGGAAGCAGAAAGGAAAAAAAAGGAAAAAAATATTCCAAATGTAATTTATGCAATTGAAGAACCTGAAACTTCTCAACATCCTGACTGGCAAATCAAACTTATCGATGCTTTAAAAGAGCTTGCAGAAAATGGAACTGCGCAAATAATAGCAACAACTCATAGTCCATCATTGGGTAGTTTAATTCCTATTGAAAATCTAAGATTTATTTACAGAGATGGAGCTGAAAATAAAATTGAGGTTGGAAGCGACAGTAACTTAGAAATTATTGCTAAGACATTAGGTGTTTTACCTTCTCTTGAAAAACAACCTGAACAGGTAAAAGTTTTTTTATGTCTAGAAGGTCCCAGCGATATAGCTTTTTTCAACAATATAGCACCATTATTCGGAGTTGATTTAATAAACGACAATCGAATTGTTGCAATCAGTTTAGGTGGTGGGACTTTAGGACATTGGGTTACAAATAATTATCTAAAAAAGCTAAATAAGCAAGAAGTACATATTTATGACAAAGACGAAGATCTAAAATATAAAGAATTTGTTGATGAAGTAAACAATAGAGGATTAGAACATTATGCTGTCCTTACCAAAAAAAGAGAACTTGAAAACTACTTTCATGAAAGTATTGTAATTCCAAGTTTCCAAATAAATGATGGTTTTCCAATAACAATAGTAATTGATGATGAATCAGATATTTCTACATCTATTGCAAAATTAAGGCATCAGCAAAGAAGTCCATTAAAAGTATGGGAAGAGCAGGGAAAACATTATCGAGATAAATGCTCAGGACATGTAAAAAAGCATTTGAATTCAAATACTTCCTCTCAAATGACAATTGCTCTACTCCAACAGAGAAATGCTTATGATGAAGTTAATCATTGGTTTGAAGAAATTAAGAAACGATTAAACTAACAAACCAAATTTACTAACCTTACCCTTAAAACCCTGTATGATATTGTAGAAAAAGGTTTAGGTGGAAAAGTAAAAATTCAGATTGAACTATAGTCATATCACAAGGAAATTAAAAAAACCCTTTCGGAGTTCTAAACTTCGAAAGGGTTTGTCGTTTCAATACTTTTATATTCCAATCCAGTTTTGGCTCCCTCTCCTTTGGAGAGTCCCGAAGCTTCGGGAAGAGAGAGGATTTACTTATCCTGATCTTTCCGCATCGCATGATAATATGCGGCACGGCTCAACGGTTCATATTCTTCGGTTTCGCCTAACATGACAAGTTTGTCATTATCAGTTTTGCGGAAACTATAATTAGCCAGATTTCCGGTGCGGGTGCATACGGCGTGAACTTTGGTGACATATTCGGCAGTCGCCATCAATGCAGGCATCGGACCAAAAGGATTTCCCTTGAAATCCATATCCAATCCGGCAACAATTACTCGGATTCCCTGGTTTGCCAAATCATTACAAATCTTGACAATTTCGTCATCAAAAAACTGCGCTTCGTCAATACCCACCACATCACAACCTTGCGCTAAAATAGCAATATTTGCGGCCGCAGGAACGGGCGTAGAACGGATTTCGTTAGCATCATGCGAAACTACCCTATCGTCATGATAGCGTGTATCAATTTCTGGTTTGAAAATCTCCACTTTTTGTTTGGCAAATTGCGCTCTTTTCAGACGACGGATGAGTTCCTCGGTTTTACCCGAAAACATGGAGCCACAAATGACTTCAATCCAACCAAATTGTTCTTTATGATTTACTGTATTTTCGAGAAACATTTTGTATTTTTCTGACTTAAAAAATGAATAGTTTTTATTACTTTGTAACGGATAAAACCGACTTAAAAATTTTATACTTTTACGTCGTTTCAAAAGTATGACATTTTTATTAAAGGTTACTTCTTCCTTATGCTAAATAAAACTCAGGAAGAAATTTATTGAAAAAGACCCGCCTAACACACTATAATTTCAAAGTTATGAAAAAAAAATTGGAAGCCGATTTAATCAGCATTGCACACAGAATATTACAACTAAAAAATAAATCTGATATCAATCAATTATATCTGGAAACGCAGAAACTGTATGAAAAACTTTCTGTCTTGCGATTTGTAGACGAGCATTTTAGTGAAGCAAAACCAACTATTGGAATTGTTGAAATAGAGAAAAAAATTGAGGAAGTTTTTGACCAAAAGGAAACTGTACAATCCGAAACTAAAACAACTGTTGAAGAGATTACAATCGAAAAAAACACAGAAAAAACGGGATTATTTCAGCCAATTGCAACTATTGTTCCTGAGGAAATAATTACTGAAGAAACTATCGAAACGCCTCTAGAGAAAAAAGAAGAAATCGTTGCAGCGGAAGAACCAGTAATTGAAGAAGAAATAGTAGCAGAAGAGGAAACCGCAATTGAAGAAGAAATAACAGCTCCGGAAACTGCTCCATTCCTGCCCGCTTTCGAATTATCAGAAGAAGAGGAAGTGGAAGAAGAAAAAGTAGCTGAAATTGAAACGCCAAAGAAAATGGAAGCAGTCCAGATTTCTTTCGAAGATTTATTAGGTGGGAATTATAGTGATACCCAGTTTGTAAAAGTACATCCGCTTGAAAATATCCCTACTGCCATTGCAATTGATTTCGAAGAAAAACAATTGGATACTATTGAAGAAGTGAAACCGGAACCGGTGGAACCAAAAACAGCTTCCTTAAACGAAAAGTTAGCTAAAAATATCAATATTGATTTGAATGATCGCATTGCATTTACAAAACACCTTTTTGGTAACAGCAGTGAGGATTACAACCGTGTTTTAAATCAATTAATCACGTTTGACACGTTCTACGAAACTAGAGATTTTATTCAGGAAATGGTAAAACCAGATTATAATAACTGGGAAGGAAAACAAGATTACGAGGAACGTTTTATGGACATTATCGAGAAAAAATTCTTGTAATTCTGTTTGAATTGTTCTGAGTGTTCCTTCGAACAAAAACAAAATAATAAAAAAAGGAATGGATTTTAAGTTTTAAAATTGATTCCGTTTTACTTCTTATCTCGAAAATTCGGGATGTGTTTAATTTTTTAATTTATGTCAAAATTATATATCGTTCCCACACCTATCGGCAATCTCGAAGACATGACTTTTCGAGCGATTCGGATTCTTAAAGAAGTCGATTTGATTCTCGCCGAAGACACGCGAACTAGCGGAAAATTGTTGAAGCATTTTGAAATTGGCACGCACATGTACAGCCATCACATGCACAACGAACACAAAACCATCGAAAATTTAATTTCGAGATTAAAAGCCGGAGAAAATATCGCCTTGATTTCGGATGCGGGAACGCCTGCCATTTCTGATCCTGGTTTTTTATTAACCCGAGCTTGTGTCGAAAATGGAATTGACGTAGAATGTTTGCCTGGTGCAACGGCTTTCGTTCCTGCATTAGTCAATAGCGGCTTACCCAATGACAAGTTTGTTTTTGAAGGATTTTTGCCTGACAAAAAAGGACGTCAAACTCGCTATTTAGCTTTGGCAGAAGAAACGCGCACAATGATTTTATATGTTTCTCCGCATAAATTAGTAAAAACTTTAGCGGAATTCATTACCTATTTTGGCGAAGACCGACAAATATCAGTTTCACGGGAATTATCAAAAATGCACGAAGAAAACATCCGTGGAACGGTCAAAGAAGTCGTAGCCCATTTTGAAAAAATAGCACCAAGAGGCGAAATTGTCGTCGTAGTCAGTGGAAAAACAATTACCAAAGACCCTAAAAAATCAAAATTTTCATCAGAAGAATAATATAAATATGAATACAGCATCTTTCTTAGAAAAACTAAAAGAAACTCCGGAAGCAATTGCATTTACAGAAACCATCGCTACCATTGAAGAAAACTATACTTTTACTCCAACTACATTTCAAAACGGTTCTCAAATCAATGCCGCAGGAGAAAATTCCGGCTCTTGCAAATTATTTGCTTTTGCCCAATTACAAAACTTAACCGAAGCAGAAACATTAGCCTGTTTTGGAGCCTATTATTTTGACGACGTTTTGAAAAACCCAGAAGGAACGGATCATCAAAACATTCGTAATTTCATGAAAACAGGATGGAACGGAATTCAATTTGATAGAATAGCTTTGATCTCAAAATAGCATTGCTAAAATTGTAAAACTCTTTCCTAAATATAAAAAACCAAACTATATGCGTTGGACCATTAAATCAAAACCTTCCGAAGATACCGTGAAACATCTCGCTCAAGCTTTGAATGTAGAAGATTTTGTGGCAACATTATTAGTGCAACGTGGCATTGAAACTTTCGAGGGTGCCAAACGATTTTTTCGTCCCAGTTTAGATGATTTACACGATCCATACTTGATGAAAGATATGGAAAAGGCGGTAGAACGTATCGAAAAAGCGATTGAAAACCAAGAGAATATTCTCGTTTTTGGCGATTATGATGTCGATGGAACAACAGCTGTTTCCCTCGTTTCTTCGTATTTAAGAACCTATTATCCTAACGTTGCCACTTATATTCCGGATCGTTATGATGAAGGGTACGGAATTTCTTTTAAAGGAATTGACTTTGCCGATGATAATGGATTTTCACTTATCATTGCTTTGGATTGTGGTATAAAATCCATAGATCATGTGGCCTACGCCAAAGAGCGAAACATTGATTTTATCATTTGTGATCACCACAGACCTGGAGTAAACTTACCTGAAGCCGTTGCGGTTCTCGATCCAAAACGGGATGATTGTAACTATCCGTATGATGAATTATGTGGTTGCGGAATTGGTTTCAAATTGATTCAGGCTCTAGGTCAAAACCGTGAGGAAACCATCGAAGACTTATTTCCTTATTTGGATTTGGTTGCGGCTGCCATTGCGGCTGATATTGTCCCGATGACTGGCGAAAATAGAGTATTGGCATATTTTGGATTACAAGTCATCAACACTCAACCGAGACCCGGAATCAAAGCTTTGATTCACCAAGTAAAAAAACAAACCTTAGATATTACCGATGTCGTTTTTATCATCGCACCAAGGATCAACGCTGCGGGTCGCATCAAACACGGTAATCATGCGGTGGAATTATTAACCGAATTTAATTTTGAGCAGGCGCAACAATTTGCCTCTGAAATCGAAAAATACAATTCCGACAGGAAAGAATTAGACAAACAAATCACCAAAGAAGCACTTTCGCAAATTGAAGACAATCAGGAAAAAGAGCGATTCACTTCCGTAGTTTTTCAAGAAGATTGGCACAAAGGAGTCATTGGAATTGTAGCTTCCCGATTGATAGAAACCTATTATCGTCCAACCTTAGTTTTTACCAAAAGTGGCGATAAATACGCAGCTTCTGCTCGCTCTGTAAAAGGATTTGATGTCTATAATGCACTCGAAGCTTGTGCGGAACATTTGGAGCAATTTGGTGGTCACATGTATGCTGCCGGAATGACTTTAAAAGAAGAAAACTACCAACTTTTCAAAGATGCTTTCGAAAAAGAAGTCGAAAAAACCATCCATCCTGATATGTTGACTCCAGAAATTTCAGTTGACGCCGAAATTAATTTTGCCGATATTACTCCAAAACTGACTCGGATTCTAAAACAATTTGAGCCATTTGGACCGCAAAATATGACCCCCGTTTTCTTAACCAAAAATGTAAAAGATACCGGTTACGGAAAGCCAATGGGTCAAGAAGACGAACATTTAAAACTGTTTGTAAAACAACATAATTCCGAGGGCATTGCTGCGATAGGCTTTGGCTTAGGCAAAAAATTAGAAACTACTAAAAACGGCCACCCTTTTGAAATGGTTTATTCTATTGATGAAAATGAATGGAAAGGAAATGTCAGTTTACAATTACGATTAAGAGATATTAAATAATATGGTTACAAAAATGAAACACTCACACGATCCTTATGCAGCCTTACGTTATAAAGAATTCAATACTTTTTTATTATTACGTTTCGCCATGGTTTTTGCCTGGTCCATGCAGTTTATCATTATTGAATGGCAAGTATACAGTATCACCAAAAATCCACTTTCATTAGGAATAATTGGATTAATGGAAATAATTCCTGCTATTGCCATGGCCTTATTCGCAGGACATATTGTAGATCAAAAGGAGAAAAAAGGACTTCTTTTCAAGTGTATTTTAGGATTTTCAGCAATCAGTTTTGGGCTGTTTATGTTAACTTGGCCGCCAATTGTAAGTGGATATTCTACACAAGCAATTTTGTATGGCATTTATTTTCTGGTTTTTCTGGGCGGAATTGTACGTTCCTTTCTCGGCCCAACGATATTTTCGCTTTTATCATTGATTGTTCCGAAAAAAGTGTATCCAAACGCAGCCACATGGAGTAGTACGGTTTGGCAAATAGGCGCTGTTTTAGGACCTGCTGTAGCGGGTTTTTCAATTACTTTGATTGGTGTTCACTGGTCAATGTGTTCCGTTTTTTTATGTTCCGTTTTTTCTTTAATCGTTTTGTCCCAAATAGCCGCTAAGCCTATTTTGAACCCAAAAATTGGGGAACCCATTATGGAAAGTTTGAAAGAGGGCGTGAAATTTGTTTTCCATAACAAAACCATTTTGGGAGCTTTATCACTGGATATGGCGGCGGTTCTTTTTGGCGGAGCGGTAGCTTTGTTACCCATTTTTGCCCAGGATATTTTAAAAGTCGGACCCGAAGGTTTTGGTGTGTTGCGAGCTGCTCCAGCTGTTGGTTCTTTCTTAACACTGATTATTTCAGCCTATGTGCCAATGAATAAAAACGCGGGAATAAAGCTTTTGTCAGCGATTTTTGCTTTTGGAATCTGTATTATTGTCTTTGGACTTTCCACTATTTTCTGGTTGTCTGTATTGGCATTGTTTTTAAGCGGTGCTGTTGATGGAATTTCGGTGGTGATACGTCAAACTATTTTGCAATTGAAAACTCCGGATCACATGCGGGGCCGAGTTTCGGCAGTGAATTCAATCTTTGTGGGCTCTTCCAATGAATTGGGTGCTTTTGAAAGCGGATTAACAGCAAAATTAATGGGAACGGTAACTGCAGTTGTTTTTGGCGGAAGCATGACACTTTTGATAGTGCTTGGAACGGGAATATTCTCGCCGGGCTTTAGAAAACTGGACTTACAAAAGGACATTGACGAACATGAAAAAGGCGATTAACAAACAGAGATTTTCTCAAAACACTTTATATAGCTAGTCGGTAAAATAATCTCAGGATTTCTTACCGATTTTTTTATGTCTTTTTTATATTTTTTTATTTAGAATAAATCTAAATAATTATTATATTTGTTTTAAACAATTTTCATATGAAAGAAATAAAACAGATATACTACAATGATTCAGGAACTTCTTTTTACTGGAAAAAAGAAGATGAAGTAATAACAGACAAAATTCAATTGATTTTTAGAGAAACGGGGTTTTATTTTACCAAACACGAACTCCAAGTTTTTAAATATTGCATTGAAGAAAGTAGCATACTAAATAAATGTTGTGACGATTGCGAACTTAAAAACAAATGCCAGAAATTCTTACTAAAAACACCTTGTTCCCAAATTGATTTGTCCGTTTCCATGGAAGAATTAAATGCCGTAAAAGACTTGGTGGAAGGGACTTTGTTTAAAATGAATCTGGATGATTATTTATATGGTGTAGGGATGAATTAGTTTTCATACTTTTTGATTTCGAAAGTATCGCCATCAAAAACACCATACGTGAAATACGTTATCCAGTCACCAAGATTAACATATTCGGAATTTTCACCAACCGTTACTTTCATTGGCAAGTGACGGTGTCCAAAAACAAGGTAATTGTAATGTTTGGTTTCTAGTTTTCTTTTGGAATAGAGAATCAACCATTCCTTGTCTTCACCAAGAAAGGTTACATCTTCATCACCGGAAATCAATTTATTTTTTACCGAAAGATATTGCGCCAATCCTACTCCAATATCAGGATGAAGCCATCTAAAAAGCCATTTTGAGAATGGATTTGTAAACACTTTTTTCATGCGTTTGTACCCCAAGTCACCGGGACCTTTCCCATCGCCATGACCCACTAAGAACGTTTTATCACCAAAAGTATATTCCTGATTATCATGATACACCGGAATATTCAACTCTTTCTGGAAATAATCATCCATCCACAAATCATGATTTCCCACGAAGAAATAAATAGGGATTCCGCTGTCGCGAATTTCGGCCAGTTTACCCAAAACACGAATAAATCCTTTTGGGACCACTGTTTTATATTCGAACCAAAAATCAAATAAATCACCCACTAAAAAAATAGCTTCCGCGTCTTTTTTTACCTCATCGAGCCAAGCCACAAATTTTTGTTCTCTCGGAAAACTCAATTCCGGGGTTGGGGCTCCAAAATGCTGATCGGAGGCGAAATATATCTTTTTGTTGTTCGGTAATTTCATGAAGCTACAGTATCGATTTCATATTGTCACTTGCAAACCATTCGGCGAAAGAAGATTCGGTTTCCTGTAATTTTAGGGAGAACAATTTAATTCCTTCCGGTAATCTTCTCATTATTCTTTGAGAAAAATCGACTACCATATTCTCGCTTGTTGGCTGATAGTCTACCAAAATAACGTGATGTCCCCGATTTTTTAATTCGTTTGCTAATTCAATATGAGGAGTGGTTTCGTTAAAAACCGTAGCATGGTCAAATTGATCTACAATTTCTTCTTTTACAATTTTTTTCAAATCAGAAAAATCGATTACCATTCCAAATTTTACGTCGTTACGGTTTTCGATTGGCTGCCCTATTACGGTTACTGACAATTTATAACTATGCCCATGAACATTTTTACATTTCCCGTCATAACCATACAAAGCATGACCGGTTTCGAAACTAAATTGTTTTGTAATTCTGATATTGCTCATCGAAGTTTAATTTTGATTGCAAATTTAGCAAATTGATATGAGAAATGAGTTGTAAATCTTGGTATTTGGATTCCAATGGTGCCTAGCCCTGATGGAAACGGCATCCTTTTGAGAAGCTGATTTTTCTTCACCTTCTCAAAAGATATAGTGGACAGCAGGAAATAGCTCCTAAAGAAATTCTAAAAAGATTACTTTTTAAATTGAGACAACGCCTTTTTGGTAAAATCAGATAATACTAATCTCCCCGAAATAGCGGCACGCTCCAGCAATAGTGTTTCCCAATCTTGGGTTCCTTCCCACAACACTTTTTTCATTTCCAGTAACGCTTCCGGGTTATAACTGGCCAATTTAGCACTGAAATCAGTTATTGCGACATCAAGTTCTTGGATAGTTTCGAAAGTATTGGCATACAAACCCTTGTCTTTTGCCCAATCGGCGGTTTTCCATTCGTGTGCTGCCAGCGTCATTTCAGCCATGGCCATTTTTCCAATTTTTCTGGAAACTACGGGTTCAATTACAAAGGGTCCAATTCCTATCGCCAACTCTGATAATTTGATCGAAGCATTGCTTGTTGCCAATGTATAGTCGCAAGCCGAAGCAATTCCTACGCCACCCCCAACTGCTTTTCCGTGAATGCGCCCAACAATTAGTTTGGAGCAATTTCTCATGCCATTAATCAAATGTGCAAATCCCGAGAAGAATCTGGTTCCTTCTTCTAGACTAGAAACCGCCAAAAGTTCATCAAACGAAGCTCCGGCACAAAAAGCAGCCGTGCCTTCGCTTTTTACAATAATCACCGATACAGCGGCATTCGTACTCAACCTATTGAACTCCTTTGTTAGACGGTCTAACAATTCTCTTGGAAAGGAATTGCTCGCCGGATGACCAAATTCAACTGTTGCGATTTTATTTTCGATTGTTGTGATGATCGAACCTGTTGGAATTTCTGTTACCATAGCACCTATTTTGATGTAAAGTTAAAAAAAGTAAAGGATGCTTTTGCTTTTTTTTCAAATAGTATGGATTTGTATTTATGAAATTTGCTTTTTGCTTTATTAATATCTTATATTTGCGATCTAGTTTGGGGGATTAGCTCATTTGGCTAGAGTGCTTGCCTGGCAGGCAAGAGGTGACCGGTTCGAATCCGGTATTCTCCACCAGTAAAATCAAGCCTTACAGAGATGTAAGGTTTTTTTATTTTATCTAAGTGCCCTTTTAGAGTGTAGTTTCGGAAAATTATATGAAGTAATTCTAGTCTTACTACTTTTTTAGTCGAAAATCTTAAATTGCCCTTCAATATTCCGCTTGTTCCATTTATTTGAAGTTGGATATGGAATTTGAATAACGCACCAAGCCGTATTATGAACATGGAAAATCATTGTCAATTTATTATTTCTTCTCCAATCCCGCACAACTATGTACGAAAAGACATTTTCTTGAATGTGAATCCATTTTTTTAATTTAAATTTTTCAGAATGTGTCAGTAATACTATTTCTGATGGTCTTGTTTCTTCGGCTTGAAAAGGATAGAATCCAACACATTTAAATAAATTTAGTGGAGCGTGTTTTTCATATTTGTTATAATAAATTCCGAAAGCATACTTTTCAATAACTCTTTTTAATCTATCAATTTCTGGTTTAAAATAAGTTCTACCATCTTCTTCTTGAACTAGGGAATTTAATAGCCGTTTATATAATGTACTATTTCGCTCTCTAGATTTGTAAATTTTCCCTCCTGATTCTGTTCTTGTAACTAAAGGTCCACTTTCGGATAGCGTAGCCAAAACATTCAAAAAATATTCTTCATCTAAAGAAAATGAATTATTGCATATTTGACACGCTGGAATTGTTATTAAATTATTCGGATATGGTTTTTCCAATAAACCTTTTGATGGAACATGTTCTCGATTATTTGCCTTTTCTCCGCAATACAAACATTTCAAATCGTCTTTCAAAATCGAGTTTTATTAAAAAATTACATCAAACGTTCTAGGATTACATAGGGTATAGGATTAAATTAAGCCTATTATTCGGATTTGCCAAATACAAAACCAAATTTCCATAAACCAAATGCTCAAATCTGTTTTAGTTTTATATGTTCATTTTTATTTTATCATATTAACTAATGTATAATGCTTTCCTTTTTTCCAAATATTTAGCAACGATTCAAAAGGTTTAGGAAGGCAACTAACAACAGAATCTACAATTTCTTCAGCTGTCTGTTTACCTACTCCGTTTAAACTAAATTTACCTAAACTATTTGTATCAGAGCGTGAATGTTGTATTAATGCTTCAAGTATATCATTAGCTGAATCAATAACCTTATCTTTAATCATCTCTTCAATTTTGAAAATTATGCAGTTAGAAAAATCTGCATCAGAATTTAGGAGTATTAATTCTGTCCCACCCGAGTATTTCCAAGAAGTTTCTAGTTCTAATTCGTCAATGAATAGTGCAAAAAGTTTTTGACTAAATTCCCATTTAAAGCTTACTCCATTGCTGTATTTTACAACTCCTACTTCTTCTTTATCTGGAGCATAAATGTCATTCCAGTATGCTCCGTAACCTGCACAATACACATGAAGTCTCTCACTAGTTCGACTATCTAAATACCCAAATCTTTTGATGATGTCTTCATATCCAAGTTTAGAAAATTTGGGAGCGAAAAGAATACAGCAAATTGCATTATTATGTTCCTGTCTATGTTGTTTTATTGCGTTTAATGATGGAGCTTCAATCATATTATTCAGATTATTATTTATGGTTTGACTTAAATGAGGTATTAATGTCCTATCACTTTAAAATGAAGTGTGCTTAGTAGCCTTCAATTTTCGACTTTGTAGAAAACATAATAAAGAGATTTAAATTATCCTAATCTTCATTTGGATAGAGACGTGTATTAGTGTAATATTTTATTTTTTTATTTCGTTCCACTTTTCAATAATTCTGAGAATTACATGTAGATTGTCAACACATGCAAATATCATTTGATAACCTTGTATTACACATGGTAAACTTCTGTCTATTTCAATCAAATTAAACGAATTTTCAATATCACTACTTGGTAAATGGGCATCTCCGTGTCTTAATTCGTATACTCCAACAAATGTGCTTAATATTTGTCTTGCTTCTTCTTGTGGTATCTTTAGCGATAAAAGGTTTTCGACAGTTTTTAAAGAACCCCATTTTGTGTTTTTAGGAGGTATTGCAATTTTCTGGAGAGACTCTACGTCAATGTCATCAACAATTATTCTTGCAATATCCTTAGCAAGAGAGAATAAACCTTTCTCATCAACAGCTCTAAATCTGTTTATTGATTTTATTATATTATTAATTGAACTGTGTCCTCTGAAAAACTGGATACTGAGTTGCTTTTTAGCTGCTTCATTTATTTCATTAATAACACTTTCAATGAATTCTTCAGGAGCAAGAGTGGAGGCAGGGTCTGCTTTTACCTGAGATGCGTGTAATTCTTTGGATATACCACCTTCTGGAGAAATATTGTGTCCTGCCCAAATTTGTTGTTGCCATAATGGCAAATTACCTATGTCTTTTGCATATACCGTAATTAGACCTAAGTCATTCATTCCAAAATGAATTCCCCAAGCTGGTGCGCATGAAACACTACCTGTGTCTTTTGTATACCAATTTAAAAAGCTACCCCGCTGTGATAATAAAGTTGAAACTAAATCTGGTTTAAACCAAAGCCATTTACCTCCTTTTTTCAAGTCACTTCCGCTTTCTTTATTTCCTGTCACATCAACAATGTAAAAAATATCAATTGGTTGTTTATCTCCTAATACTATTGGGCTTATTTTAGATGGATTAATCCATTCGTATTTCCAAAGTTCTGCTATAATTCTATACAACTTCTTCCCTTTAAAACTTTTTTCATAAAATTCAGATTTTACATTAGTGTCATTTGGAAAAGAAGTCATATCAGGCACGTCATCATCTTCATCAATATCAGTTCTGCCTACATGAGAAACTGCTATTTTCTGTCCAAATGAAAATCCGCCTTCATGGATTTCTAAAACTCTACACTCCCAAAAATCTTTACCGTCTTTACTATCTTTAGAATCTTCATTCCATGAAAGAGTAGATTTATTGTCGAATATTTTATCTCTACTGAAATAAGAAGTTATGTATAATCCGCAACCTCTTGCACACAAATAGTCTTTGAGAAATTGATTTTTGATTTGAAGAACTATAGGTAAGCCTTCATCATCTCGTTCAAGTTTTGCAACTTCTACGTATCCTTCTTTTGGGCATAGCCAAATATCTCCTTCTCTTTTTAATCCTAAACTAATAACTAAATCTTGATGCAAGTGCCATTCATTGTTGTCAAAATTGTTATCAAAACTTTGATTTAAGACTAAATGTATTCCTTCAAAATCTTCACCTTCGTATAAGTCAGATTGCATATATTTTCCACCAAAAAAGCTAAAACCATGTATATGACTTATCCCAATATCACTCCAATTCAAATTTTCAGTCTCAGTTTTTTTGTCAACAGAAATCATTACAGAACCATGACCAATAAATTCTTCTTGGTAGCCAATTTTACCAAAACCTATATCATTTCGTATTGATTTTTCTGCACGAAGAGGAATCCAAACTGAATTATCCAATTTGCGTTTTCTCAAATCTTGCATTTCAAACCATGATTGATTCATATTCTGAGTGATGTTATGTTTTAATATTGCACTTAAGGTCTTGCTAGTACAGCAGGTTTGAGACTAAATAAAGCTCTATTTCGGATTTGTCAAATCATCTCAAATACAAAACCAACTTCCCATTAAGTAAATTGCCCAAATCCATTGTAATTAGCTGTAGTTATTGTAGACTTACGAGAATTTGAATCTTTTTTTCCAAGTCACTTGTGTCAATTTTACCTTTAGCTATTGACAAAGCTTTTTCATAGAATGGTAATATAAATTTTGAAAAGCTTCTTTTCTTAAAAGGGTTAGTTTCCTTTTCCATTTTTTCAAACCGTAAATCACCAAATTTTAATAAAAGAGTTGTTGTAAAACTAAGCTCATTATTAATATTTCTCTCCATCACTTTTTCAACCATATTATGAAACTCTGTATCATTTTGATGAATATCATCTTTCCCATGGTACCTTTCTAATTGTTCGTGAAGTTCTATTTGCTCTATTGATGGGCTATCAAATCTTATATTATGTCCCTCAAACATATCCGTTCCTGAATTATACCAAATACCAGAATCATGAAATTCATCAAAAAATTTAACTGCATTTGCAATTTTAAATCCTTGAAGTCCATTTTCATTACCAAGTATTGTTACAGTACATTTATTGGGGAAGTAACCAATCACATCTTTGTCTACTTTATAACTTTCAAAATGTTTAAAAAATTCCTGTTTGAATGTTTTTAAAAAAGAGGTTACATTTTCAATTAAAGGAAATAATTGGTCTTGAAGATTTAACTGATAATATGTGGTTCCGTCTATATTGACAGGTTCAGAGTCATGTAGAATAAATTCTTCATCTGATAAAGAATAAGTTGAATGGAAAAAATTGTTTCGTATTGCTGTGTGAATATTTTTTTCAATAAAGTCAACAATATTTATGAAATTAGAATCATAAAGTTTTTCGAGTAAAAAATTTTGCTTTTCACTAATTCCTAAGAAGCGTTCATACTTTTTAGTTTTCCAATATAAATATGATGATGGTTTTAGACCTAGATTAATATTGCATAAACTGCCAATTATATTATAAAAATCACTATTTTCTTGAAAAGTAGAATATATTAACAATCCAATTCTAATTTTCTTTTTTGGTTCTGCTTCAGTATTGTAAAGTTCTATGTAATATTCCATAGCCTCGAACCATTCGTATAAATTAGTTATTAATTTATGAGTTCCTAGACCTCGATAATTGATTAAAGTTTGAACAAAATCAAACTCATTTTTTGTTTTTGCTCCTTCAAAAAGGCGTATCAATTCGTTGTTAATTTCCTCCATTGTTCTGAATAATTATTGCTAACTTATTAATTTGATGACTCTGCTACAGCTTTACACCTTATTTTTGGTGATTGTCTGTATTTATGTACACATTTTTTCAAAACCCAATTTACATTTTATTCTTTACAAATCATCGAATGAACATTTTATTTGTAAGATACTTTTTAAGCTTTAGGAAAACATATCTTTCAATGGTTTTGCTTCATAGAATATACTATTCATTAAAATATCCAAACCCTATTTTGTTAATTTCCTTTACGACCTGAACCTTGTCAATATAATTATTCAGTGTTACTTTTGCTGACCTTTGATATCCCAAAGACTCAATAAAACCCGTTTTAGTATGCAATTTGGTTAAAAACGTTTTTCGCAAATGCTTAATACTAAAATCATCAGAGAGTCCCGCTTTCTTTCTAAAAAAAGTAAACGAATGGCTTAATTGGGTTTTAAGAGTTTTTCTAGAAATATCATAATCATCGGCAATCAGATATTTATCAGCACCTAAATATTTCTTATACTCTAATCTATTCAATAAGTTCTCTAACTCAATTGAGGTTGGAATCATAACTTTTTTAGGAGCCTTGGTGTTGTTCCAATTATGAGCCCTTTCAAATTTTAAATCTGTTCCAACTAAATGTTGAATATTTCCATCATCATCTAAAACAATATCGGAAAACTTTAAAACCATGGTTTCTTCTATTCTCATACCTGTATATGCAACTAATTCAATAGCATCTTTAGTATAATGGAAAAACCGGTCAAATTGATCACCACTTTCCAGTGTAAATTGACCACCAGTTCCGGAGCAAACTGACCACCACTTTCCAATTCAAATTGACCACCTAATTTTGGGGTAAATTGATTATTAAAAACTACTGACTTTTTCATGTTGTTAGAACCATACATTCGTTAAAAAAATACGGATTATGGCAAACAAAATAACAGACATGAGTAAAATTAGAAAAGTAATTAAATTCTATTGTGACGGAAAAAGCAAGTTATTTATAAGTAGCTACTTATCCCTTTCCAGGAATACGGTAAAGAAGTATATTTCTTTATTTGAAGTTCTCGGATTAAGCTTTGAATTAATTGATAAAAAAACAGATGCAGAACTAGAGCTTTTGTTTTCACAGACTACTGTGGAATCAATTAGTCCCAAATTGCAGACACTCCATAGTTTTTTCCCTAAAATGGAGCGTGAACTAAAAAAAGTTGGCGTTACCATACAACATATGTGGGAACAATATATTGCCATAAACCCTGAAGGTTACAGGAGTTCTCAATTTGCTCATCACTACAAAGTATGGAGTAAACGAGTCAATCCCGTAATGCATATGAATCACAAAGCCGGTGATAAAATGTATGTGGATTATGCCGGAAAAACACTCTCCATTATTGATAACGACACTGGGGAAATCAAAGAAGTACAATTTTTTGTAGCTATCTTGGGAGCCAGTCAATACACGTATGCCGAAGCTTCCATGAGCCAGCAAAAGGAAGATTTTGTCACTTCGGTAGAAAATGCCATGCGTTTTTTTGAAGGCACTCCTGAGGCAATTGTCCCCGATAATTTAAAATCTGCAGTAATAAAAAGTAGTCGTTTTGAGCCAACAATTAATGAAACCCTGGCCGATTTAGCCGAACATTACGAAACTACAATCTTGCCAGCCAGAGCTTATAAACCCAGAGATAAGTCATTAGTTGAAGGAGCTGTTAAGATATTGTACAGAAGGATTTATGTAAACTTAAAAGAAACTAAATTCTTTAGCCTTGAAGAATTAAACCAGCAGATATGGGATTTATTGGATACTCATAACAGTCGAAAACTCACAGGACGCCCTTACTCTCGAAAAGAATTGTTTTTAGAAGATGAGAAACAAAAACTGCGCCCACTGCCACAAGAGCGCTTTGAAATCAAATACCAATCCTTTGCAACGGTAATGCAAAACGGGCATGTCCAATTAAGTCAAGACAAAAATTACTACAGTGTTCCATATCAGTATGTAAAGAAAAAAGCGAAACTCTTGTACACCAAATCAACCGTGGAGATCTATTATAAATACAATCGAATAGCTGTTCATGAACGAAATTACAAACCT
>NZ_JBLVPI010000046.1:0-1424 GCF_048284325.1 Flavobacterium esculini | reverse complement strand
TTTTAGAGGAATTCGTAATTTGGCTACCGCCAAGATACCAAGCAGGCGGGCCACGCTGATCGAAGACTGCTATCCGGTGTAAATTGCCCGTTTTGCAACACGGACATTTAGGCATAAAGGTTTTTTTCTCTGCTTTTTCTAAGACCTTTTGTTGGAGTTTCTCTTGTAAAAGTTTCAATTTTTGCCGTTTCCATGTACTGCTCAAAAATCCATAATGTCTTATTTTTACAAAACGTTTGGTCAAAATATGCAACGCAAACCGCCGAATAAATTCCTGATGCGTCAGTGTCATTAGTTTTTTAGCTTCCGCTACTCTATAGTCCTTGTAATCAAAAGTCACGTTTTCATTTTCGATTCTTTTGATTCTATGATTGCTAATGGCGATTTTATGAGTGTAACGTCCTAGATATTCCACCACCGACTTTGGACTTCCAAAAGGTTTCTTTGCAAATACAACCCAAGGTTTTTTCCATAAATCCTGCCGGATTTGTTCGTAGAGGATAGGTGATTTTACTTTGAGTTTGGCGCAATATTTAGCCCTAAAAACTTTCGACAAAGCTTTGACCGGGAATAAAAATTTACCATCGGTTCTTGCGTTTTTCCACTGTCCGTCTCTATTGATTCCACCACCAGGAACAATACAATGCAGGTGCGGATGCAAACTCAATTGCTGTCCCCAAGTGTGTAAAACCGCTATCATGCCCATTTGCATTTCCTTGGCTTTGCCAAAGGTTTTTAGTGTTTCCCATGTCGCGTCAAAAAGCGTATCGTAAACCAATTTTGGCTGATGTATCGCTAATGAATTGATACTATCGGGCAAGGTAAAAACCACGTGGAAGTACGGCACTGGCAAAAGTTCTGTTTCTCTAGCCTGAATCCACTCTTCTCGTTTATTGCCCTGACACTTGGGACAATGCCTGTTGCGGCAAGAGTTGTAGCTTATGGTAATGTTTCCACAGTCATCACACCCATCGATATGACCACCCAACTCGGCTGTTCGGCATTTTTTAATGGCGTAAAGTGTGCGCAATTGCCATGTATTGAGCCCGTAACTTTCAATTTTAGAGCCTACTTTTCGCAATACATCGGCTACTTCACTTCGACTTCGCTCAGTGCAGGCTACTTCGTGCTGCATTGTGCAAATAGCGTATCGAGTGGACTAAAAATGCGCTGACTCTCAAGTTGGGCAATATGCAGGTATTCCATTGTAGTCTCAACATTCTGGTGTCCCAAAAGGTCTTTGAGGGTCATGATGTCCATGCCATCTTCGAGCAAATGAGTAGCATAAGAGTGTCGCAGCGTATGGGTGTGAACTTCTTTGATTATTCCTGCTGCTTTTGCCACTTGCTTGACCGCCCATTGCACGCCGCGTTGACTGTAGCGATTGTCAAAATCACCACCTGCTCCAGTAGGCAAAGGCTGTC
>NZ_JBLVPI010000045.1:0-1442 GCF_048284325.1 Flavobacterium esculini | reverse complement strand
AACTGCCCCCAAATAATTAGACATTATCTGGGGGTATTTTTATGGAAAGAAAAGTCAGTTACAATTATGAATTTAAACTTCGCTGTGTAAATGAAGTTTTAAAAAATCGTCAATCACTAAGTGTCATCGCTAAAGAGAATGAGATAGGTACAACCAGCCTTAAAGATTGGATTAGGTGGTATCTTAAATTTGGAAACGAAGGTCTTTTGCCTGTCCAAAAAAACGCAAATTATAGTATAAACTTTAAGTTAAAAGTTCTAAAAAGTATTGAAAGCAAGTCATTATCTTTGAGTCAAGCCTGTTTAACATTCAATATTCCGACAAGTTCGATAATAAGACGTTGGCAAAGGAAATATGCAAAAGAAGGTTCGGCAGGTTTAAAACCTAAACCCAAAGGAAGACCAGCATCTATGAATTTTAAGAGAAAACAACGAAAAACAGACAAACCGTTAACCAAGGAAGAAGAACTTTTAAAGGAACTGGAATATTTGCGAGCAGAGAACGAAATTTTAAAAAAGTTCAATGCCTTAGTTCAAGCCGAACAAGCCAATCAAAACAAAAGGCTCAAACCATAATGGAATTAAGGCATAAATATGATTTAGAGGTTCTTCTCAATTGTATGAAAATGGTCAGAAGTAGTTATTATTACCATGAAAAAAGAAGTCAATTAATCGACAAATACAAAGACATTAAAGAATTGATTAAGCAGATTTACAACCACCATAAAGGCCGATTGGGTTACCGTCGTATTACTTTGGCAATCAAACAAAAAGGAATTGTAATTAATCACAAAACGGTATTGCGATTAATGAAGGTTCTAGGATTAAAAAGTTTAATACGATTAAAAAAATATAAATCATATAAAGGAGAACAAGGGAAGATAGCTCCTAATATATTACAGCGAAATTTTAAGGCAACAGCACCCAACCAAAAGTGGGCAACCGATATAACGGAGTTTAATATCTCTGGAAATAAATTGTATCTCTCGCCTATTATTGATTTATTTAACGGAGAAATAATAAGTTATGAATTATCGGAAAGACCCAATTTTAATCAAATAAGCAATATGCTTAAAAAGTCTTTTAAATGTATACCTAATAATTCTAATCTAATATTGCACTCAGACCAAGGCTGGCAATATCAAATGAAACAATATCAAATGCTTTTGAAAGAAAAAGGATTAATACAAAGTATGTCTCGAAAAGGGAACTGTTTAGATAATGCAATTATTGAAAACTTCTTTGGAATATTAAAATCAGAATTGTTTTATATTATGAAATTCAAAGACATCAATCATTTAAAAAATGAAATTAAAGAGTATATCAAATATTACAATAATGAAAGAATAAAACTGAATTTAAACGGAATGAGCCCGACACAATATCGAGCTCATTATTATCAAAATTAATTATAAATTTGTCTAAAATTTTGGGTGCAGTCTA
>NZ_JBLVPI010000005.1:0-229302 GCF_048284325.1 Flavobacterium esculini | reverse complement strand
AACCGAACACCCATTGGCATCCGTTGCAGTATAGGTGTAATTACCCGCAGCTAGATTTGTTGTAGCGGTTGAACCAAAAGTAATGTTTCCAGTTCCACCGGTAGGTGTGCTTAAAACTACAGCTCCTTTTTCGCCAAAACATTTAGGTTGGGTTGCCGTAGCCGTGAAACTGATTTCAGTTGGCGCCGCATTGATGGTCACTGATTTTTGAACCGAACACCCATTGGCGTCTGTAATGGTTACAGCATAAGTTCCAGCAATAACACCAGAAATATCTTGAGTAGTCGCTCCATTGCTCCATAAGTAACTGTAAGGACTTGTTCCTCCAGAGACAGTTAAGTCAATTGATCCGTTACCCCCGCTACAAAGCACCGTTGTTGTGGTAGCCAAAGCTGATAAAGCAGCGGGTTGTGTTATAGTTGCCACAGCATTTGTAATACAACCTTTGACATCTGTAACTTTTATAGTGTATGCTCCTGCTACAAGACCTGTTGCTATTGCTGTAGTCTGTACGGGAGTGCTATTCCACGAATAGGTATACGGTCCAGTTCCGCCTGATGATGTAGCAGTTGCAGATCCGTTGTTCCCTCCGTTACAAGATATATTTGTTTGTTGAGAAATAGAAGTAACAAGTTTATTAGGAATAAATATAATTTTAGATGTCGTATTAGAAGCGGGTGTTGGAGATCTTGAATCAGTAACAGTTAGGCTGACAGTAACATTTCCTCCAGTGGTAGTGTAATTATGAAGTGGACTTATTGCTGTAGAGGTTGTTCCGTCTCCAAAATTCCATAAATAGGAAAATGGGGCTTTTCCACCATTTGTAGTATTGGAAAATTGTACAGCTACACCGGTATTAGTAGTGCAAGCGACTGAGTAATCATATTGAACGGCTAAAGGAGCGGTAAAAACGGTAGTTGTGCCAAATTCACATTGTGAGTTCGAATACGTTTGACAACCATAAGTTGAGTTTGCATTAAGCTGTGAATCACCATTACCTGGTTTCCAAACTACTAATATATTTGTAAACGACAACGTTTGACCACAAACCCAGTTTATAGGAACAGTTGTCAATTTAATTTTCCCACCAGATGTACCTTTTGTAGATGCTAAAGTTCCAACATATGTATTAATCTGTATAGGGGTACCACCTCCAATGGATAATGTTGCAAATACTCTTGTATTTGGAATGTCATTATTTTGATTTTGGGTATAATTCAACCAGATAGTTACACTGTATGTATCTAAACCAGCTGTACAAGTAGGGTAAATATCCTCTAGGGGAGTCCCATCATTAACAGTAGCACTAAGATAAACATTTTTAGCAGTTATATTGCCGGAAGGACATGAATAATTACATGATCTTAAATCAGGATGATTAGTATCAAATTGTGAATATATATTACCAACAAACATAAATAAAGTCAGTAAAAGAAGGGTAATTTTTGCTTTCATACAATCAAATTTTAATGTATCGTTTGTAATATTTAATTTTAAAATAAGGGATATTTAATTAAATAAAATCAATTTTAAGTATCATCTTATATTTGTTTAAATTGATACTGTTTTGGTGTAAAATCATAATATTATATGCTAAACTAACTAGAATGATTTAATTAGTTTTTTTTTTTCTACCAATTACCTAAATACTCGTTGAAACGACATTTCTTGTTAAAATTAAAATAAAAAAGGCTACTTATTAGCCTTTTATAAGGTGATTTTAATTTCTTTTTTTTTATTCCTGTTTCTTTTAAAGAAAAGTTTAACATTTCAAATCTATATTTTAAATTAATATTAACAAATAAAAATTAGTATAAAATACTTAATCAGTTGATTATCTAAAATTTTAATTATTTTTTTGTAAGACTAATGGTGTTTTTTAACACGAATACTTAAGTTTTTTATAAGATTAATAATCACAAAAGAGTGTTGTTTTTATTATTTGTGTTTGAATAAAAATTAGATTTGAAAAATATTTTGTAATTTGTAATCTTAAATAAATTGATGCAATGCCATTGATGAATAAAATATGTAAGTATGAAAAATTTAATATTAATACGGCATGCAAAATCAAGTTGGGAAGCTCCTTTACATGATAAAGATCGACCGTTGACTCATAAGGGAATGAAAGATGCCCATTTGGTATCTTCTCATGTAAGTGATTTTATTCCTAATTCATATGTGATGTGGAGCAGTACAGCTGAAAGGGCTTTAGAAACAGCACTTATTTTTGCTCAAAATATAGCATATCCAATAGAATCTATTGATTTTAAAGAAGCGCTTTATACTTTTGATGAAAATAAATTAGAGAAAGTTATTAAATCTTGTGATAATGGTATAGAAAGTGTTATTCTTTTCGGACATAACGAGGCTATTACAAATTTTGTTAATAAATTTGGAGATGCTTTTATTAATAATGTTCCTACAGCTGGATTTGTGTCTTTACAATTTGACACAGACAACTGGAATACCATTAAAAAAGGCAAAACAAAAAAAATAATATTTCCCAAAGAATTAAAATAAAAAAAGTGTTAGAACATAAATATATTGATAGAGAAAAAAGTTGGTTAGCATTCAATGCAAGAGTACTTCAAGAAGCTGCAGATGATTCGGTACCGTTATTAGACAGATTACGCTTTTTAGGTATTTTCTCTAACAATCTTGATGAATTTTTTAGGGTTCGATTTGCAGCCATCAGACGATTAAGCCTCTCAGGAATATCTGGAGAGAAATATCTTGGTGGTATTTCGGCACAACAATTAGTGAAAGATATTACCGAAATAGTAATTCAGCAACAATCTGAAAGTCTACGAATTTTAAACATTATTGAAACTAAGCTGGAAACGGAAAACATATTTATTATAAATGAAAGTCAAATTTCCCGCGAGCAGGAGAATTTTTTAAAAGACTTTTTTATTCAAAAATTAAGTCCCGAATTAGTAACCATTATATTAAATGATTTAGCCGAATTCCCGTTATTAAAAGATACTTTAGGATATTTGGCCGTGAAATTGGTTATGAATCATACCTCTGAAGTTCGATATGCCGTTATTGAAATTCCAAAAACAATTAATCGATTTGTTGTTTTGCCTTCTAATACTGAAAAACAGTATGTAATTCTTCTCGATGATGTGATAAGACATAATTTGAAAAGTATCTTTAATATTTTCGATTATCAAAGTGTTTCAGCGCATATGATTAAAATTACTAGAGATGCACAATTAGACATTGATAGTGATTTGAGTAAAAGTATGATAGAAAAAATTTCTACAAGTGTAAAAGATAGAAGAATAGGGGAGCCTGTTCGTTTTATTTATGACCAGTTGATTGAAAAAGACACACTCCAATTTTTCTTAGATAAGATGAAAATTGTTACTACTGACAGTATTATTCCAGGAGGTAGATATCACAACAGACGTGATTATATGAATTTTCCAAATCTTGGCAGATTTGATTTACTGTACCAAACTAATGAACCGCTACCGATTCCTGGATTAAGTCTTGAAGGAAGTATATTAGAAAAAATTAGTACTAAAGATTATCTGTTAAATGCACCTTATCAATCTTTTTCTTATCTCACTAAATTTTTGAGGGAAGCGGCTCTTGATCCAAAAGTAACTTCAATTAAAATTACGTTATACCGATTGGCAAAAAATTCTCAAATTATAAGTTCTCTTATAAATGCGGCCAAAAATGGAAAAAAAGTAACTGTTCAAATCGAATTACAAGCTCGTTTTGATGAAGCTTCTAATATTTCGTATGCAGAGCAAATGAAAACAGAAGGAATTGAACTTATTTTTGGAATAAAAGGACTGAAAGTTCATAGTAAAATATGCGTAATCGAAAGAACCGAAAATGATAAAATCAAACGTTATGGTTTTATTTCTACTGGAAATTTTAATGAATCAACAGCAAAAGTATATACTGATGTGACTCTTTTTACAAGTCACCAACAAATTTTAAAAGACATTACAAAAATTTTCGAATTTTTCGATATTAATTATAGAGTACATCGATATAAACATCTCATCGTTTCTCCTCACTATACCCGTACTCGATTTTACAAGCTGATTGATAGGGAAATTTTGCATGCTTCAGCAGGTAGAAAAACACATATAAAATTAAAAATGAATAGTTTATCCGATTTTAAAATGATTGATAAATTATATGAAGCCAGTAATGCTGGAGTAAAAATTCAACTGGAAATTAGAGGGATTTGCTCTTTGATACCTGGAATCCCTGGGATGAGTGAAAACATAGAAGCAATAAGTATTGTTGATAATTATCTGGAACATTCCCGGATTTATATTTTTGGGAATGCCGGACAAACGGAAGTTTACATTTCTTCAGCTGATTTTATGACTAGAAATTTGGATGGTCGAGTAGAAGTTACTTGTCCTATTTATGATCAGGAAATAAAAAATGAGCTCATAGACAATTTCGATTTAGGTTGGAAAGGAAATGTAAAAGCGAGATATCATTCTTATAAATTAGATAATAAATACAGAGTACGAAATCATAATCCAGTTTTTAGAGCGCAATTGGAAACGTATAAATATTATCGAAATAAAATTGACGTTTTAGAAGAAATTGTTTAAAAAGTGGTTTCATATTTGCTATTGTCCTCGAATAAAATAAGAAACTAAATTCAAATCATAAATTAAGAATGATTAAATTAAAAAAATATGCTGCAATAGACATCGGTTCAAATGCGATGCGTTTATTGGTTGTAAATATTGTTGAGCAAGATGGGAAAGAACCCCAATTCAATAAAAGTTCTCTTGTACGTGTACCGATTCGTTTGGGACAAGATGCTTTTACTGTTGGTGAAATTTCTCAAGAGAATATGGAAAGGATGTGTGACGCCATGAAAGCATTCAATCTATTAATGAAAGTGCATAAAGTAGAACGTTATATGGCATTTGCAACTTCAGCGATGCGAGAAGCCTATAACGGTAAGGAAGTTGTAGCAATGATTAAGAAAAAAGCGGATATCAAAATAGAAATCATTGATGGAAAAAAGGAAGCTGCCATAATTGCTTCTACTGATTTGCATCATTTATTAAAAACAGATCAAACGTATCTTTTTGTTGATGTTGGTGGTGGAAGTACTGAATTCACCTTGTTTTCCAATGGTAAAATGATAAATTCGAGATCATTTAAAGCAGGAACAGTTCGGTTGTTGAATGAGATGGTTTGCGATGTTGTTTGGGATGAAATTGAAAAATGGATAAAGACAAATACTCAAGAATATGATGAAGTTACTTTGATAGGTTCTGGTGGAAATATCAATAAACTCTTCAAGATGTCTGGGAAAATTCAGGAAAAGCCTTTGTCTTATATTTACATGAATTCACAATATGCTTTCTTGAATTCGCTTTCTTACGAACAAAGAATATCAGAATTAGGATTAAATCCAGATCGTGCCGATGTAATTCTCCCAGCGACAAGAATTTATCTAAATGCAATGAAATGGAGTGGAGCAAGAAATATTTATGTGCCTAAAATTGGACTTTCTGATGGTATTGTAAAAGCGATGTATTACGGAAAAATATAAGTTTTAAAATGAATAAAAACAGACTTGAAGCTTTTAGCGATGGTGTTTTGGCTATCATAATTACCATTATGATACTGGAAATAAAAGTTCCGGAAGGAGAGAATTTCAGCGATTTACTATCGCTTTTCCCTAAATTCATAAGCTACATATTGAGTTTTGTTTATGTGGGTATATACTGGAATAATCATCATCACATGTTACAAAGTGTTACTAAAGTAAATGGTAAAATTCTTTGGGCAAATCTTCATTTGTTATTTTGGTTGTCATTAATTCCAGTTTCTACAGGATGGATGGGGGAACATAATTTTGCCAAAGCTACTATTACATTGTATGGAGTAATTCTTTTTTTTGCAGCAATAGCTTTCTGGATACTTCAAAATGTGATAATATCTAGTGAAGGAGAAAATTCTATATTGGCAAAAGCGCTTGGAAAAAATCTTAAAGGAAGTATTTCTAACCTTTTATACCTAAGTGCAATAGTAATTTCCTTTTTTTATGAAATTTTAGCTGCTTCAATTTATATTATAGTGGCAATAATTTGGCTTGTGCCTTATAAAAGAATTGAAAAAGTTATCAATTCTAAAGAGTAATCTAATTCTAATTGCATAAAATTATACGTCTAAATCTAATCCAAATGTTGTTCGTAAGAGTTCAATATTTGGATTTATTTCAAGAAACCTGTTGTATCGGTCTTGGTCATTAAAGTTTCTTTTACTTTCAACACTTTCATTTACAATAACGGTTATGGTAATATCATGATTGTGTAAATGACCTTTCAAATGCCCTAAAAGGCCATTCAATTCTTTTTCAAAATCTAATTTTGAACCTTCATTTGGTAATTCAAGTGTGATGGCTGTTCCATTCAGTTTAGGATCGTTGATAAGTAATAACGATTCCATAATTTTATACCCTTTATCTCCTAAACGTTGTGCATATTTATTCCAATACAATAACATTTCGGTTTCAGTAAAAGATTCTGTTGGCAAATGAGCAACTTCTTTTACTATTCCTTTGTTACTTTCTTCTAATGCTTTTTTGGCACGAATACTAGACAATGAAAAAGCCGAAACTTTTGGTTCATTAGATTGTGGAATGTCAATTTTTACCGTAGGAGTTGGAACTGGAATTGTAGGAGCATTAGTTATAGCTTCCGGTTCTTTTTCTTGAACTGATGCTGCAATAGCAGTGTTTGCAAAACTTTCGACTTTAGCTTTTGAACTTTCTACAATTGAGTAATCGTTATTTCTAAAATAAGTAGGAGGAATTATAAATTGCTCAACTTTTTTTTTTCTCCATCAAAAGTGATAGAGGCAAGTTGCATCAGGCAAAGTTCAACAAGAAGTCGTTGATTTTGACTCAGTTTGTATTTTAAATCACAATCATTTGAAATTTCGATTCCTTTTAAAAGAAAATCTTGACTGCATTTTTGCGCTTGCACGCCATACATTTGTTGTGCTTGTTCCCCAACTTCTAATAAAGATAAAGTAGCAGGTGTTTTAGAAACTAATAAATCTCTAAAATGGGAAGCTAATCCAGATACAAAATGATGTGCATCAAATCCTTTGGCAAGGATTTCATTGAAAGCGATTAATAAATCTGGAATTTTATTTTCCAGAATCAAATCGGTTACATTGATGTATGTTTCGTAATCCAAAACATTCAAATTCTCCGTAACTGCCTGACGTGTTAAATCTTTTCCACAAAAAGAAACTACTCGGTCAAAAATAGATAAAGCATCACGCATCGCTCCATCAGCTTTTTGGGCTATGATATGCAAAGCATCATCTTCGAAATTAACTCCTTGACTGGTAGCCACTTCAGCAAGATGTTCTTTGGCATCTTTTACGGTAATTCTTTTGAAATCAAATATCTGACAACGAGAAAGTATCGTTGGAATAATTTTATGTTTTTCGGTCGTAGCCAATATAAAAATGGCATGTTTTGGCGGTTCTTCCAGTGTTTTTAAGAAAGCATTGAAAGCTGCCGAAGACAACATGTGAACCTCATCAATAATATATACTTTGTATTGTCCCGTTTGTGGTGGAATTCGAACTTGGTCAATTAAATTCCTGATATCATCAACAGAATTATTGGAAGCAGCATCTAATTCGAAAACATTAAAAGCGAAATCCTCATTTGGATCATCGTATCCTGGCTGGTTAATTTTTCGAGCCAGAATACGGGCGCAAGTTGTTTTACCAACTCCACGAGGTCCTGTAAATAAAAGGGCAGAAGCGAGATGATTGCTTTCTATGGCATTCAACAAAGTATTGGTAATGGCTTTTTGTCCTACAACATCTTTAAACGTTTGAGGACGATATTTACGTGCCGATACAACAAATTGTTCCATAGAATTTTTATTCGAAAGCAAATATAGGTTTTAATTTAATGATGGAAAAATTTGCAGCTTGAAAGATTTTATAATTTTTAAAATGGTCTTTAGTTCCAGAATTCCCTAGCCCAGATAGAAGTGAAAATCCTTATGAGCCGGGGTTCGGCGAATAAGATTGTAACGGATAGCTGGAAATAGCTCTTAATTAAATTGTAATTTCGAAAATATCAATATTTCAAAATCTGATTGAATCATTAGTTAAGAAGGGCTCTCGAAGAATTCGAAAGTTTTAAACCTGATAGTGGATATTCAGGTACTCCTTTTTGTTGGATCAATACTTTGAATTTCATTCCCATATCGATCAGTAATCTATAATTAATAAGTGATTCCTGCAGGACTGATGCCAAATCAGTTGGGTTATTATTCAAAGTTAAATTTTGATATTCTTTGATGCCCAGCGCCAATAAAAACTGTGCTTGGTCCACAATCCCACAACAATCCAAGCCGAATTGCGAACCCCAATGCGCTATTGCAGAAAAGTTGATGTGTGTTGTTATGTCTTGTTGCCCGATAAATTGATACGGATTGTCGTTTTTGTGGTGTTTGTAATAGCATAAGAGGGTACCGCAACTTCTACGATTGTTGTATAACTCAGCCGATAAGGAACCATAATCGATGGTAATTACATACCCTTTTTGTAAAGATTGAGAAATTTCTTTGATCCATGATTGGGCTTCCAAATTAATTTCGGTACGAAATCCTTCTGGTAATTGTACATTTAATGCCGTTAAATAATCGGTAAGTTCTTTTTTGGCGGGTTTTAGAATTTCAATGAAATCTTCTTTATAATCTACGAATACTTCCTTAAGTTCGTTTTCCATAATTACCTGATAAACGGAGAAATTATCAATCAATTCATTGGATAAAATACAGCCGTTTATTTCAGGAATATCTTGAATTGAGCTGTACCAACTCACTTTTTCATGCAAGTGTTTCTTTTGAGTTTCCTGCATGGTGGCACTTTTCTCGATAATGCAGTAAGTTAGGTTCTCATACAAAAGGTGATTAGTCTTGAGATAATCTAAAATATCATGACACAATAAACCTGTACCTGCACCATATTCAACAATTTTAAAAGGCTTTTTTTCTAAGTTTTGCCACATTTCTTCTATTTGGCGCGCAATCATAGCTCCAAAAGCGGTAGTAAGATTGGCACTGGTGTAAAAGTCACCATCCGCCCCAATCTTGTTTTGAGTAGAATTATAATATCCCAATTCCGGATAATATAGTGCCGTCTCCATAAAATCCCGAAAAGATAATGGGCCTTCTTTTTTGATTCGTTCTATTATTATTTCGGAAAGCAACATCGGATTTATAAATTAAATCATGAAGTTTTTTAGGTAAAATAACTTACTGGTAGCCTTTTATAAAACTAAAAAAAAAGAGGTCAAAATAAACCGAATTTATTTTTATTTGTTTCTTCCCTTAATGCTGATATCATTCAAAACTCTGGCAGCATCATTCTCGGAATTTGCTGCAAAACCAGCTACAAACACCCCTTTTTTACCAGAACTCGATTTTATACCGTAAACCGTAGCTTCATCATCAGGGTTACTATCTCCTTCATATCGATAGATGTGCTCGATTTCATAGCGATGTGGATTTTTGATAATGTCTTCTTCATGAAGATTAAAATCAAACGTAAATCCCATTTCACTCAAATCGTCTAAAGCTTCAGAAACACTGGCATAATGATATATATTTGACATAATACTAGATTTATGGTTAATGCTTAAAGGTAACTATTTTATTATGAATTCATTGTCAAAGAGTTGTTAAAGTAAATAATCTAAAATCAAAAAACAGAAATTAAATGTTGTAAATTCGCACCGCAGACCGCCTTATCGTCGTTTTGAGCAATCAAAAGGGAGGAAAGTCCGGACACCATAGGGAAGCATAACGGGTAACGCCCGTCGGGTTGAGTAATCAATTCAGGACAAGTGCAACAGAAAGTATGTACAGGTAATGCTGTAGTGAAACCAGGTAAACTCTATGCGGTGAAATATCAAGTATATCAGCATTTAAGGGCTTCTCGTCCGTTGTTGAAGGGTAGATAGCTTGAGTCCCGTAGTAATACGGGATCTAGATAAATGATAAGGCTCCGATTTATCGGGGACAGAATCCGGCTTATAGGTCTGCATTTTTTTATTAAACCATTTAATAAAAGTAAGGATTGTGAAATCTAAAAAGAACCATTAAGAAATTAAGTATTATTAAGTCGCAAGGCTTAATTTTCTAAATTTCTTAATGGTTTAATTTTTTAAATAGCAGGTATGAAAACAAGAATTGGGATTTTAGGTTTGGGTGGAGTAGGTGGTTATTTTGGAGGATTATTAGCCAAAGCTTATTTTGAATCAGATACTATCGAAATCATATTTATTGCTCGTGGTGAAACCCAAAAAACAATAGCCCAAAATGGATTGAAAATTATTTCTGATACTAATCAAGTAATTGTTTTTCCAAATTTAGTTTCTACTAATCCAGAAGAAATTGGTCAACTCGATTACCTTATTTGTGCGACTAAAACTTATGATATCGAATCCAGTTTTGCATCTATGAAAAATTGTATTGTCCAAAACACAATAATTCTACCTTTATATAATGGTGTTGATGCAGCGGAACGGATACAAACACTGTTTCCAGAAAATATGGTTTTGCAGGGCTGTGCCTATATTGTTTCGATGATTATATCTCCGGGAGTTATTAGAAAATTTGGGCATTTTGAAAAACTGTTTTTTGGTTCAAAAATGGCTGCCATTTCTAAATTGAATGCGTTACAAATCGTATTAATAAGTGCTGGAATAGAAAGTTATCTTGCAGAAAGTATCGAAGAAACGGTTTGGGAAAAGTTCATTTTCATTTCCCCATTGGCTTCGGCTACATCCTATTTGAATCAAAATATTGGTGCTATTTTGAATAATCCAGTTAACAAAGCTATTTATATTTCACTGCTAAATGAGATTACTGCTGTCGCTTTCGCAAAAGGATTAGCGTTGCCAAAAGACATTATTGCCCAAACGATTGTCAAATTGGAAAAATCTCCTCAAGATGCCACTTCATCGATGCACAGGGATTTGTTAGCAAATCGGAAAACGGAAGTAGCTTCTTTGACGGAATATGTGGTAAACGAAGGTATAAAATATGGTGTGGCAACACCTACTTATCAAATGATTTTGGAAAAGTTATTAAAATAATACTAATTAGATTATTCTTCATCATCGTTTTGTTCAGATTCATTTTCAGCACCTTCCGTGTCGTTATCAGAGTTTATTTCGAAGAAACTAAAAATAGAACCGCCGTAACTTTTCTGGAACGAAAAATGAATCATGTGGTCCAGTTTGGTATATTTCGAATGTTCGATTACCATCATTCCTTCTTCATTAAGCAATTCTTTTTCGAAAACTAATAAGATAATTTTTTCGAAAGTTTTTTGGTCCAAAGCATAAGGTGGATCCGCAAAAATAATATCATAAGATGTTTTACATCTTTCCAAATAAGTGAAAACATCACTTTTTGTAGCTGCAATATTAAAATCATATTCGGCTGCGACTTGCTTGATGAATTTTACACAACCAAAATCACCATCAACAGATGTGATTGGAGTGCTTCCTCTTGAGGCAAATTCGTAACTGATATTTCCTGTTCCTGCAAATAAATCTAATATTTTAAGTCCTTCAAAACTGAAATGGTTGTTCAAAACATTGAATAATGCTTCTTTAGACATATCGGTAGTGGGACGAACGGGTAACCCTTTTGGTGGAAAAATGCGTCTTCCTTTGTATTTTCCTGAAATGATTCTCATGAGTTGAAAAGTATAAAATGATTTCTGTTTTCGGCCTCAGAAAAATAATTGTTCCATCGCAAATCTTCCACATCTATAAGGGAAACATTGCGAATGTATTTGTAAGCGATTTTGAAATAATCACTTTCGGTATCAATATTTCCGATTAGTTCCAATGGGAAGTTTTCGGGATTTAAATTCAATTGTTCGGCTGAAAATAAAATGTAATACAAGAAATCTTCGGGCGTGTTGTAATCAAAAGAATTGAAAAGTAATAATTTTTGGTTTTGAACCACAATGATTTCAAAGTGACCAGAATTGATGTGAATGAACATCTTTTTATCATCTTTATTTTTGGATGCAACTAAAAGTTTCGAAACCAAAATACTATTGGCATGTTGGTACTCGAAAGAACCAAATTGGTCAATAAAAAAATTATTGATATTCACATACGGAATATAAACTGAATTCATCTGATAGTTTGGAATTTCATCGAAATCGAAAAAGTCGGTTTCAAAAACTTTGGTATTGTATTGTAAATAACTGCCCAAAAAGTTCTCGTCAAAAAGAGCTGTGGGAACAAATGTGGAAAGGTTGTTATTGTGAATCACCAGAATTTCGTCATACGAATCCTTTAATTCCGGATAATCCCGAAATGCATCACCAAATAATTCTTCAATTTTTGTAGCTTTATGAAAGGTATCAAAATGCACTTCGCTAAATGAAGTTACCGTGTTGTTTAGCGTGTCAAAACAACAAAAAGAAAGTCCAGTCAAGGAAACTTGAATGGACAGTTTTTTATATTTTTTTTCGGTGATGTTCGTATTTTGTATTGACATAATTTGATTTTCAATCCATTTCTACCTTATATATAGTACAAGAATTAAATGCGGTCACAAACTTACAATTTTTTTTGATTCTAATGCCCATTTATGCAATTGCCTCGATTTTCATACTTATATTTGATGTTCATTTATAGTAATCAACTTCACATGAATTCCTCCTTGTTTTACAGTCTTTTACAGAGAAAATTTCCTTTTCAGCCCACTTATAAACAAGATATTTTTTTTCAAAAAATTGCTATTTTTTTAACTGAAGCCGATAATAAGACTATTTTCGTTTTAAAAGGATATGCAGGAACTGGAAAAACAACCGTTATTTCTACGATTGTAAATAGTTTATTGGACATCAATAAAAAATATGTCTTGCTGGCGCCAACAGGTCGCGCGGCAAAAGTGATTGCCAATTATTCGAACAAACCTGCTTTTACGATTCATAAAAAAATCTACTTTCCCAAGAAATCTTCCGGTGGGGGCGTTTCATTTACGTTGCAACAAAACAAACACAAGAATACGATTTTCATAGTTGATGAAGCTTCGATGATTTCGGATACCAATTCCGATTCTAAGTTATATGAAAATGGTTCGTTGCTTGATGATTTGATTTCGTATGTATATTCGGGAACGAATTGCAAGATGATTTTATTGGGTGATACCGCTCAGTTGCCTCCTGTGAATTTGGATATCAGCCCCGCTTTGGACATTCGCACTTTAGGAATGAATTATGATAAGGAAGTAGAACATATCGAATTGGATGAAGTGATGCGTCAGGAAGAAAATTCCGGGATTTTGCATAATGCAACCGAACTTCGGGAATTATTGAAAGATTCATTTATAGATGAATTCAAATTTGATGTCAAGAAATTTAAAGATATTGTTCGGTTGACTGATGGGTATGATATTCAGGATGCCATCAATTCCGCCTACAGTAATTATAGTATAGAAGACACCGCTTTTATTGTTCGTTCCAATAAAAGGGCGAATCAATATAATGAGCAAATCAGAACCAAAATTCTCGACAAAGAAAGCGAACTATCAACCGGAGATTTCTTGATGGTGGTGAAAAATAATTATTTTTGGTTGAAAGATTCTGATGAAGCGGGTTTTATTGCCAATGGTGATATTATCGAAATATTAGAAATTTTCAATATCAAAGAATTGTATGGTTTTAAGTTTGCCAAAGTAAAAATTCGAATGATTGATTACCCCAATCAGATTCCATTTGAAACCGTATTGTTAATGGACACCATAAAAAGTGAATCGCCGTCTTTAACGTTTGAAGAATCCAACCGATTGTATCAGGAAGTATTGAAAGATTACGAAGGTGAAACCAAATTCCAAAAATTCCAAAAGGTAAAAGCCAACGAATATTTTAATGGCTTGCAAGTGAAATTCTCGTATGCAATTACATGTCATAAATCACAAGGTGGACAATGGAATACCGTTTTTATAGAACAACCGTATTTACCGGATGGAATCAATAGAGATTACATTCGGTGGTTGTACACTGCAATGACTCGAGCAAAAAATAAATTATATTTGATAGGATTTAAGGATGAGAATTTTGTGGAGTAAAATAAACACAGATTTCATAGATTGACACAGATTCCTGTCTTATCAAATTTAAAATCTGTGCTAATTTGTGAAATCGGTGTTAGACTTTAAAAATAATTTGTATGAATACACTAAACGACTTGCATAAAATTTCAGGTTCTTTTTCGAATACCGAAAAAATGCCGGTGCTGTTTCTAGGGCACGGAAGTCCGATGAACGCGATTGAAGAAAATCAGTTTGTGACGGGTTTTCGAAACTTGGCTAAAACGTTACCACAACCGAATGCCATTTTGTGTATTTCGGCGCATTGGTTTACCAAAGGGACAAAGGTTACCGCAATGGAAATGCCAAGAACGATTCATGACTTTGGAGGTTTTCCGCAAGCGTTGTTCGACGTGCAATATCCAGCAAAAGGAAGTCCGGAATTAGCGATAGAAACCAAACAATTGTTGACACCGGTAGAAGTAGAGCTGGACGAGCATTGGGGTTTGGATCACGGTGCTTGGAGTGTCATCAAACATTTATATCCCGAAGCGAATGTTCCCGTAATTCAGTTGAGTATTGATTATACAAAATCCGGGCAATACCATTTTGAGTTGGCTCAAAAACTAAGTGCGTTGCGTACCAAAGGAATCCTGATTGTAGGCAGCGGAAATATTGTGCATAATTTAAGGTTGGTAGATTTTCACAATTTCGATAAAGACAATTACGGTTACGATTGGGCAATTGAAGCCAGGGAAACCGTAAACAATTATTTACTCGACGGGAATTTTCAACCGTTAATTGATTTTGAAAAACAAAGCAAAGCGTTTCAATTAGCGATTCCTACACCGGAACATTATTTGCCTTTACTATATACCTTGGGATTAAAAGGAAAATCCGAACAACTGAGTTTATTTAATGATAAATTATTGGCGGGTTCTTTAAGTATGACCTCTGTGAAGATAATGTAGATTTACTTATTTTTTTTTTGAAGTACAAACTTAAGCGTATCCACAAAAGCTCCATCAACACCATTATCGATTTCAAAATTCTGGTAGGAGGGATCTGCCATTATTTGTAAATTTTCTAATTGAAGTGAGTCTATTTTTGCAACATACTGCCCTGATTTTAAACCTAAGAAACTAAAATAGCCATCAGGTTCCGAAAGAATATGGGTGATAAATGTACCGTTCAGGTCATAAATAGTGACTTTTAAGCCACCAATTCCAGAAAGTTGCTGCTTTTCTTTTTGATACACCATTCCAGAGACTTCTCCCACAACTACAACAGGAATTTCAATTATTTTTAATTGATTGGGATTTAAAGTACAATTTAAAGTTTTGTTTTTTATGCGCCAAGCAATGGAATTAACCTTGTTGGTATTAAGTTCTACATAATTTTTAACATAGGGTTCGATACCAGTTACAATGGTGGTTCCGTCTGGATTAATGAGCTGACGATCACCACCAATTAATACAACTTTAACTCCTTTTACCAAAGGTTCTTCAGCATCTCTTTTTCCATTTCTATTGATGTCTAAAAATGGAATAAATTTTATACTTCCTCTACCCACACTTATTCGGTTATTAAAACTTACAAAATCAGATTGGGGTTCAAAGATTATACTTCCGGCAGCAGATTGCGAAAAAGAAGCACTATTTTTATAAAAAATACTAGAAAATCCGGTATTGATACGATCGAAATTATGCGTGAAACTAATTTGAAAACTACTATTTTGATTCTTAAAATTATAATCTAAAGAGGCTTGTATATAGCCTTTTTTAAAAATTGGTTTTCTCAATTGTGTTTGCAATGTGGTCATGGCATCAGCATCATATCCGTACCGCAATTGTGGTACAAGGACAAATTTTTCAGGAAGTTGTAAGGATATAGAAATATTACTGTATACTAATGGTTTGTGCGTTTCGGTAAAAAAGGCATTGGTCGTAAAATTAAAATTAAACCCAAATGAATTTCCCGAAAGCAAAAATTCGGAAGTGGTAAATTTTGTGGTATTAAACAGGTTTTGTTGAATTGTAAATCGGGAATTCCCTGAAAAGAAAGGACCGCGTATCGGCATCGAAATACTTGCTTTCCGAATTTCAGAATAATTGAATCGAATGGCTTGTTGGTTCTTGTCGTATTTGCTATAATCAAAGTCAAATCGAAGGTTTTTCGCAGTCGTATAGTTCAAATTTATTTCATAAAGAACTTTAGCATGATAACTCCCCAAAAGAAATAATTGGGAAGCCAATCGAATGGAAGAATTTAAAAAGGGAATAATTTTATTAGATTCAAAAGAGGAAATATATTCCGCTCCAGCGCCCAAAGTAATATGATTGGAAAGACCATAATTTGCTTTTGCACTACTAAAAACACTACCTTCTCCATCCTCAATAATCCCGGAACTAATTGTATATTCGATTTCCTTTTTTGGAAGAAAAAGAGCAGGAACTACAAATTGATTGCTAAAAAATTGCTCTTCTCCCCAAGGTCCATAATATCTTAGAGTAACTTCGGTTCGTCCGTACATTAGAGGAACGTTAAACGAAAAAAAACCGTTTGTGTCCGCCTGGAGATAATCGATTAATACATTATTGATGTAAAGTTCAACCATCCAATTGGCTTGGGTATGTTCGCTCAAAATATAGGTGCCGAAAGATTTTCGGATTCGAGTAGAGGCATTCGATAGCTGTACTCCGATAATAGGAAACAAAATTGTCGCTTTAGAAGGAGCTGAAATTTTCCCTAGTGTAAGTTGCTTAATATATTTGTTTTCATTATTCACATACCGCCATCGATAAAACTGGTTTTTAGCTACAATGGCCTGGTTGCTGGTATAATTTAGGGAAGTGGTCAGTTCGCCTCCAGCTACAATACTGCCTAAATTGAGGAGCATTCTTTCTGAATGACTTCCTCCTGATTGCTGGATTGAATTAAAGGCCCAATTTGCTGTCCCAAAATGAAGTAGTGGTTTGTCTCGTACTACTGTCGTATCTGCTATAAATTCCAATTTCATTTTGTTTAAATTATCTCGCATACTTTGTAAACGAGCTTCTCTAATAGCAGGAAGTTCGAGTTTTGAAGACAGGTTAACTGATAAACTTCTAAAGCTGAAGCTGTTTTCCAGATTAAATACTTCATTAAAATAAGAAGCTTTCAAGAATAAATTGGTAGTGGTAGAAATTAAATCATCAGATTTTAAACTAAAGACCTGTTCCTTGTAGGTAATCTTGTTGGTGCTTTGGTCAATTTTGAAGGTATTCTTTTGATTGATAAAAAATCCATCAATAACGCTAAAATTAGAATTTGGATTATTTTTTATTTTTATAAAATCGAATACTTCAGATACCGAAAGATAGACTTCGGATTTGCATATTATAGAGGAAATTTCGCTATCTCCAATATATTTGACTTTGAGTAGTACTAAGACTTCATCACACTCTTTCTCTTGTGCCGCACCAGAAAAGGATATCGTGCAGAACAATAAAAGGTACAGGATAAAAGACAGTTTAGTCATGTAGAGCGTAGAGATAGCAAGTACTTTTGCTAAAGAAAGTTAATTTTTAAGAATGAGTTGTGGTTTGGCACAGTAGGAGGTTTTAATCAAAAATCTTGATACGATGTAATTACTCAATACTTTAACCAAATTGTTAAGTAGTAGGATTTTTGCCTGACTGGTTGCAAACCAATGTCGTTAATGAGTTGTCCCTTATGTAATTAATCAGAATTTGTTTGTTCATAAGTGTTTTCAATTCGAATTTTAACCAAAAAAGCCGTCAAAGTTCTTGTGAAGGTGTCCAGTTCAGTGACTGAATCTTTTAAATAAATACATATATTTGATAACTCTTCTTTAGATATATTTTGAGAATCCACATGATTAATCAGACCTTGGATTCTGCATATAGGACTTCGAACTTGATGGGATACTTTAAAGAGTATCTGAGTAATGGAATTTAGGTGTTTCTCTTTTTCTGTATCTTTTTGTTTCCTTATGTCTTTGTATCGAAGAATAATAAAGTAAGATATCCAGATAGTAAGAATTGACAAGGATCTGTCAGTAAAAATACTATAATGCAACTCGGCATTATAATAAATGGCTGTGTCAATTATAGTTAATGTAGTCGATAGGATAGCAAATCTAATTATTTTATTTTTGCTTAATGTATAGGAAATAATTAAAGGAACTATATACAAAATTGCAATTGCTGCACCTGGAGGAACTATCAAGTCTATTATGAAGATAAGTAGGATTAAACAAATGATAAAATATTTCTTCATTTTTAATTTTTTAATATTATTCAATAGTCTATCAATTTAAAGGTTACGTATTTTTGATTTTTTTCGCTTGCAATCTAACCTTTGGATTGCTATATTTTATACAATGTAAAGGGAGAACCCTTTTTATTAATACTTCCCTAGTGCTACATGTAATTTTCTCTCAAAAATTACTCGAACCGACGAAAATTATCATTAAAAACTAATTACACCCAACGAGTTTAATTGCTAATTTTTAAACGTGATTTCATAAAAATCGAAAAGAATAACAAAAGAAGGATTCTTATTTGGTGCCATTAATAACCATATCAAGTGCATAATCTTTTCTAGCTGACAAATCCAAGAATGACTCGGCGTAAACAGTCACTTGATTTAGAGTGTAATAAATAACCTGTAGTTTCCCTTTGGAAAAATCGATACTGGGAATACTATTTAGTTTAATTTTGGTTTTGCGCAAATTTCCCGGAGCATATACTGCAAAGCCTTTTATTAGACCTACATTAGTGCTAATTCCCTCTGGAGAAATATAATTGACATTTAGTTCCCCATAAGCCGATTGATTGCCTGAGCGGTTAATATCCAAGTACAAATCCTGGGAGGGCAACAACGCCAAATTAGATAGGGTCACTGTTGTAGTAACTGGTCCTATCGTAATAATATTTGCAATTGATATTCCATAAACAGGTGTTAATTGAATGTTTAAAACTTTTTGTTTGAGTGTATCCTTTACGGCTGTTTCGTTTTCTAAAAGTTCCGTTTTAGGAACCGCACGGAAATAAAGATGGGAGCGGTATTCGCCTTCTTTTAATTCGCTGGTTTTGATGAGTTGAATTTTTATTACTTGTGATTCATTGGGCGCCAAAGTGATGACTCGGGGATAAAAACGAAGATATGGAGAGGCGAAATTTTGATTATCTTCTGGTTCTTCTATCGTATTAAATTTACCATCTTCATCCATTTGAATCTGATTGTAGGACAATCTATACGTTGTAGTATCCTTCCCAGTATTGGATAAATTAACATTTTGAACTCGGCTTTGAATTCCGTCAAAGAGAATGCGTTTTGGGAATACCATTAAATCGCCTTGCGCCAGTAATGGAAACGAAAAAATTAATAAAAGGACTATAATAAGAACACTTTTTTTAGTCATGAGAATATTTATTTTATAGTATTTTACCTTTCTATGGAAAGCGACCTTAAATTATTTAAAAAGGTGCTCATTCCTAGAGGCCGCTAAAAAAGTCTTTAAAGAATTAGATTTCATTAAAAGAGTAGAAAATAAGATTTTCTACTCTTTTAATGAAATCTTGAAAATGAGATTTTTTAAATAAAAATCTCATTTTGCTTAGTTGTCAAAAATATCTAATTTTACTAAAAAGAGATACTTTTTCAATACCGTCCATTTCTAAGTACCCTCTTTTTATTAAATGTTAGTTATAATTCACGGTAACAGCAAAACCAGCAGCATTTAGATATGTCCCAACAACTTGTTCCGAACCAACGGTTAGTAAAGCTCCAACAGTGAACTCTTGTGATCCACTAACTAAAGTTCCAGTTGTTCCAATTGAACTTTCAAAAGTACCAACTGACATTGTTTTTGTTCCCGTGCCTGTAGCAGTAGTTGTAAGAGTAAGAGCAGTAGGCAATGTAATTGTATAGGCATAAGTTCCTTCACCTGATACATTAAATTTAGCAGCAGTAGGAGATCCTGTAGTTGTAGTCAATTTAACACCTCCAGTAGCTGTTCTAACACCTAGGGAGCTCAAAGCAAGTGTGCCTCCAGTCGATAAGGTTGCAAAGGAGCCAAAATTTAATGGGGTTGTAGTACTAATTGCAATTGGAGCAACAATAGTTGTCGTAGTATTAGCCGAAGTTGCAGAAGCAGGTGCGTTTTGTGCCAAAACACTTGAACTGAACAGAGCAGACAAAGCCATAATAGATAAAAGTGATGTAATTTTTTTCATGGTAAAAGAATTTGGGGTTAGAATTAAGAAGCAAGTACAGGCTTTGCCTTGATCCTTAATCAATTTAAATAATTTGTTTTGCATTGGCAAAAGCACCAACTACGTTACAAATGTATTTAGTCAGTGTATATATGTAAAACGAAAAGTAACAACTGATATCTACTAAGGCATAAGTGAAAAAAAGAAGAAAAATACTTTTAATAAAAACTAAGAAAAGTTTTATTTTTTAAGGTTGCTTATTTTTAGATTTTAAAGTAAAGTTGATAGTTTAACTAAAATAATTTTAATAATTTAAGCTTTTTTAGAAAAAGGTGTTATATCTGTATTTTTTTTTATTTTTTAAATAAAATTGAATTTCCATTCATTTTAAAAAATAAAAAAAAGAATATTAATCGGGTATAATTCGATCCAGAAATTCTTTTGTAATGGGTTTTTGTTGAAAGGAAACCACATTTGGATCCCTACAAACCTTAGCAATATCGAGATTATCAATTGTGTTTGAAATAATAAATACTTTAGCCTTATTTTTTACATTCAGCGGCAGTTTGTCATAAGCTTCCAGGAATTCAAAACCCGAAAAATGTGGCATGTATAAATCTATAAAAATTATCTGAGGCATCTGGTTCGTATTTTCCTGATTTTCTTCTAAATAAGCAAGTGCTTCACTTGCAAGTGAAAACTCGATGACTTTTTTTCCAAAATTATTGTTGAGAATCATTCGAGAAGAGCAGTAGCGTTCGATGGGATTATCATCAACAATTATTACTTTTTCGAATTTTGGTTCTAACTCGTTTTTCATATTTTTTGTTTTTAAGTGCAATCATAAAGGGAATACTCATCGTTTTTAAAACGAAAAATAAACTCCATTATTTTAGTATGAAATTGTTATTCTTTTAGTTTAATAAATTTATTGAAATCCTCTTGACGTCTTTTGGCTACGGCTAAAAGCACACCATTAGGAAATTCACAGAAATAGCCTTCTTTTTTAGAAATTTTCACTACATGCCGCAGATTAATAATATACGAGTGGTGAATTCTAAAAAAATAGTTGGGATCTAGAATCGCACTGTATTCCCCTAAATTTTTACTGGACATAATCTTCTTCCCATTCCGGAGAAAAAAAGTAGTATATCTTCCTTCGGCCTGGCAGTAAATAATTTCTGCCTTCGGAATGAGTTCAATTTTATCCAAAGAGGATACAGCAACATAATCATTTGGCTGATTTAAGGAGTTTAATAACTCAATGGCCTTAATTTTCTGATTTTGATAGGATCGCTCCATTTTAGTTCTTTTAATTACTTTGTATACAGCTAAAAGCAGAGAATTAAAATCGACGGGTTTTAAAATAAAATCAATCGCATTTTGTCTAAATGCTTTTACAGCATCTTGTTTATTGGCAGAAATAAATACCAGTTTTGGAATACTTAGTTCTAATTCATTGAGCATATCAAAAAAAGTATCTTCTTTAAAGGAAATATCTAATAACACGAGATCTGGTTTTTGTAATTGTATACTATTGATTCCTTCAATTATAGAGGTAGTTTCGTTTACTATTTTAAGAATCATAAAGTTTTCATTCTCAAATTCTTTAATGATTTGTAAAGTGTCTTTTTCTTTCGTAATAATTACGGCATTAATGGGGATCATAGGTGTGTACTTAAGGGATAATTTATCTTTAAAACTGACGAATACCATTAATTTTTAATGTAGAGTATTCATTTTAAGTATAATAGGAAAAAGATAAAATGATAATTTTGTGTTTCGAAAATAAAACAATAAATAGCAATATTATGCAGTAGTTCTTTTAAAAAAAATAAAAGTAATAATCGTTACGTTTCCTGTATTAAGTGTGGTCAAAAAGGTTGTTTTGCTAAAACAGTATCATTTTTTTTAATTTCATTTTGGTGTTTCCATTAACAGAATGGAATTTCCAGTTCTTTATTTGTGCTCGTAAAAGGATTAAGAATTCACAATCAAATAGTAGTCTTTTGATCCGTTTGAAGGTGATTAGAATTCATATATTTTAATACTTTTCAAGCAAGGTAGCATTGATTCTCGATAAAAAGAACTGTTTTTGAAAATATGTGCTTTACTCTGAACCTTCACCCAGATTACCAGTTAGTTATAATCTCGTAGGGGATTTAATTATTATTAATATTATTATAAAATAGACTCGTATTGTTTTTCTAAAGCAATTTTATATTTGTATCCAGAAGCCAATGTCTCGATGATTCAGATAAGAAATCCAGGTAAAACTATTTTGAATTGGCTGAGAAACTAAGTACTTTGCGTGCCAAATAAATTTTATTGTAAACAATTATTTAATGGACGGGAATTTCCAACCATTGATTGATTTTGAGAAACAAAGCAAAGCATTTTAATTAGTGATTCCTTCGCCCGAACATTATTTACCTTTATTATATAGTTGGGATTAAAAGGAAAAAGCAAGGAACTGAGTTTGTTTATTGATAAGTTATTGGCGGGTTCGTTGAGTATGACTTCGGTGAAGATTATGTAGGAAGGTTTTGTGGGAATAAATCTTATATTTGAGCAATAATAAAAGTATTCATTTAACAGACTAATAAAATGAAAATTATGTTGACGCTTGATAATTTAGAAAAAATATTTTCAATAATAACAGGGATATTAACAATATGTATCGCTATATGGGTATTATTTGTTGGTCAATCTCAATTTGAAGAAAATTTAAAAATTTCTGAAAAACAATTAAATTTATATAAAGTTGAAAGACAATTAGCAGTTGAATCTGGTGCTCCAATTTTAGCAATCTCAAAAAGTGGATTTACACCAGTTTTCGAAAATAATTATTATGAATATATTTTTAAACTTCAAATTTTGGGGACAGACCAGCTTATAATATTAGAATTGAATTATATGCAATAGTATATGACAAGAATAATAAATTAAATATTATTGATAAATTTGATGAAGTTTCAGCAAATCCCATGACAAAAAACATGGAATGGGATGTTGGTCGGAATTTTTCAACTTCAATTAGATCTAAAATATATCTATACACAAATATTGAATTTTTGGATATGACTACAAAAAATATCCGAAAAGAATCATATTTGTTCTTTATTCCTGAGCATAAATATTTAAAAGATGAAAAAGAAGGAAGGTTAATTAATGCTTCTTCTGCAGAAAAAGATTTGATTAAAAATTTTATAAAAAATCAATAAAATATATTTGATTAAGATTACTCCTTTTAGAATTTTAAGTTAATCTAGTAAGTGAGGATTTACAGTTCGTACCGCTAAACAAAATAAAAAACACATCACAGCTAGTTTAAGTACAGCTTCTTCTTTTAATAATAATCAATCCCAAAATCAACCCCTCAAAACTACTTATTGTGAAAACACCAGACGATAAAAAATTAGATAATCCTGTTTGGTTTTCGTTATCAGAAACGCATCAAAGTTTTGCGGTAGATTATGGCAATATAAAATTCTATCATCCGGATTATTGTCCGTTTGGTGGTTTTGAAAAAGGAAATGCGATTGCAAACTCTATAGATGAATATTCTACTAAGGTTGACAATTTTTTTATTGTTGGAGAAAAGCCGGAACTTTCAAATCTATTAAAAATAAATAAAGAATTGATTTGTCTTCAAATGATTGTTTACAATCCAATTGATATTGTAATTGAAGACCAAATCATAAAACTTACTGCCGAACATATTGATGCTTTATATAAGTTAGTGAACTTGGTACAACCGGGTTATTTTAAAAATAAAACGGCTTTATTAGGTAATTATTACGGTATTTTCAAAAACGATAAACTTGTTGCCGTGACTGGTGAACGGATGCAAATGAATGATTTCATTGAAGTAAGTGCAGTAGTTACACATCCCAATCATACCGGAAAAGGATATGCTAAACAATTAGTTACGCATGCTGTAAATGAAATTTTCAAGCAAAATAAAACGCCTTATTTACATGTGATTGAAGATAACAGGGGAGCAATACAACTGTACGAAAAATTGGGATTTACAATTAGACGAAAAATTAGTTTTAGGAATATCTCAAAGTAAACTTAGGTTGAGAATTGAGAACAATTTTGTAAATCCTAAAAACATACTAACTTAGCACCCAGCTAACCTGATCATTCCGTTTGGAACTAATAAAAATTAAAAATAAAACTTTGCTACTTTCTTGGTGGCAAAATGAAAAATATAAAAATGAAAATAATAGCAGTTATTCCCGCCCGTTACGCTTCCACACGATTTTCGGCAAAACTAATGCAGGATTTGGGGGGTAAAACGGTCATTTTAAGAACCTATGAAGCAGCCATAAACACGCATTTATTTGATGATGTTTTTGTGGTAACAGATTCAGATTTAATTTATGATGAAATCGTTTCTCATGGTGGAAAAGCCATTCGAAGCATCAAAGAACACGAATCAGGAAGTGATCGAATTGCGGAAGCCGTCGAAAATCTGGATGTTGATATTGTGATTAATGTGCAAGGAGATGAACCTTTTATTGATGCGGAACCTTTGGCAAAAGTCATTGAGATTTTTAGAAATGATTTGGATGAAAAAGTGGATTTAGCTTCGTTAATGCGCGAAATTACAAACGAAGACGACATCAATAATCCCAACAATGTAAAAGTAGTGGTAGATCAAAATGGATTCGCTTTGTACTTTTCCCGTTCGGTAATTCCATATCCAAGAGAGAAAAATGTGGGTGTTCGTTATATGCAACATATCGGCATTTATGCCTTTAGAAAAGAGGCGTTATTAGACTTTTACAGTTTGCCGATGAAATCATTGGAAGCATCCGAAAAACTGGAGCAACTTCGTTATTTAGAATTTGGAAAAAAAATCAAAATGGTCGAAACTACTCATGTTGGAATCGGAATCGATACTTTGGAAGATTTAGAAAAAGCAAGAAAGATGCTTGAGTAAATTAAAAAAACGCAGATTCACAGATTGCTAATTAAATCTGCGAATCTGCGGTTGTGTTTCCAGAAGTTATGAATAGGAGTAATTTTCATTCTAATTTTTCAATTACAATTAATTCATTGTGTATTTCAATTCTGGGTATAGTTCTTATTTTGAAATGATTCTCATAAAATTCAGAAACATATTTTTGATTTCTTATATTTTGGGTTTCATTCAAAATCATCGTATTGAAAAGAATGAAACCTCGACTTTTTAAAAGAAAGCAGATGCGGTTGATGAAAAATGTTTCAAATAAAAAATTGGGCATTGTGGTATCTTGAAAAATATCAATTATAATCAAATCGTATTTATTTTTGGTTTTCAAAACAAATTCAAATGCATCTTCAATAACAATATCAAGTTGGGGTATTTTATCTAAGGCAAAATATTTATTTGCCACCTTAATTATATCCGAATCAATTTCAACTCCGGTTATTTTTCCTTTATATTTAATTTCATCAACCAAGGTTTTTATAACGCTGCCTCCGGCCACTCCCAAAACGAGAATATGTTCCATTGTCGCTATTTTTTCAAAGCCAATGTTTTTTAGACCAATTCTTAAGATTCGTTGTAAACTTCCATACGAATAATTGGCATTTTCAGAATCTAAAACTAACTCCCCATTTGCCCAGGTCACTTCAATCGATTTGCTCAATGATGATTTTGATTGATAAATTTTTATTGGAATAAGGTAACTGAATATTTTTTTTATCATTTGGGATAATTTTGCTCAAAAAATAGTTGAGCTGTAAGACTATTTAACGTAAGATATTTCTAGTTATTATTAAAGCTAATTACTGATACTTCACAAAAGTAAAATAACCAAGTAAACTAATTCTTATAAATTAGTTTTTCGACTTGGTACAAATGTATTGATTATTCTAGTATTGTTATACATTATGGTACGGTCAAATATGTATTAATGACCTAATGAGATAAATGAAAATCACATGATTTTAAAGCAAAAAAAAACCTAAAACAACACGTGCTTTAGGCATTTTCTAACTAAATTGAAAATATTTATTTTGAACAGCTTAGACCACTGTGTTTTTTAAAATTCCAATTCCTTCAATCTCCAATTCCACTACATCACCAGGTTCCAAAGGACGGTGAACTGAAAAGTTATTTTCTATCAAACTTCCCCAACCTACAGTTCCAGATCCTAAGATATCTCCTGGCATAAGGTTTACATTGTTTTCTGAAGCGCGTTCCATCATTTGGGGAAAAGTCCAATGAACGGTTTTATAGTTGCCTTCACATATTGTTTCCCCATTAATTCTGGAAGTCATTTTTATATCGAACCGATCGTCTGTGCTTTTTGGCATAGCCAAATGTTCCGGATGCGATTCCCTTGAAATACTGCAACGGTATTTTTCAAACTCATCTTTGGTAACGATGCAAGGACCAATAGCATTAGCGAAATCCTTTCCTTTATGTGGGCCAAGTGGAACAGTCATTTCATGTTTTTGGATGGCACGGGCTGTCCAATATAGGAGTAGAAGGTAAAATTCCTGAAAAAGGATATTTTTTTCAATAAAAGTTAAAATAATACCAAAAAGATAAAACCAAAAGTTTTTGTTTTTCGTAAGTATAATTAAATCTCTAAAATTATACTTATGAAATTTTTTTTTATTACCTCCGCATTTCTAATCGTCCTATTTGCATCATGCGATAATAATGATTCTAATTCTACTCCAGCAGAATTGAACTTGGTTACCTCAAGTAACACTTCAGGAAAAGTTACATATACTAATTTATTGGCAACAATGCCAACAGTAAAATCATATACGGTGAGTTCAGTAGATGCTGAGGGAATCTCATATAACGGTGAAACAGATGAGATTATAATTGCTTCCAGAACAAATAATCGCTTAGAAACCTATTCAGGATTGAAAACTGCATTTACAGCAGGAACAGATAATTTAATGTTGACATTGAACAGTATTACCGGAGAATTTTCTAATGCGAGAGAAACTGCTATTTCAGGAGATAAAATTGTGGTTGCTCAAGACCAATCGACTAGTAATGGGATGATTAATAAATTATTTGTATATCAAAAAACAACTACAGGTTTTACATTGATTAAAACATATACAACCGATTTTAAACTATGGGGAATACACATGGATGGGGCAGATTTGTATGCTGTTGCTGATTTGACAGGAGATATTGTACAATTCAAAAATTTCATGACTAATGCTTCAGGCAATATTTCAGCTACTAAGCGTGTAACTATTGCAGGTTTAACCCGGACTCATGGAATTACATATTCAGCTTCAGATGATGTTATGATTCTTACAGATGTTGCCAGTGCAACTTCGGCAACTGATGGAGGTCTTGTCATAATGAAAAATTTCTCCAGTATTTTTGCTTCAACAACTACATCAGGTACAATTGCTTTGGCAAACCAAGTTAGAGTTTATGGTCCGAATTCACTTTTAGGAAATCCTGTAGACGTTGCTTATGATAGTGTAACAAAGAATATTTATGTTGCCGAAAGATTTAACGCTGGTGGACAAGTATTGACTTATAGTTATCCAACAACTTCTGGTGATTTTGCTCCCATCAATGTAAGAGCCGAAGCAGGCGTGACTTCGATTTTTATTCTAAGAAAATAGTATTAAGTTTTAAGCTTACTTTTTTAAATAACCCTCAATTCCCGAAATCTGAATTGGGGGTTATTTTTTAATCCGGAACATAACTTTTAAAAGTTCCATTTTTATAAAAAATCACAATTTTATCAATTTCACTCGAATTAGATTCTTTAGCTGTATTTTGAGTTTCCGTATTTTTTGTTTCCAAAACAGTTATCGGATTTGTATTTTTTATTTCTGAGAATAAATTTTCTGGAATACTTTCATTGTTTAATGGAGTAGGAATATTTTGTTTTACAACTTCTTCAAATACAGTTTCTTTTTTATCGATATGCTCTATATTTTTTGGGAATGTTCCTTTTCCATTCAAAATCCAATACAAATCAACATCAGGAAAAACGTCTAAAATTTTAAGGATGAAATCCAGACTTGGCTTATTTCTTCCTGAAAGTAGGTGAGATAAACTCGAACGCTGTACGCCAATTTTATCTGCAAAAGAAGAAGCATTCAGACCGTAATAATCCAGTATAATTTCTAGTCTTTTTATAAAATCGTCTGTGTTTACCATTGTAAATTTTAATTAAAAATAATCGATTTACAAATGTAACTAAATTAGATGGAAATACCAAAATCACAAGTGTAAATAGTATTTATTCCAACATTTTACTTAAAGTTAAATTAGTTATAAATATAATTAATTTATTGATAATTAGCATTTTAATAAATAGCAATATTCTAGATAACATTTGTCAATTGTAGAGGGACTGTTCAGAATAATAGAATGCGAAAAAGTGTTTACATCCTTGAAATAACTTAAATTCAACTTGTTTACAAATGTAAATATAAAGATGTTTACTTTTGTAAATCAAATAATATAGTATGAATTTAGAACAATTATTCAGTCAATATAAAGAAGAATCTATCCACGGACGTTATATTACTTTAGATTCTATTGAGCCTTTATTGCAAAAATTAAATTCCAATAAACAACTAAAAATTATTGGAAAATCAGTCTTAGGAAAATCTATTTATTCGTATCAAATTGGAGCAGGTAGAATCAAAATTTTTCTTTGGTCTCAAATGCATGGAAATGAAAGTACAACTACAAAAGCGCTTTTTGATTTCTTAAACGTGCTTAATGGTAGTTCGGATTTAGCAAAGCAATTGCTGTCGGACTTTACTTTTTGCAGTATTCCAATGTTGAATCCTGACGGAGCAACTTTATATACACGTGAAAACGCGAATAAAATCGATCTTAATCGAGACTCTCAAGATCTTTCTCAGCCTGAAAGTAGGGTATTGAGGGAAACTTTCGAATCTTTTAAACCTGATTATTGTTTTAATCTTCATGATCAGCGCACTATATTTGGAGTTAGTGACACAGGTAGACCGGCAACATTGTCTTTTTTAGCACCTTCATATAATGAAGAGAGAGAAATAAATGAATCTAGATTAAAAGCTATTAATTTAATTGCAGGAATGAATGACGTATTGCAGGCTTATTTGCCAAATCAAATAGGACGTTTCGATGATTCTTTTAATATAAACTGTATAGGCGATACTTTTCAGTATTTAGGTGTGCCAACGGTATTGTTTGAAGCGGGACATTTTGCAAATGATTATGATAGGGAAGAAACAAGAAAATTTGCTTTTATGGCGTTAATTTCCAGTTTCACGATACTTAGCGAAAACGTTATAGTTGATAACGGAATTAATAAATATTTGAATATTCCTCAAAATAAAGTCGTTTTTTATGATTTAATGTATAAAAACATCAGAATAAATTATGATGGTATTGAAAAAATCACCAATTTTGCAGCACAATACAAAGAAGAGTTATTTGAAAATCAGATTTACTTTAACGCCTATATTTCAGAAATTGGCGAATTAGAAAATCATTTTGGTCATTATGTATATGATGCTAAAGGAGCACGCTATAAAGATGACAATGATGGTTTTCCGAAATTAAATCAAAAAGCTGATTTTTACTTAGATAATAACATAAAATTTGTTAACGGAATGATAAAAATATAATATTTATATCATTTTATTAATTTTTATGTATATTTTTATACTTTGTAATAGCAATTATTAATATTAATTAAAGAAATATGAGTAAGTTTCGTTTAGATGAAGTAGATCACCAGATATTAGATATGTTGATTGACAACACAAGAGTTCCGTTTACAGATATAGCAAAAAAATTGTTGATTTCTGCAGGAACTGTGCATGTTAGGGTAAAAAAAATGGAAGATGCAGGAATTATAATGGGATCTTCATTAGTTCTTGATTATGACAAATTAGGGTATTCTTTTATTGCATATGTAGGTGTTTTTCTTAATAATACATCTCAAACAAAATTTGTTTTAGAGCGTATTAATGAAATTCCTTATGTAACAGTTGCGTCTGTAACAACAGGTAAATTTAATATTTTCTGTAAAATTAGAGCTAAAGATACTAAACATGCTAAGGATGTTATCTTCATGATCGATGATATAGAAGGTGTTTACAGAACTGAAACCATGATTTCGCTTGAAGAAAGTATAAATGATAAGAAGCGCTTAATGCATACTATTTTTAAAAATATGTAATTAATTCTTGAACGCTATATTCTAAAAATATAACCTCAAGTTTATTCTTGGGGTTTTTTTATGAAAAATTAACTAACTAAATCAACTATAACTGAATTATGTACACGCTACCTAAAATAGAACGTTTCAATCAAGATGTTCTTTCAAAATATCACATTTATAATAGTGTTTTTATTACATTACCTTTTGATTCTATAGATAATACAGGTGTTTTACTTCCTTTGTTTACAGATGTTTGTGATACAGGTTTTAAAAAACAGGAAACGCCTAAAGAAATAGTCGATTTTTTTGCTAAAAGATATTTGCATAGTGCTTCAGAAACAGAAAAAATTGATTTAATGTTTCGTTTTATTCAATATATCGAACGCCAAATTGTGTTGTTTGATGCTATTGAAGATGCTGCTTTTCCTGTAGTAAATAATATGGAAGGAAGAGGGTCTTTAAGAGATATTAAAGAAAAATCAGAAGCAAAAGAGAAAGAAGAGGAGTTGATTAATTTCTTGGAAGATTTCAATGTAAGAACGGTTTTAACTGCTCATCCTACGCAGTTTTATCCTGGTGCTGTACTTGGTATTATCAATGATTTAACGGATGCTATCCGTAAAAATAATTTACTTGATATCAAGCAATTGTTAGCGCAATTGGGTAAAACTCCTTTTATTCAAAATGAAAAACCGAATCCTTTTGATGAGGCGGTAAGTTTGATTTGGTACCTTGAAAATGTATTTTACAAAACTTCGGGAGATATGGTTCATTATCTTCAGAAGAATATTTTTAATGGAAATTCAATTAAAAATCCATTAATTAAACTTGGATTTTGGCCTGGTGGAGACCGTGATGGAAATCCATTTGTAACTACAGAGATTACTTTGAAAGTTGCGGAACGTTTAAGAACCTCTATATTAAAATGTTATTACATTGAAATGAGAAATTTAAAACGTAAGTTAACATTCTCAGGTGTAGATACTTTAGTTTCAGAACTTGAATCTAAGCTTTATCGTTCTGTTTTTTATTCACGAGGAGAGATTTTTATCACGTTGGATGAATTTAAATCACAGTTAAAAAAAATAAAACAGATAATTATTGATCAGCATCAATCATTATATCTTGATGAGTTGGACGCACTTTTAATTAAAGTTAATTTATTTGGTTTTCATTTTGCCTCTTTAGATATTCGTCAAAACAGTAAAATTCACGATGCTGTCTTTAATGATGTTGTGGAATTCTATTTGAATTCAAATCCTGATGTTTTTCCTGAAAATTATTTTGAATTATCGGAAGAAGAGAAATTTGTAGTTCTTTCTAATGTTAATGGAGACTTAAATCCAAATGTCTTCAATGATGAAATGACCAGATCCACTATTGAATCGATTCAGGCTATAAAAACAATACAGGGGAATAATGGAGAATTTGGTGCCAACCGTTATATTATAAGTAATAATGAAAGTGCGCTTAATGTGATGGAAACTTTCGCGTTATTTCGTTTGAGCAATTGGGAAAGCCCATCGGTTGATATTATTCCGCTTTTTGAATCTGTTGATGATTTACAAAATGCACATGCTATCATGGAAAAATTGTATATAAATCCTGCTTATGCGAAACATTTGGTAAACAGAAACAATAAGCAAACTATAATGCTTGGTTTCTCTGATGGTACGAAAGATGGAGGTTATTTAATGGCAAACTGGAGTATTTATAAAGCCAAAGAAGAGCTTACAGAAATCTCCAGAAAATACGGCATAAAAGCTATTTTCTTTGATGGTCGTGGCGGTCCTCCAGCTCGTGGTGGCGGAAAAACACATAAATTTTACGCTTCATTAGGTCCAAACATTGAAAATAATGAAATTCAGGTTACGGTACAAGGACAAACGATAAGTTCTAATTTTGGAACTTTAGATTCGTGTCGTTATAATTTAGAAAATTTACTAAGTGCCGGTGTAACCAATCAAGTTTTTAGCAAAGGTCAAAACGAATTGTCGACTAACGAAAAAGACATTCTGAATCAATTGGCGGAGTTAGGATATGAAAAATACTTGAGTTTTAAGAATCATCCTAAATTCATCCCGTACTTGGAACAAATGAGTACTTTGAAATATTATGCTAAAACTAATATTGGAAGCCGACCTTCTAAAAGAAGTAAATCGGAAAGTTTAGATTTTGCAGATTTGAGAGCAATTCCATTCGTGGGTTCTTGGAGTCAGTTAAAACAAAATGTACCAGGATTTTTTGGAGTAGGTTCAGCTTTGAAGTATTTTGAAGATACGAATCAATGGAATAAAGTTCAAGATTTATATGACAACTCTTTATTCTTTAAGACTTTGTTAGAAAATAGCATGATGTCATTGGCAAAATCTTTTTTTCCATTAACAGCTTACATGAAAAAAGACCCTGAATTTGGTGTTTTTTGGCAAATAATCTATGATGAATTTTTAGAAACAAAACGTTTGCTTTTGAAAATTGCTGGTCATAAAGAATTAATGGAAAATTACCCTGATGGTAAAGCATCCATACAAATAAGAGAGCGTATTGTCTTGCCATTGTTGACAATACAGCAATATGCTTTGTTGAGGATTAATGAAATCAATAAAGAGAAAAATCCAGATGTAGAGTTGATTAAAGTCTATGAGAAAATCGTAACTCGTTCCCTTTTTGGAAATACAAACGCAAGTAGAAATTCAGCTTAATTGTAAAAAATGAAAACAGATCAATTGCCTGTAAGTGAATATTCTGAATTTAACGCAACTTATATAAAAGCTGCGGAGAATGTTGAAATGATTGAAGAATTGGAAATTTGTCTCCATGATTTTATTCGTTTTGTACAAAATATCCCGATGGATAAATTTAATTACAGGTATGCCGAAGGGAAGTGGACAATCAAAGATATTATTCAACACATCATTGATACAGAACGCATTTTTGGGTATCGTGCGTTGCGAATTTCTCGAAATGACAAAACGCCATTGCCTGGTTTTGAAGAAAACGATTATGTAGACAATACGAATGCAAATAATAGAAATATTCAGGACTTATTAGCGGAACTCTCAGCAGTTAGACAGTCTAATTTGTTTCTTTTTAAAAGTTTTTCGCAGGAACAATTAATGAGAATTGGAACTGCTTCAAATAATGAAATTTCAGTTCGTGCAATAGGTTTTATTCTTATAGGTCATCAAAAACACCATCAAGGGGTTTTTCAGGAACGATATTTATAGGGTATTCGAAACAAGTTGACCAGATTTTTAACTTGTTTTCAAAAGACATTGTATTAGCAGGACTCGTGGAAGGCATCACATAATACGTGATGCCTTTTATTTGGCCAAACTTTTTTTGAAAGTATTTATGGCTTTCTTTTCCGTTGAATACGATTTTAGTTATTGCGGGAAATTCTTTAAATAAGGCTTCAAAATCATTTTCTTTATGATTTTTGATGTGAATATCCAAACTTCCTTTTCTTTCGCAATTTTTCAATACATCCCACAATCCAATTTTGTTGGTTTGCAGTACTTGTATTTTTTCTTCAAAAATTTCTGAGATGGGTAAGTTATCCAGTATAGTATACATTATTTTCCAAAAATGATTCCTTTTATGCGCATAATATTCTAGTTTTTCCAGAGAAGCGATACCAGGCATAGTTCCCAAAATCAAAATTTCTGTTTTAGAATTTACAAAAGGGGAAAATGATTGTATCATAATTTTTAAAGTACAGCGTTTTCTTTTTCTAGTATAGCCAATGCCAATCGGATTTTTCCGTAATCTATTTGTTCTTCAAAATAATCAAAATATGGTTTTAATGCATTGGGAGATTCAAGTTTTATTTGTGCTTCAGCAATTTGAGACACTTCCTCTTTTGAAATAAACGGATCTAAATCAATGGCAACTCCATCAACATATAATTTGGCTAAATGTGACATAATCGTACTTAATCCTAATTTTCGCTTTTGAGAAATTTCTTCAACAGATAATCCGTTTTGGTACAATTCTAATGTTTCTTTATACGTTGTGGCTTCTTTCTTTTTTTTGACCACTTTAGATTTTTGAAAATCAATGATGGCTTTTATAAAAGCATCACCATATTTTTCCAGTTTTGCTTTCCCAACGCCATCAATTGCCAGTAACTCCGTATCACTTGTAGGTCTTTCTGTTTCCATTTGGTGCAAAGCCGCATCACTAAAAATAACATATGCAGGCACTGATTCTTCTTTGGAAATTTCGTAACGTAGTTTTCGTAACGTATCAAATAATGAATTTACAGTAGATTTTCTTTTTGTTTCTTTGACTTCTTGTTTCTCAATATTGATTTTTTGGACTGTGGTCAATTGTACTTTCTCTCCTTCAAACAGTACTTTTTTTGCAAATGCAGTCAGTCTAATTTTGTTTTGCTGATGAAAAGCAATTTCGCAATAACCCAAATTGATCAGTTGAATTAAATATTGATTCCAATCAAACCAGGAAAGGTCATTACCAACGCCATAGGTTTTAAGATTTTGATATTCTTTTTCGTAAATATAGGCGTTTTTTGAACCACGTAAAAAGTCAATGATTACAGGTAATGGTTCCGTTTCCTGCAAGCGAATAATCGCCGATAATGCTTTTTGGGCAATAATAGTTCCGTTAAAAAAAGATGGTGGGTTTTTACAAATATCACAATTCCCACAGTTTTCCGTAACGAGTTCTCCAAAATACGAAAGCAATATTTTTCTGCGACAACTCAAGGCATCTGCATATTGCTTCATTCTTTCGAGTTTCGCCAGTTGTACCTCTGCATTTAAGCCTTGGGAAGCAAATTTTTGTAATTGGATGACATCGCCATAGCTTTCAAATAGTACCGTTTCAGATGGTAATCCATCCCGACCAGCACGACCAATCTCTTGATAATAACCTTCTATGTTTTTTGGTAAATTATAATGAATTACCCATCGAACATTTGATTTGTCAATTCCCATTCCAAAAGCTATTGTTGCGCATACTACCTGACAATCATCATTGATGAACTCGTCTTGGGTTTTGGAACGAATTGTATTGTCTAAACCAGCGTGATAGGCTTTTGCATTGATACCGATTTTCTGTAATTTTTCGGCAAGCTCTTCCGTTGTTTTTCTACTTAAGCAATACACTATTCCTGATTCGTTTGGCTTTTCCTGGATAAAATCAATAATCTGTTTTACCCTGTCTAAAGCGGGACGAACTTCTAAACTTAGATTTTTTCTATCGAAAGAAGCTACAAATATTTTAGGATTTATTAGATTTAATTGTTCGCTAATATCCTTACGTGTAGCCTTATCGGCAGTTGCAGTTAAAGCTAAGATTGGAGTAAAAGGGAAGCGATTTTTTAGATAACCCAAATTAGTATATGCTGGACGAAAATCATGTCCCCAAGCCGAAATACAGTGTGCTTCATCAATTGCGATAAGGCTTATCGTTAAACTATTGAAAATAGTGTCAAGATAAGAAAGACTTTCAGGAGCAATGTAAACTAATTTTATTTGGTTCGTTTTTAAGCTTTCTATATAAAAGTGGCGTTCGGCTTCAGTTTGGCTGCTATTTATAAAACAAGCTTCAATGCCATTCGCTTTCAAACTATCGACTTGATCTTTCATCAAAGCAATTAATGGCGAAATTACGATTGTTATTCCTGGCAAAATTAAAGCTGGCAATTGAAAACAAATTGATTTACCGCCGCCGGTAGGCATAATAGCCAAAGTATCTTGACCGGAAAGTACACCATTTATTATGTCTTCTTGATTGGGTCTGAATTTTTCAAAACCAAAGTTTTCCTTTAGTTTGGCATGTAAAATTTGTTGGGTCATTTTGGCGTGTATTTTGAATCCTAAATTAATAAAAAAAGGAACTCGTTTGGGAGTTCCTTTTTATTTTCATCTAAGACTTGAATTTAATCTTCGTCATCCTCATCGTCTTCGTCAGATATATCTTTATCTTCGATATCGTCGTCGTCATCTCCGTCATCTCCTGTGTCAGAATCTGGTTTGTCGATAGCATCGTCATCATCGTCATCATCGTCTACTGAATCATCATCGTCAAGTTCTAAACCGCTTATTGGTTCAACAACTGCATCGATATCATCATCTTCATCATAATTTTCAATCCTGTCTGCTAATTTTGTACTGACTTTTACTAAATAAATGGTGTCTTCCGTACGTACTTCGACAGCTTCTATTAATTCATTTTTAGCATTTCTAAAACGGATAATGTTTGAATCATCATATCCTTCAGGAAATTTTTCTACCAAAAGGTTCAAAATTTCATTTGTAAGTTTTGCGTAATCAACTATTACTCTTTTCATAAAGTTATTCTATAAATCTAATAAATATGCGAAAATTAAAGGTGCTACAATGGTAGCATCGGACTCAATAATAAACTTAGGAGTTTTTATATCTAATTTCCCCCAAGTAATTTTTTCATTCGGTACCGCTCCAGAATAAGAACCATAACTGGTTGTAGAATCTGAAATCTGACAAAAATAACTCCAAAAAGGAATGTCATGCATTTCCATATCTTGGTATAACATTGGTACAACACATATTGGAAAATCTCCTGCAATACCTCCACCAATTTGGAAGAAACCTACGCCGTTAGTACTATTTTTTGGATACCAATCTGACAAGAAAACCATATACTCAATACCTGATTTCATCGTAGATGCTTTTAATTCACCTTTGATTACATAGGATGCGAATATATTCCCCATTGTGCTATCTTCCCAACCTGGTACAATAATAGGTAAATTTTTCTCGGCAGCTGCATACATCCAGCTGTCTTTTAAGTCAATTTCGTAATATTCTTCAAGAACACCTGAAAGTAACATCTTATACATGAATTCATGTGGAAAATATCTTTCCCCTTTATCATCAGCATCTTTCCAAATTTTATAAATATGTTTTTGCAAACGACGAAATGCTTCGTGTTCTGGGATACAAGTATCGGTAACTCGGTTTAAACCTCTTTCTAATAAATCCCACTCATCTTGAGGAGTTAAATCTCTATAATTTGGAACTCTTTCATAATGAGAATGAGCAACTAAATTCATGATGTCTTCTTCAAGATTTGCTCCTGTACAAGAAATAATCTGAACTTTGTCCTGACGAATTATTTCTGAAAAAATCTTTCCAATCTCCGCAGTACTCATAGCACCAGCCATACTCACCATCATTTTTGCACCGTTGGCTAGTTGTTGTTCATATGCCTTAGCCGCGTCAACTAAAGATGCAGAGTTGAAATGCAGGTAATGCTTCTCGATAAACTGACTGATTGGTCCTTTGCTCATTTTTTTAAATTTAAAGATTTAAAAATCGTAACATTGAATTGGTATTTCAAATTTAACGAATTTTTAAATTGACTAATTGTATAATTAATAATTTATTTTTTGTCGTAACCTAATATTTTTAAAACATCTTCGGAAGTTTGTTGTTCTGAGAAAACCTCAGTTGCCAAAATTCCATTTTCATCTCTATCTATTAGTATGTGTTTGGGTTGAGGAATCAAGCAATGGTGTAAACCGCCATATCCACCTATAGTTTCCTGATAGGCTCCGGTATTAAAAAATCCAATATATAATGGTTTTTCTTTGTTGTATTTTGGCAAATAGATAGCATTCATATTTTGCTCTGAATTGTAGTAATCATCACTATCACAGGTCATTCCGCCTAATAAAACTCTTTCGTAGGTTTCATTCCAACGATTTACCGCAAGCATGATAAACCGTTTGTTTATAGCCCATGTATCTGGTAAAGTTGTGATAAAAGAGGAGTCAATCATATTCCATTTCTCTCTATCATTTTGTTGCTTTTGATACAAAATCTGATAAATTGCGCCGCCACTTTCGCCAACAGTAAAGGAGCCAAATTCTGTGAAGATATTTGGAACATCAACTTCTGCTTCATCACAGGCAATTTTTATCTGATTGATAATCTCGTCAATCATGTATTGGTAATCGTATTCAAATGCCAGTGAGTTTTTGATTGGAAAACCACCACCGATATTTAATCCATCTAATGTAGGGCATTCTTTTTTTAATGCAACATAAACTTTGATACATTTTACCAATTCATTCCAGTAATATGCATTATCATTTATGCCCGTATTGATAAAAAAGTGCAACATTTTAAGCTCCAATTTTTTATTTTCTTTGATTTCTTTTTTATAAAAAGGAACTATGTTTTTATATCCAATTCCTAATCTTGAAGTGTAAAATTCAAATTTAGGTTCTTCCTCGGCAGCAATCCGAATTCCAATTTTGAATTTTCCTTTTATTTGGCCTTGAAGTAAATCCAATTCCTCGTAATTATCAATAATTGGAATAGCATTCTTATGTCCATTATTTACTAATCGAGCTATATTGTCAATGTATTGATCTCTTTTAAAGCCATTACAAATAATATAAGTGCTTTTGTTGATTTTTCCATTTGCCAATAAATTTTCAACAATATTAATGTCAAAAGCAGAAGAAGTTTCAATATGAATGTTATTTTTAAAAGCTTCATTCATTACAAATTCAAAATGAGAACTCTTTGTACAATAGCAATAATAGTATTTCGCCTCATATTTGTTTTTTTCCATCGATTTACGAAACCAGCTTTTGGCTTTGTTAATGTTATTGGAAATTTGAGGTAAATAAGTAAATTTTAATGGCGTACCATATTTCTCTACTAGTTTCATCAAATCAATATTGTGAAACTGAAGATTATCTTTGTTTAAAGTAAACTCTTCTTGTGGAAAGTAATAAGTTTGATTTATTAAATCAGAATATTTTGTATTCATTTGGTTTTTAGGATTTTAGATTAAATACACGTAAAAATAATTAATCTAAAATTCAGACTCTGATATTTGCATAAATTATTTGAAGCTTTTCATTGTCTGATTTCAAATATTGAAAAAGATCAAAACTAAAGTTTCCTTTAATAGAATAAAAACGTTTCAATATTCTTAAAAAAGACATATTGTTTCGGTTTTTCTTAGAACTATAATTTCTCTTGTTTTGATTTTTTTTCATCTCAGCAAATGTAAAAAATATTATATACGTAATGCAATCCTTTTTTATAAAAAATAATTAAGATTTATAATCTAGAAATGCTTTAAGAATTAATTCATTTTCAACTGATTGATTGATTTTTATGTTTCCGATGCTTTCGATTAATGCAAACTGGATATTACCGTACTCATTTTTTTTGTCGTGAATAAGCAATTCTAAAATAGGTTCGATATCATTTTCTTCAAAAATAATATCGTCGTATATCGTCTTGATAGTTGATTTTATTTGGAAATATTCTTCCTGATTGATTAAATTTTTATGCAAAGAAATATAGCTTTCCAATATCATTCCAACAGCAATTGCTTCTCCGTGCAATAAAGTAGTTTTGTTTTCATTCTCCAGAAAATAGCTTTCAATGGCATGACCAAGCGTATGACCAAAATTCAATGCTTTTCGAATGTTTTTCTCAGTTGGATCTTGTTTGACAATTTCATTCTTTATTTCTACAGAACGATATATTAATTCGTCAAAATCAGCAAAATCAATAGCTTTCAAATCTAGAAATTGCTCCCAATATTCTTTGTCATATATCAAACCGTGTTTCAGCATTTCGGCAAGACCGGAACGCATTTCATTTTGCGGCGATGTGTTAAGATATTGTGTGTCAATAAGAACCATTTTAGGAACATTGATAACTCCAATTTGGTTTTTTAAATTTCCTAAATCAACACCATTTTTTCCACCAACAGAAGCATCAACCATGGACAATAGTGTAGTAGGGATATGAATAAAATCAACTCCTCTCTTGAATGTTGAAGCGACAAAACCACCTAAATCAGTAACAACACCGCCACCTAAATTAATCACTAGGCTTTTTCTGTCAGCACCAAGTTCAGTTAATACATTCCAAATTTGAACACAAGTTTCTATATTTTTATTGTGTTCTCCTGCTTCAAACTCAATAATTTCAATAGTAAGATCCGTTTCTAAAAAGGGTAGGAATTTTTGTAAACAAAATTCATTTGTATTGTTGTCTACAATAATAAATAGGTTAGAATACTTGTTCTCTTTTAAATGAAGGTTTAATGCTTCGTATCCTTTTTCGTTGAAATGAATAGGGTAACTGTTGGCTTGAATTGATTGCATCTTTATTGATTAATTGAAAGGGCAAAATAAGGTAATTTTTGGGGAATATTATTCAAAACTCTATCTATATTTGTACAAAAATATCACAAAAAATGGAAAAAATATTCAATAATACACAAATTGCATTTGCATTAAAAAGCGATACCGAACTTGATAGAGCTTATTTTCTTTTCAAAATGATTGATAATCAGCCTTTAGTTCGAATAGGAACGGCGGTTACTAATTTTGCATTGAAAGCAAATCTTCCTGTTGAAGGTTTAATTCGCGCTACCGTTTTTGACCATTTTTGTGGCGGAGTAAATGAGGTGGACTGTCTTTCTGTAGTGGACAAAATGTTTACCAAAGGTGTCTCATCTGTATTGGATTATTCTGTGGAGGGTAAAGAAGAAGAAGAACAGTTTGATGCCGCATTGGAAATGACTTTAAAAACGATTGAATTTGCCAAAGAGCGTAAAGCAATTCCTTTTGCAGTCTTTAAACCAACTGGGTTTGGACGTTTTGAATTGTATGAAAAATTAGGAGAAAAACAGCCACTAACTGCTGAAGAGCAAGCGGAATGGAATAGGGTAGTGGAGCGTTTTGATTTGGTTTGTAAAGATGCTCATTCTAAAAATGTAGCACTTCTAATTGATGGTGAAGAAAGTTGGATGCAAGATGCCGCCGATGATTTAGTTACCGTAATGATGCGTAAATACAATAAAGAAAAGCCAATTGTTTTCAATACGCTGCAAATGTATCGTTGGGATCGTTTGGATTATTTGAGAAAATTACACGAACAAGCTAAAAAAGAAGGATTTTTAATTGGAATGAAATTGGTTCGTGGGGCCTACATGGAAAAAGAAATTGCACGTGCTGAAGAGAAGGAATATCCATCACCAATATGTGCTTCAAAAGAGGCTACAGATGAAAATTATGATGCGGCAGTGCGTTACATGGTCGAACATTTAGATACGATGTCTATTTTTGCAGGCACACATAATGAGGCCAGCACTTATACTTTAATGGAATTGATGCAAGAGAAAGGTATTAAAACAAACGATGACAGAATTTGGTTTGGTCAACTCTACGGAATGAGTGATAATATCAGTTACAATTTAGCCGCGCATGGATATAATGTTGCTAAATACCTGCCTTTTGGCCCGGTTAAAGACGTGATGCCGTACTTGATTCGTCGCGCCGAGGAAAATACTTCTGTTGCTGGGCAAACCAGTCGGGAATTATCAATGATAAAAGCGGAGCGCAACAGAAGAAAAGGGAAGTAAAAATCAGTGTTCAGTTTTTAGTACTCAGTTAAATCCATAAAAAACTCCATTCGCTAAAATGGAGTTTTTTTATGCGAAACATTTATGAAGTTTAAGAATTGCTAAACTGTAAATTACTTAAATTCTTATACATGCCATTTTCTAAAGTAATTAGTTCCTGGTGTGTTCCTTGCTCTGTTATTTTTCCATTATCAAGAACTAAAATTTGATCTGCGCTTCGTATAGTAGAAAGACGGTGCGCAATAATGATACTTGTTCTTCCTTCCATTAAAATTTCTAGTGCTTCCTGAACTAGTTTTTCACTTTCGCTATCTAAAGAAGAGGTGGCTTCATCAAGAATCAATATACTTGGATTTTTTAGCAACGCTCTTGCAATGGCAATACGTTGTCTTTGTCCACCAGAAAGTTTAATTCCTCTTTCCCCTACAATAGTTTCAAATTTTTCCGGAAAACTTTCAATGAAATTTAAAGCATTGGCTTGTTTTGCTGCAAGAAGAATTTCTTCCTCAGTAGCATCCGGTTTTCCGTAGGCAATATTTTCTTTGATGGTTCCGCCAAATAAAATCACATCTTGCGGTACAATACTCATATTTCCTCTAAGATTTTCTAAATCATAATCATAGATATTTTTCCCATCCACCAATATTTCCCCGCTGTCAATATTATAGAAACGCAACAATAAAGAAGCGATAGTTGATTTTCCAGTTCCACTCGGACCTACAATCGCTATTTTTTGACCATAATTAGCTGTGAAGCTGACATCTTTCAATACTTTGATTTCTTTTCTCGAATGATAACTGAATGCTACATTCTTGAAAGTAACATTCCCTTTTATTTTGTGGGTAGCGGATGCATTTTGGATTGAATTGATTTTTTCAGGAGTTTCATCTAATAATTCAAAAACACGTTCGGTTGCACCAATTGCCTTTTGAATTTGGGCATAAAGTTCGGCAATTCCTCCAAAAGAAGCACCTACAAATGTAGAGTACAATACAAATGAAATTAATTGTCCTACGCTCATCTCTCCGCTAATGCTTAGACGAACGCCAAACCAAACTACGGCAACAATGGCTCCAAAAAGACAAAAAATAATGAATGAAGCAAAGTAACCTCGGTATTTTCCACCTTTAATAGCTATTTTAACCACTTCTTTTATTTTACCATTATAACGAGCGATCTCGTACCATTCATTGGCGAAAGCCTTAACAATAGTGATTCCTTGCATCGTTTCTTCAACAATAACCTGACTTTCGGCAACTTTATCTTGAACGTTTTTCGAATATTTTCTGATAAATCGTCCAAAAATAACTGCAGCAACAGCGACAAGCGGAACAACAGACAACATCAACAACGTTAATTTGATACTTTCATTTGCCAGTAAAAGGACACCGCCAATAATTAAAATGAATTGTCTTAAAAATTCGGCTATAGTGGAGGTTAAAGTATCTTGTATTTGCGTTATATCAGAACTAATTCTACTGTTCAATTCACCCACACGCTTTTGTGAAAAGAATGACATGGGCAACTTTACCAAGTTACTATACAGTGCTAATCTAAGATTGGCTAACGTATGCTCCGTAAAATTAACAAATAAAGACAATCTAAAAAAAGAGAAAATAGATTGAAAAAATAAAATAACAACTAATCCCAAGGCAATATAATTAGCCTGAGCATTATCTTTATTTTTGACACAATCGATAAGCATTCCCATTAGTTTAGGGAAAGCTAGTGCGGTTGCACCTGTTAGTAGTAAAAAAACTAAACCTACATAAAATTTCCAACGATGATTTCCTGCATATTGAAATATAAGAGTTGCTTTAGTAAGTGAACTTGCGGTAATTTTTGATTTTGGTAAATCATTTTCTTTAAACCTTGCCATTATTTATAATTTATGTCACAAATGTAAGACTATAACGAGTCAATACAAAAAAATAGTCTGGTTTCGTCCTGTATTTAAAGTGCTATTAGAGAGTGTGAAAGAGAATTATTGTTTTATTTTATTTTATTTTTTTAATATTTCACTTGTAAATACGATTTCTAGATGTATATTTGCACTCGCATTCATTTATGATAGCAACCTAATAAAATAGGGCGATTAGCTCAGCTGGTTCAGAGCACCTCGTTTACACCGAGGGGGTCGGGGGTTCGAACCCCTCATCGCCCACAGATCAGATCCGTAATTATCTAAGATAAAGATTTTTACGGATTTTTTATTTTCCATTATCCCGAAATTTCCAAAAAAAAAATGTTAGTTTAATTATCCGTTTTCGCGATTTTCAATCCATTAACGAGATTAAGTTTTTATAATTATCTTCCTGTTCATCTGTGCTTACGCGTATGTATAAAAAAATCACCCTAAAAACTAAAGGTTTCTTAAATTGATTTGAATGCATTTTTACTTATCGTAAATTAGCAATACGATAAAGTTAAAATACATAAACCATGAAAAGGAAAATTATATTTGTCGTATTATTACTGAGTTTTATAATATCGGTCAACGCTCAAAAGAAAATAGAAACCACTGAATTACCAAAAGCTGCCCAGGATTTTCTGCAAAAATATTTTAGCCATACATCAGTTAAAATCGCCAAAAAAGATCCAGAACACGGTAAAAAAGGCTACGAAGTCAAGCTCAAAGATGGTACCAAGTAGAATTTTGGAAAGGTGGTTTCTACCGTGAGATAGATGGTGGTAACAAACCTATTCCAACCACATTCATTACTGAATCAATCAAAGATTATGTGGTAAAGAATTATCCGAATGAAAAAATCACGCACATTGATTATGGACACAAAGACCTCGATGTGGATTTAACGAACAATATTGATCTAGAATTTACCAAGGAAGGAAAATTTTAAAAGGAAAAAAACAAACAAAAGAAAAATAATGCTGCTGCTGTAAGTGCTAAGCACGTTATTGCCATATATTAAAAGCGCTACTCTTTTTATTGTAAATGACAAACTTTATGAAGCAGTAAATACATTTCAAAATAATCCTTTTAAAGTTGGTTACTTAAAATTTTGAAAAATGGGGTTATATAAATTACAAAAACACACATTAGAAATAATACTCTTTTTATGGAATATATAATTTAGGGATTAATCCAATGTTAATGCACCCAGGATTTCTTCGGATAAAAAAGGGCCTCCAGGATATGTAGCAGTATAATCAAGGTTTAACCAAACTTGTCCTCGCTCGTCTATGTGATAATGAAGCTGTTTTTTATTACTTTCATTTGCAAACAGAACATTCTTAACAAGAAAGTTTACTTTTTCTAAATCAATGAGAGAACCTATTAGTATTTCGGGATAAATGTGGCCCTTTGTGTGAATTAATCTAGGAGTTCCGCCAATCGATTTTATACTTGCTGCCATTAAAATAGAATGATCATCACAATCTCCTGAAAAGTATAGTAATGATTCACTAGCAGTTGCAATATAATCTCCTTCTTTTGGATCACTCACATAATTCCATCGGTGATTAATTTCTTTAAACACTGCAAAACATTGAATAATGGTTCTGTAATCAGAATATCCTTTTAAGTTTTTGAAATGCTTTGAGGTAGCCATAATCGCAAAATTCCTGATTTTTGGATTTTGGTATTCAATGGCATTGATGATTTTTGATTTATTAGGAAACGGAAGGAGTTTGGCAATGATTATATCCTGTGGATATGGATTGTCAGACATGGAATACATCATTGAATTATAATCTTCAAAAACGCTGTTGAAACCATAGTTTCCAATAGTAGAACCATAAATCAAAATTAAAAAATAAAAGATGATACAAAACAGTATAATCGTTCTTAGGAATCGTAGAATGATTTGGATAACAACAATTATCAATAAAAACAAAACTACTCTGTCGATATTCAGAAACCAATTTGGATTAATTAAATTTTGATGTACAATTATAAAAACTGGAATAGCAATCAATATGTTCAAAACAAAAATAATAACATCATCCCAGGGTTTTTGAACCTGAAATTTCTGTTTAATGCCCTGAAAATTGATTTCTTTTATTTTTATCATAGTAAAAATAAAAACAGCAATCTAGACTGTTTTTACAATATCCTCAAAAGTACCTTTTTTATCGATAATTTTAAGTTGAAATAGTTGATTTTGAACTTTGTTTAACATTTTTTCTACTAATGGTTTTTGCGACCATTGTGTTAACGACAGCCATTCCTGTATATCTTCTATTTTTTGATTGTAATTTGACGCTAAAGTTTTGTCAATACTTGGAATATCTTTAAATTCTTTAGTTGTTTGATTGATGATTTCTAAAATTTTAGAAATGATTTTTGGATCTTTTTCTAAAACTTCATCCCGAACAGCAATTACAAAACATGGCCAAGGCGTAGGACAATCAGCAATTCTGCGGAAAATTCCTTTATCAACAAGTGGTTTTGTCATAAAACGTTCCCACATAAAATAATCAGCAGTTCCATTGGTCAAAGCTTCAACTGCACCATCAATGGTATTTACAATCTCAAACTGCAGATTATCTGTTTTCCATCCCGAATGAAGTCGGGATTGATTATCAGCATTGACATACGCCATTAATTGTGAACCGGAACCTAATCTAGAAATTGCCACTTTGGTATTTTCTAAATCGGATAACGTTTTATAATTGGATTTTGCAGCTACGTGAATTCCCCAAATTAAGGGACTTTCTACATAAACCTGAACAATTTTACTTGGATTTCCGGCAACGATATCTTTTACAATTCCTTCGGTTAGGATTACAGCAATATCAGTTTCACCATCACGAAGCATTTGGCACATTTTTCCGGTTCCTTCGGGAACGTCAGTCCATTGCAAATCGATATTTTGTTTTTCGAAATCTCCGTTTTCGATGCTTAAATGCCAAGGAAGATTAAAATGTTCTGGAACTCCAGCTATTTTTATTGTTTTCATTATAGGTTAGGATTTTTTAATTCATACCAATTCCAAGAAACACCGGCTTCCATATATTGTTCGGTCATTTTCAGCCCAATTTTTTGTAATATTCTATTTGAGGCGACATTATCCGTATGTGCCGCAGCATCCATCACTTTTATTTTCATTACATTAAAGCCATAATCCAACCATGCAAAACTAGCCTCACTGGCGTATCCTTTGCCCCAGAATTTTTCGTTTAACCGATACCCAATATCATAAAAACCAACTTTGTTATTTACCATTTCGGTGTTGTATTTTAATCCGGCCCAACCAATTAATTCATTGGTTTCTTTCAAAATAACTACAAATCGTCCAATATTATTTTGGATGTATTGTTCTCTAACAATCTCGATATACGAATGTACTTCGCTAATATCTGTCAATGGTTTGTTCCAAAGATATTGATGCACCTTAGGATTACTATCCATTTCATATAAAGCTTCGGCATCTGAAAGTAGCATTTTTCTTAAAATCAGTCGGTCGGTTTCTAAAATAAGATTCATGTTTTACTAAAAATTTGATGGTTCCACGATTTAGCCCTGATGGAAACGTAAATCCTATTGTGCCGGTCCCGAAGCTTCGGGACGGCGCAATAGATTGCAGTGTACAGCAGGAATTAGCTCCTAAATCACACATTAATATCTTTAAAATTATTCACTCTTGCATAACGAATCATATTGGTAAACGCTTCTTGGTCCAGTTTTGGTATTTCAAGAATTGAGTTTAATAAAGTGGTGTCATATTCGTTGGCGGCGGTGGTGAAATAAGGACTTAAATGTTTGCCGATACTTTCATAATACAATTTTTCAATGACATTTTTGTATTTGAAGTCTAATGGATTTTGTATTAAAGTAAAATTGGTGTAACCCACTTCCTTCATAATCAATTGCAAACCTTTTACCATATTGAAACTTTTAGTATTTACAATATTAAGCTGTTCAATATCTTCTCTTTCGAATGTATTTACAATCACTTTTGCCACATAATCGACAGGGATAATGTTCAAAACTGTTTCTTCATTGATGATAAAACGGACATTTTCTTGTTCGCCTTTTCGTTGGGAAGTAAAGTGAAAGAATTTTGCCAACAGATAAAAAACCATGTATTTTGGAATGAAATATTGGTTTTCGGTTCCTAACATTTTGCCTCCAATCACACTTGGGCGAAGAATTTGAAAGGGTAATCCTATTTTTTTACATTCTTGGGCTATAAAATTTTCCGAATGGAATTTGGCATTTTCATACGCATTGCGGTGCTCGGGTTTGAAACTTAAACTATGAAAATCATTAGCAATTAATCCTTTTCGGATTCCTGATGAAAAAGCAGTTCCTATGTATATGAACTTTTTTATAAAGGGATGAAATATAGTGAAAAGTGATTTTGTGATTGTAGTATTTTCATCGAAAATTTTCTCCCGTTGCAGTTCATTTGTAGATAAATTTACGTATCCAGCCGAATGAATAAAATAAGCACCTTTTATTTGGTTTGAAAAAGTATCTTGAATTGAAGCCAAATCAGTATCAATGATTTCAATATATTCGTGTAGATTTGACAGCCCTTTTTCTTTTATGATTTTAGGGGTGTAACTGCTGGATAAGAGTTCATTTATTCTATTTAAAGCGGAGTTATTTCCTTTATTTCGTGTAATAAGAAAAAGTTTTCCTTCAATTTTATTATTGATAAAAAGTTCCAGAATTTCATACATTATATGAGAACCTAAAACTCCTGTAGCACCTGTAAGTATTATTTTCATTATTTAATTGTTCTAAAAGCAAAGGTAGCTTTAAATACTAAATATTTCAGGTTTAAAGTCGCATCGAGTTTTTGAAATAGTCAATCAATAATTATCAATCTTTTACTTTCAAATCAGAAATAACAATTCGGAATCCATCAGGATCAAGAAACATTTTTCCGTTTTCATTCCAATATGTATTGTTTGCAGTAATAATTGAAATATTATTAGCTATGAGTCTATTTATAAATTGATTATATTCTGAAATTGTTTTAGAGTAAAGCACTGTAATATCATCTGGATCAAATGTATGATTGGCTTTTGCGTCAGATTGTGTAAATTCAAAATGCCAATCTAGTTTTGGTTTTCCAATAAAAACACCATCATAATTGTTGTGGTTTTGAAAACTTCCAAGACGTTCAAAACCAAGAATATTAACATAAAAATCTTCTATTTTTTCTAAATCGTCGGTGTGTCTTGCAATACGTAAGTTCATGTTTTTATAAATCTGAGATCAAAAGTCGTTAATCTGCATTCTTAAATCAAAAGTTATTTACTCAATTTATCCAGCGTATACGCAATTAATTCATCAACCGCTTTATATGGATCGTCGCTAAATGTTCCCGAAGCCCGATTGGCAATTATTGCGTTTAATGATAATGCATTATGCCCTAAAAGGGTTGAAAGGCCATATATAGCAGCTGTTTCCATCTCTAAGTTTGTGATTTGGTAGTCACCAAATTTAAAATTATCCATTTTAGAATTTAGCTTTTCATCTTGAATATTTAGACGTAACACACGACCTTGCGGACCGTAAAAACCTCCGGCTGTTGCGGTAATTCCTTTGTGTATTTTGTCGCTTTCAATCATTTTTTCCAGAGTCGAAGAACATGAAATTATATAGGGTTTACCTTTTCGCAAATCCCAATTGGTGTGTTTTACAAAAGCATCTTCCATTTCAAGATTTGAAACTTCATCAATCAAATAGGAGCGGAGCATGTTGTCCAAGCCTAATCCAAATTTAGACATCACAAAACTATCCACGGGAATATCAGCCTGCAAAGAACCCGAAGTTCCAATACGGATGATGTTTAATGAAGTTAGCTTTTCTTTTGGTTGACGGGTTTTCAAATCAATATTAACCAAAGCATCCAATTCGTTCATGACAATATCAATATTATCTGGACCGATTCCCGTTGACATCACAGTAATTCTCTTTCCTTTGAAAATTCCGGTTTGGGTTTTGAACTCTCTTTTTTGAGAAGAAAATTCGATACTGTCAAAAAAATGCGTGATTTTTTCGACCCGATTTTGATCCCCTACAAAGATGATATCATGCGCAATATGTTCTGGTTTTAAATTCAAATGGTATACACTACCATCTGGATTTAATATTAATTCTGATGATTGTATCATTATTTTTTTGTTTAAAATTTAAGGTTTAAAGTTGCTCAACTGAGCACTAATTACTGAAAAAGCTGAACACTTTTTCTAGCCTCCAACACGTTTTACTTTAAAGCCTTTTTCTTTTAAAATAATCATGATTTTATCTCGATAATCGCCTTGTATAATGATGGAATCATCTTTGAAAGTTCCACCAACACTTAATTTAGTTTTGATTTCTTTGGCCAAAATTTTAAACTCCTCGTCTGTTCCTTCGTAACCTTCAATTATAGTGGTAGCTTTTCCTTTCCGCTTTTCGAATTTGCAAATCATAGGTTCTTTTTGAACGTATAATTCGTGGGGAACTTGTTCAATTGCTTCTTCAGGCGATAGTTCATGATCCGGAAAAAGGTTTTTTAATTGGTCTTGTAAGTCCATAATTTTAAAATTAATTTTTATTTAAAACTCTTTAGAAATTAAGAATACTAAAGTTCATTTTCTTAATTTCTAAAGAGTAAAAAACAAAAGACATTAAGCATACACTCAATGTCTTTTAGTATTTGACGTAAATTTAAGTTTTATTTTTTAATAAGTCCCAAATCTACTAAACGTTCGTATAAATAAGCTCCTGCAGTAATATCTTCGAATTTTTTTGGATTTTCTGCATCAATACAGCTCTCCAAACAATCCAATTTCATATCACTTACTGGATGCATAAAAAACGGAATAGAATAACGCGAAGTTCCCCATAATTCTCTCGGCGGATTTACCACTTGATGAATCGTAGATTTCAGTTTATTATTGGTGTGACGCGATAACATATCGCCCACATTAATCACTAATTCGTCAGGTTCAGCAATGGCATCAATCCATTCACCATCATGATTTTGCACTTGCAATCCTTTTCCTTGCGCTCCCATCAACAAAGTAATCAAGTTAATGTCGCCATGAGCCGCGGCACGAATTGCATTGGCAGGCTCAGAAGTAATAGGTGGATAGTGAATAGGTCTTAAGATAGAATTTCCGTCTTTGGCATAATTGTCAAAATAAAATTCATCCAAACCAAGATGCAAAGCCAAAGCTCTCAGGACGTAAACGCCTGTTTTTTCCAACATTTGATACGCTTCTTTACCTACAACATTAAAACGAGGCAATTGTTTTACTTCAACATTTTCAGGGTATTCTGAAGCATATTTGGAATCTTTGGATACATATTGTCCAAAATGCCAAAACTCTTTCAAATCTCCTTCTTTCCTGCCTTTAGCATGCTCTGTTCCAAAAGAAACATAGCCTCTTTGTCCGCCAATTCCAGGAATTTCATAACTGCGTTTTGTTTCTAATGGCAAAGTGAAAAAATTTCTGATTTCACCATACAATTCATCAACCAGTTGGTCGTCTAAAAAATGCCCTTTGAGTGCTACGAAGCCAATATCTTCAAATGCACTTCCGATTTCATTTACAAATTTTTGTTTACGTTTCGGGTCGTCCGAAAGGAAATCACGCAAGTCAACACTAGGAATGTTTTGCATACTTTTAAAATATTTTTTATAACTTACAACGTCTAAAAACCTTGCAGATACAAATGTAAAGAATAATTTTATATCTGTATTTTAAAAATTACAAACAAAATAAAAAAATATAACAAAACAACATCAAACTGTTATATTTTTTTATCTTTGAATCATATAATAAAAACCGAAAAAATGACTTTTGACCGAAAAAATCTTACTGACGATCAATTATTAGATTTATATAAAAGAATACTGAAGCCAAGATTGATAGAAGAAAAAATGTTGATACTTATTCGTCAGGGAAAAGTATCCAAATGGTTTTCGGGAATTGGACAAGAGGCTATTTCTGTAGGAGTTACAGCAGTTTTAGATTCTGATGAGTATATTTTACCAATGCATAGAAATCTAGGTGTTTTTACAGGAAGAAACATTCCATTGTACCGATTGTTTTCGCAATGGCAAGGAAAAGCCAATGGTTTTACCAAAGGTCGGGATCGAAGTTTTCACTTTGGAACCCAACAATATAAGATTATTGGAATGATTTCGCATTTAGGACCTCAATTAGGAGTTGCAGACGGAATCGCTTTGGCCAATAAACTCAAGAAAAACGGAAAAGTTACCGCAGTTTTTACTGGCGAAGGTGCTACCAGTGAAGGCGATTTTCATGAAGCTTTGAATATAGCTTCCGTTTGGGAATTACCTGTGATGTTTGTAATAGAGAATAACGGATACGGACTTTCGACACCTACAAATGAGCAATACCGTTGCGAAAACCTAGCCGATAAAGGAAAAGGATACGGAATGGAAAGCCATATTATTGATGGTAATAATATTCTGGAAGTTTTTAATTTGTTATCCGAATTGAAAGCTTCAATGAAAGAAAATCCACGTCCAGTTTTATTGGAATTCAAAACCTTCAGAATGCGTGGACATGAAGAGGCGAGTGGTACTAAATACGTTCCGCAAGAGTTAATGGACATGTGGGCGATTAAAGATCCGGTAGAAAATTATAGAAAATATTTAACTGAAAACGGAATTCTTACAGCCGATTTTGACGCAGCTTTGCATGCTGAAATAAAAAAAGACATTGATGAAAGTTTGGCTGTTGCCAATGCCGAACCTGAGATTGAATCTACATTAAGTGAAGAATTAAATGATGTTTATAAACCATATACATTCGAGCAAGTTAAACCATCTAAGGAAAAAGAAAATATTCGTTTTATAGATGCTATTTCCACCAGTTTGAGGCAATCAATGGAACGACATCCGAACTCGGTTATCATGGGGCAGGATATCGCTGAATATGGTGGTGCTTTCAAAATTACCGATGGTTTTGTAGCGCAGTTTGGAAAAGAGCGGGTTATCAATACACCTATTTGTGAAAGTGCAGTGGTTTCGGTAGGAATGGGATTATCGATTAATGGATACAAAGCGATTGTGGAAATGCAGTTTGCTGATTTTGTTTCAACAGGATTCAATCCAATTGTGAATTTATTAGCCAAATCACATTACCGTTGGTTAGAAAAAGCCGATGTTGTGGTACGGATGCCTTGTGGTGGCGGAACACAAGCAGGACCATTTCATTCGCAAACCAATGAAGCTTGGTTTACTAAAACACCCGGTTTAAAAGTGGTTTATCCGGCATTTCCATTTGACGCGAAAGGGTTGTTAAATACTTCTATAAACGACCCAAATCCGGTATTATTCTTTGAACACAAGCAATTATATAGAAGCCTTTACCAAGATGTTCCTACTGATTATTATACCATTCCATTAGGAAAAGCAGCTCTATTGAAAGAAGGAAATCAGGTTACTGTAATTTCGTTTGGTGCAGCGGTACATTGGGCTTTGGATACTTTAGCAAAAAACCCTGAAATTTCGGCTGATTTGTTGGATTTAAGAACGTTGCAACCTTTGGATAGCGAAGCTATTTTTTCTTCCGTAAAGAAAACAGGAAGAGTGATTATTTATCAGGAAGACAGTATGTTTGGTGGAATTGCCAGTGATATTTCGGCAATGGTAATGGAAAATTGTTTCAAATACCTTGATGCGCCGGTAAAACGAGTGTCAAGTTTAGACACGCCGATTCCGTTTACAAAAGCATTGGAAGATCAATATTTGCCGAAAGGCAGATTCGAAAATGATTTGAAAGAATTATTAGAATACTAGCATTTGAGTCATTTATTGTCTGAAAGAAAATAAAGAGTATCATTAAAAATCAAAGAAAAGTAAATTTAGTAAAAGAAGTTTGACTTTATCTCCAATTTATTTGAGTAATTAGTGTTGCTATAGAACCAACTTAAGTGAAATTTTTGTTGCGTTTTTTTTAAGTGAGAATTAAAAAGGCCTAAAAATAAATCTATTATATTTTAAGAGTCAATTTACATTGAATGGGTTGATAAAAAAGATCAAAAGCAGTTACTTTTTTTTAATTTTAAATAATTCTCCTCTTTAATAATATTAATTATTTTTTTTTAAAACGGTGCTAAAAATGTATTTCGTCGATAAATATTGTGATTGAACGATTAAATTTTGTATTTATGCTTGTTTTTTTATATTATTTTTTTTAATTTTAATGCATCAATTAATTATCATATAATAATGATGCCTATATGAAAAAAAATACTATAAAGAATTTATTACTTGCATTTGTTTTTTTAGTGTCTATTGTAGGTTTTGCGCAAACAGCAACTATTAATGTAAGTTATGGCAGTCCAGCAATAAATATTGTTAATACCGGTTCAGTTAATTTTGGTTTATCTGGAGAAATAGAGTTTTCAGTTAAAAATATTCCTACAGGAGGGAATCCTTCACTAGTTATTCAAAGCATTACTTCAAATGATCCAAGTTTTATAGTATCATCAGTTCCTTTTATTTCTCAAGTCAATATCAAAAAAGGAGAAGTAGGAAAATTTAAAATAAAAAAGACTTCATATAATTGTGGTTCTGGCTCATCAATTATTACGATAGTTACTAATGTTGGAAATTTTAGTTTTACAGTAAACTACAATAATGCGCCATCAATTTCTGTTCTAGGGGGTACGCCAACTCAGCCTATTCCAAATGGACAGACTATTCCTACTTCAATTACAGGTACTTTGTATGGAACAGTTGATGTATTAGGCTCTACAACAAGAACTTATGCTATTGCAAATACGGGTACTTGTCCTTTGACTCTTGGTTCATTAACCTGTTTTACGTACAATCCTCAAACAGGATCCTCTTCACTGGATTTTACGATAATTGCTCTTACAGCATCTACTATTAATCCAGGAGCTGTAGCCTATTTAGTAGTTAGATTTAGCCCACAATCTACTGGTAATAAATCAGCTATAATCTCAATACCAAATAATGATGCAACAAAAAATCCATATACTTTTGTGGTAAGTGGAGAAGGGTATAATCCAAATATAACCGGACCTGGAGGCATAAGTGCTGATTTTAGACTTTGGCTTAAATCCACCAGAGGGATTAACTTAGCTACTGGAACTAAAGTCTCCCTTTGGAAAGATTTGGGGTCATTGGGTAAAGATGCTTCACAAGCTACTGCGGATAATCAACCAACATTTATTGACGCTTCAAGTACTAATATAAATTTTAATCCCGTTGTACAATTTAAAAATGATGGAACTTCAAGTTTTAATCAATTTATGTATAACGCAGAAAACGGATACTATACACATGAAACTTTTATAGTCATGGAACCTGATGGTGCAGTGGGTACTCCCATGACAATCATCTCAGGAACATCCGCTTCAAATCCTTCCTACCCTGCAGTTGCTAATGAACATTCAGGAATTGGATTAGGGGATTTTACTTCTCGTCTATCCAATGAAAAATTATGGTTTAACCAATGGCAAACATCAAGTGCACCTTATTTTACTATTGCTGATGCTTTGGGGGACTATACCAAAGCAGGTATTATAAATACTCGAAATAAAACGGCTACAGTTTCAGATGGAATGGATTTATTGTTTAATTCTAATGATATAGGTAATCAAACTAGTATTAGTTCAAGCCTTACTTATATTAACTTGGGTTATAATGATGCTGGGTTGTGGAAAGGCAGTCCTTATAATATTGGTAAAAATTTAAATGAGCCAACGTACGGTAATCTTAATGGTAGAGTGGCGGAGGTAATTTCGTATGCTTCTCGTGTTCCTGATGCAGATCGTCTTAAGATAGAAACTTATTTAGCCATAAAATATGGTATTACTTTAGGAATAAACGGAACCAGTAAAAATTATGTTGATTCTGGAGGAAACATCATTTGGAATAGTGCAAATAATTCAGGTTTTAACTATAACATTGCTGGTATTGGTAGAAATGTTGGTTCTGATTTATATCAAAAGCAGTCAAAAAGCATTAATAATACCAATGAAGTGACTATAGGTTTGGGTGTTATTGCCGCAACTAATAGTGCAAACATAAATCAATTTAAAAAAGATCGTGATTTTTTAGTTTGGGGTTCTGATAATGGTACTTATACAGCAAGTGGTTCTAACACCACAACAATAGGTAGTGGATTAACTACTTCGACAGTTCGAATTAACAAGAAATGGAAAATTGTTGAAACTAAAAATGATATTGATGGAGATGTTGAAAATGTATTTGTAGGTATTCCAGCGGCTGCTTTTAGTGCATTTCCAAAACTTTCTAATGAAGAATATGCTTTAATTGTCAGTGACAATGCGAATTTTAGCAATGCTGACATTATTGATATAATACCATTAAAATCGGATGGAAACGGCAATTTACAAACCTGGTATGATTTTGATGATACCAAATATTTTACTTTTGGGAAGGCTCTTAGAGTTGAAACAAAACAGTTAGTGAATACTACTTCTAGTGTTATTGACAAAGATTTTTTAGTTGGAGAATATGCCTTGAATTTAAATAGCGGTTCATTTACTGTTGGCTGTTGGATAAGAAATGACGGCTCAAGCACAACTGTTAAAACCATAATTGGCAAAGGAGTCAATTTAGAAATAGTATTAAATGCTCAAAACAAAATAGAAGCATTTTGGGATGGTGTATCACAATTTATTTCAAACACAGCTGTTGCAGACGGGAAATGGCATAATATCGTTGCTGTTTATTATTTGGGGAGTGTGGATTTATACATAGACGGAGTTATAGAATCTTCTATTTTTAATCTTCAAAATCCATCACCAAATTTTTCCAGATTTTCTATTGGTGCGCTTTATATTGATAAAAATAATATTGTTAATCCATTTATAGGAGAGATTGACGAGGTTCAAATTTGGGATTTGGCGTTATCATCAGATCAGATAAATTATTTAATGAACCAGGAATTTGTGAAGTATACAGACAATACTGTAAATGGGAAAATAATACCACAATATATCACTAAGAATTCAGTTAAAACAATTCCTTGGACTAAACTTAAAGCTTATTATGATTTTAATTCCTTTTATGGTACCACTGTGGAGGGATTAACGGATGATCGTAATTTCTTGAGAATTAAGTATTTAAATAAAAGCAAGCAGATTCTAAATGTTCAAACCGCACCATTACCCTATGAAACTGTTGCAGATGGTTTATGGAGCAGTCCAGCTATTTGGAAAAACGGTTCCTTACAAACTATACCCAACGATAATTCTATAGTAAATCAAACTCCACAGCCGATAGTAAATGGAAATATTGTTAAAATATTTAATAATGTTGAATCAACAGGGAACAAAACCCTTTTAGGATTATTTGTTGAAGGTACAGATACCGTAACCTATAAAACGTTATTGGCTAGTAATAACACTAAAATTGAGATTTCTAATTATTTAAAATTAGATGGTTTAATTGACTTGAAAGATCGTTCCCAATTAGTTCAAACTCTTAATAGCGAACTTGACCCAACAAGTAAAGGCTTTGTAAAAAAAAACCAACAAGGAACTAGTAATAAATATAATTATAATTATTGGTCTTCTCCTGTAGGACCTATAAACGGCAGTTCTAATAATAATGGATATAGCGTAAATGATATATTTAAAGATGGTTCGACAACTACTCCTCAAGATATAAATTGGGTTAGTGGTTATGATGGTAATCAAACCATACCAATAAGTTTAGCAAGATATTGGTTGTATAAATTTCAAAATGGAACAGAATATGCCGATTGGATACATTTTAATGAAATCACCGACCAAATTCTTCCTTCTCAAGGATTTATATTTAAAGGTGCAGGAGCAGTAGACTCCAGTAATTTAATAACTCAAAATTATACGTTTATAGGGAAACCATTTAATGGGCTAATTAATGGTAATTCTGTTTTGGCGGATAACTTATTTTTGGTAGGTAATCCTTATCCATCGGCTTTAGATGCTTTTGCATTTATAAATGATAATATTAATACCATTGATGGCGAAATTACAGGGGAACTTTATTTTTGGCAGCATTCTCCAGAAAATAATACTCATCTACTCGCAGGGTATACAGGTGGCTATGCTACATTAACTTTAACTGGAGGAACACCGCCAGTAGTTCCGGTAGGAATTATGGGACTTGGTACTAGTACTAAATTAGCATATCAATATATTCCTGTTGGTCAAGGTTTTTTTGTATCAGGAAAACCAGGGATAGTTGGATCTGTACCTATTGTATTTAATAATAATCAACGGGCTTTTGTTAAGGAAAATGACATAGACGATTTAGCTGCACCAATTTCTAACACATTGTTTAAAACAATCCCAAAAAAAAATAAAAAAACAGCTCTTGTTGAACGCTTCAATGATAATAGTAATGATATAGTTTACAATAATTATAATGCAAAAATTCGATTAGGTTTTAATACAGCTAATAATTATCACAGACAATTATTAATTGGTTTTATGGATGATTTAGCAACTGATGGAGTGGATAAAGGTTATGATGGGTATCAAATAGATACGCAAGCGAACGATTTATATTTTCTAATTGATGATTTTGAATATACTATTCAAGGTGTTGGCTCATTTGATACTAGTAAAGTGTATCCATTAGGAATAAAGACTGATAGGATTGGGAAAATTCAATTTACTCTTGATAGTGCAGAATTCTTACCTCCAAATCAAAATATATATATTCATGATAAAGAAACTTCAGTTTACTATGATATTACAGAAAAAGCAGCGGAAGTTAATTTGCCGGTTGGAACTTACAACACTCGTTTTGAATTAACTTTTCAAACTGACAAAACGTTAGCAATAAGACAAAATGAATGGACAGAATCAATGTTTGTGATTTACAATAATGAGATAAAAAAGAAATTGTTTATTAGTAAAAATATTTCAATAGATATTAAAGAAATCGCAATCTACAACATCATTGGTCAGCAACTTAGTACTTTGAAAAAAATTCCAAATGTTAATACAGTAGAAATTCCATTTAATGTACAAAAGGGTGTTTATTTAATAAAAATAATTACCGATAAAGGTATAATCAGTAAAAAAGTATTAAAACAATAATTTCATCGTTGAAGAGATTAACTAATTATTCCATAAAGAATAAGGTTTAGTGCTAATCTAATACCTTTTTTCAAACAAATGAAACTAAAAAACTGATAAATTCTATATAAAAGAATTCTAAAAAATAGAAAACATTAATTTGTTGATATTCGATGATTTTCTATTATGGGCTATTGAATAAGAAAAAAATAAAAACTGATGAATGAATCGAAAAATAGGATTAAAGAAAATGAACTATTTTTATTTTACAGCTTGCCATAAAAAATGGGTATCATTTTAATCAAATAAAAAATGATTATCTGAGATTAAATACTTTTAAAGATGAGTCCAGTCAGACGGAAGGGAATAAAAGAAAACTTAAATCTTATCGATTACTCAATTTCGCTTTTTCCTTTATGATATCGCTTATTTTACGATTTTCGATTTTGCTTTCGAGCCAAGAGATAATATCAAGATAAAGAAACGCTCTTTTTTCGTAGGTGTTTTTTTCTAATTCGATAAATCGCTCTCTCATTTTTACAAACTCTTTTTTGATATCACCAGGATAAATGGAGTTTAAGTTCTTCATAAATCGCATGATTTCCTTTTGAACTTCATGCAAATCATTCATTTTTAATAAAAACTTATAGGTGTTTTTTAATTGGTTTTCCAAGTAATAATCTTTTCCTAATTCATAATGGGCGATCAGGCAAAGAATTCGAGAAAAACACATTAAATCTTCCCTCATCGTTAGATTTTTGTTGTTTATGATTTTCTCTAAATAAAAAATACATTCATTATATTTTTCGTTACCAAAATAAATTGATGCAATTTTATAATAAAACAACATTTCGTGATGTTCATCAAGATGCTCACTATGTAGTTTTAACTTTTCTAAAATTTCAGGGATTAAGTATTCACTTTCGGCAAAAGTGCCTTCTAAAATATGATAATTCAATTTGTTATTATACAAATATAAGAATGATAAAGAAGCAATATTATCATTCACCGGAAAGCGAGGATCTTTAATAGTTTCTTCTAATAAAACCAAATATTTTTTAAAATTTGATTTGTATTTGAGCATATATAAAGATTCCAGCAAATAATGGTTTCCTTTAAGGAAAAAAACGGGATTGAGATAAATCATATTGGGGTTGTCATAAAAGAGATTGACCCATTTATAGGCATATTTATAGCTGGCTAAAAAGTCCTGTACTAAAAAGCTATGCCAAAGATTGGCATTGTAAAACCAGTATTTTTCTCGAAATCCAAATTTTTTCTCATCGAATTTAGAAATATGTTTGTTGAAATAGTCGTCTATATATTTGTACTCCTCGTCACTTTTTACATAACCCGTTTTGAGCATAATACCATATAGTTGCAGGGATAAATTCGATAATTTGCTGGAAATAGTATTACGATAATTCAACTCCTTCGCCTGAATAACTAACTCATCAGCGCGTCCTTGAATACTTCGGGTAATATATTGCGATTCAATTAGTTTTTCGAATTCTACAATCTCATATGCCATGAGTTTTTCATCATTTTCTAAAGCCAGAATCTTCGTTTTATCCAAGATTTTTAAGCTTTGCTTGTACAAGCCTTTATTATATAGTATCGCCGCAAAATCAATTTGTTCTCTAAGCTGATACCTAATGTTTTGACTCGGAATATTCAATCGAATACTTACTAAAATTTGTTTATATAAATAGGATTTTAAATTGGATAATTGTACTTTTTTAATAATACCACTTTTCAAGATAAGTTTCTCATCATACACTTCTGATTTGTCTAAAATGTTGAATAATTCGATGAATTTTGTATTTGAACTTGTCTCGAGTCGGCTCGCAAAAATCTTAAATTGTCTTTTTTCAGACTTTGAAAGGGATTTTATTAATACAAATAAGAAATCTTTTTGATGGTTAGCCATTGTAATATATTGTAGCTTAATTAATTGTAAATCAATTACTTATAAAGTATTAATTCTCTTTATAAGCAGTATATTTCGTTAAAATGAGTTTTATATTAAAGTAATGAAATATAAATTTGTTATCGAGATGTGAAATTACATTAAATAAATGAAAATGAATAGAGAGAAAGTTCAAATTTTTGATACCACTTTACGAGATGGAGAACAGGTCCCAGGATGTAAATTAGATACCAATCAAAAACTCGTTATAGCCAATCGCTTAGACGAAATGGGTGTTGACATTATTGAAGCTGGTTTTCCTGTTTCTAGTCCAGGTGATTTTTTGTCTGTTTCTGAAATTAGTAAGATTGTAAAAAATGCAACTGTTTGTGGTTTAACCAGAGCAGTAAAAAATGATATTGATGTTGCTGCAGCTGCCTTAAAACATGCTAAAAAACCGCGTATTCATACTGGAATCGGAACTTCAAATTCACATATAATACATAAATTAAATACTACAAGAGAAGATATTATCGCCAGAGCGAAATTTGCAGTTTCACACGCCAAATCGTATGTTGAAGATGTAGAATTTTATGCTGAAGATGCTGGTAGAACTGATAATGATTTCTTGGCAAGAGTTTGTGAAGAAGTTATAAAATCAGGTGCTACTGTACTTAATATTCCTGATACTACAGGATATTGCTTACCGGAAGAATATGGAGCAAAAATAAAATACCTAAAAGAAAATGTAAAAGGTATTGAAAATGTTATTCTTTCTTGTCATTGTCATAATGATTTAGGAATGGCAACTGCTAATTCTATTGCTGGTGCAGTAAACGGTGCAAGACAAATAGAATGTACTATAAATGGAATAGGAGAGAGAGCCGGAAACACTGCACTTGAAGAAGTGGTAATGATCTTCAAACAACATCCTTATTTAAATCTATATACTGATATCAATACGAAACAGTTGAACGAAATGAGTCGTTTGGTTTCTGAAAGTATGGGAATGATGGTGCAGCCCAATAAAGCGATTGTTGGCGCTAATGCTTTTGCACACAGTTCAGGAATTCATCAGGACGGTGTGATTAAAAACAGAGCAACTTATGAAATCATGGATCCTTTGGATGTTGGTGTCAATGAGTCTTCAATCGTTCTTACTGCGAGAAGTGGTAGAGCAGCATTGGCATACAGAGCAAAAAAGGTAGGATATGAACTTACTAAAGTGCAATTAGATATAGTCTATGTTGAGTTCTTAAAATTTGCCGATATCAAAAAAGAAGTTTTAGATGATGATATTCATCAAATTATTGAAGCTTGTAAAATACAAAGCGATTTAATAAGAAGCTAATAAAAGAACTATTTACAATAGTATAATTATACAAAAAATAAACCATGAATTTAAAAATAGCAGTATTGCCAGGAGACGGAATAGGGCCAGAGGTGACCTTACAGGCAAAGAAAGCTTTATATGCTATAGGTGTAGTGTATGATCATGAATTTGTTTTTGAAGATGCTCTTATGGGAGCTGTTGCGATAGATAAAACAGGAAACCCTCTTCCGGAGCAAACGCTTAATCTTTGTATTAATACGGATGCAGTTTTGTTTGGCGCTATTGGTGATCCCAAATACGACAACAATCCTAGCGCTAAAGTTCGTCCGGAGCAAGGTTTATTAAAATTGAGAAAAGAATTAGGTCTTTTTGCAAATATCCGGCCTATAAAACCATATAAATCATTATTGGATTCTTCTCCTTTGAAGAGAGAAATTATCGAAGGTGCAGATTTTACTATTTTCAGAGAACTCACCGGAGGTGTTTATTTTGGGGAGAAAAAATTGAACGATGCTGGTACAATAGCTTCTGATTTATGCGAATATTCAGAAGAAGAAATCACCAGAATTACTCATTTGGCTTTTAAAGCGGCACAAAACAGACGTAAAAAAGTAACGATGGTGGATAAAGCCAATGTACTTGAAACTTCTCGATTATGGAGAAATGTAGTGAAAAAAGTTAGCGAAAATTATCCTGATGTACTATTGGATTTTCTTTTTGTTGATAATGCTGCAATGCAAATCATCTTAAATCCAAAACAATTTGATGTCATTTTGACCGAAAATTTATTTGGAGATATATTATCTGATGAAGCTAGTGTTATTACAGGTTCTATAGGATTATTGGCTTCGGCATCATTAGGAAATAAAAATGCACTTTTTGAACCCATTCATGGTTCTTATCCGCAGGCAAAAGGAAAAAACATAGCAAATCCAATTGCTTCCATATTATCTGCAGCAATGCTTTTAGAACATTTTGGACTTCATAAAGAAGCAAAAAAAGTCTATGAAGCAGTAGAAAAAGCGATTGAATATAATGTGGTGACAATAGATTTGAAAGCAGATTCAAAATTTGGTACAAATGAAGTTGGAGACTTTATTTCGAATGTCATTTTAAGTAAAGACGATTTATATTTTAAAAGTGATAATGTCCAAATAGGACAATCGACTATTGTTTAATAAAACAATGATCAAAATGCATTTAATAATTGAAAAGTGCTTATAATTTTAAGGTTCTATTTTTTTGTTCTATTTGTTTTTCATACTTTTGAAACAAATAAAAAAAATGAAAATCGGAACTATTATTTATTCAATTATTAATGTCAATGTGGTAATCACATATGCAACAGGAATGGTATAGATATAATTAAAAAAATATTTAAAACCTTCCAATAATTTTGGAAGGTTTTTTTTTGGAATAAATTAAAAAAATAGAGAAACAATCATATAATGGAATTAAACAAATACAGCAAAATAATCACGCAAGATGAAACACAACCAGCTTCTCAAGCCATGTTGTACGGAATTGGATTAACTGAAGAAGATCTTAAAAAAGCGCAGGTAGGAATCGTGAGTATGGGCTACGATGGAAACCCTTGCAATATGCACTTAAACGATTTGGCTAAAGATATTAAGACAAGCGTCTGGGCATCAGATTTAGTTGGTTTGATTTTTAATACGATTGGTGTAAGTGACGGTATTTCAAATGGGAATGACGGAATGCGTTTTTCTTTGGTTTCCCGTGATGTAATTGCAGATTCTATTGAAACTGTTATGGGTGCACAATGGTACGATGGTATGATTGCTGTTCCAGGTTGTGATAAAAATATGCCAGGAGCCTTGATGGCTATGGGTAGAGTAAATCGCCCTTCCATTATGGTATATGGAGGTTCGATTCATCCTGGGAAATGGAAAGGTGAAGATTTGAATATTGTTTCAGCTTTTGAAGCATTAGGGAAAAAATTCAACAATACTATTACACCTGAAGATTTTAAGGGTGTGATACAAAATGCTTGTCCAGGTGCAGGTGCGTGTGGAGGAATGTACACAGCTAATACAATGTCATCAGCGATTGAAGCATTAGGAATGAGCTTGCCTTACAGTTCCTCTAATCCTGCTTTGAGTCCAGAAAAGAAAAAAGAATGTGCTGATGCTGGTCGCGCCATCAGAATATTACTAGAAAAAGATATTAAGCCTAGAGATATTATGACTCGTAAAGCATTTGAAAATGCGATTACAATAGTGGCTGTCTTAGGTGGTTCTACGAATGCAGTTATGCACTTAATTGCAATGGCACATTCAGTAGGCGTTGATCTTACATTGAAAGATTTCCAAGACATTAGTGATAAAACACCCTTGCTTGCTGACTTGAAACCAAGTGGGAAATACTTAATGGAAGACTTACATAATGTAGGTGGTGTTCCGGCAGTAATGAAATATTTATTGAAAGAAGGTTTTTTACATGGCGATTGTTTAACGGTAACCGGAAAAACAATTGCTGAGAACTTAGCTTCAGTTGCTGATTTACATGATGGTCAAGAAGTTATTCATGAAATCCAAAAAGCATTAAAAGCTACTGGAAATATTCAAATTCTATACGGAAACTTAGCTTCAGAAGGTTGTGTGGCTAAAATTAGCGGAAAAGAAGGAGAATTTTTTGAAGGTACAGCAGTAGTCTATGAAAATGAAAAAGATGTAATTAAAGGAATACAAGGAGGCGAAGTTAAGCCTGGAAACGTAGTGATCATTCGGTACTGCGGTCCAAAAGGTGGCCCGGGTATGTCTGAAATGTTAAAACCAACATCTGCCATTATGGGAGCTGGGTTAGGAAGTACTGTCGCTTTGATTACTGACGGACGTTTCTCTGGAGGTTCTCACGGTTTTGTGGTAGGACACGTTACTCCCGAAGCCTATGAAGGTGGAGGAATTGCATTGATAGAAAACGGTGATGTTATTACCATTGATGCTGTGAAAAACACCATCAATATGAAAATATCTGATGCAGAATTTGCCGAAAGAAAAGCCAACTGGGTTCAACCAGAATCACCAATTAAACAAGGAGTTTTACTTAAATATATGCGTTCGGTCTCCAGTGCCTCTGAAGGATGTGTAACCGATAAATAATCCCCTAACTCCCGAAAGGGAAAATAGGGTTGGACTTTTATTTTAAAAGTAAAAAATAGGAATACTATATCAATCTCGGCTTCCTCTCTTATGGAGAAGGTGGTGGGGAGGAAAAATAATAAACGTACCCATGGGAACAAATAAAATATCAGGCGCAGAAGCCGTTATTAGATGCTTATTAGAAGAAGGAGTAGACTTGGTTTATGGTTATCCAGGAGGTGCCATAATGCCTGTTTACGACGAATTATATAAATTCCAAGATCAATTACAGCATGTGTTAGTACGTCACGAACAAGGTGCAACTCACGCGGCTCAGGGATATGCAAGAGCAACAGGAAAAGTTGGAGTTGCCATAGCGACTTCAGGTCCTGGAGCAACAAATCTTGTAACCGGTATTGCTGATGCTCAAATTGATTCTACTCCAATGGTTTGTATCACAGGTCAGGTAGGAAAACATTTATTGGGTTCAGATGCATTTCAGGAAACCGATATTATCGGAATTTCGACTCCGGTTACCAAATGGAATTATCAAATTACCGAGGCACATGAAATACCAGAAATCATTGCTAAAGCTTTTTTTATTGCAAAATCTGGTCGTCCGGGTCCCGTATTGATTGATATTACAAAAAATGCGCAATTTGACGAAATTGAATTTAGTTATAAAAAATGTACCAGCATTAGAAGTTACAACCCAAAACCGACTTTAGATATTGAAAAAGTTAAAAAGGCTGCGGAATTAATTAATAATGCAAAAAAACCATATATTGTTTTTGGTCAGGGAATTATTCTTGGCGAAGCCGAAGAACAATTAAAAGCATTAGTTGAAAAATCAGGAATTCCTGCTGCTTGGACTATTTTAGGACTTTCGGCATTGCCAACTGATCACCCATTGAATGTGGGAATGTTAGGAATGCACGGAAATTATGGTCCTAATTTGTTGACTAATGAATGTGATGTTTTGATCGCCCTTGGAATGCGTTTTGATGATCGTGTTACAGGAAATTTAGCTACTTATGCAAAACAAGCCAAAGTAATTCACTTTGAAATTGATCCTGCCGAAATAGATAAAAATGTTAAAACAACTGTCGCTGTTTTAGCTGATGTCAAAGAATCATTGACTGCCTTACTTCCTTTTATAAAAAATAATACACATGAATCTTGGCACAATGAGTTCAAGGAAATGTATAAAATTGAATTGGAAGCAGTAATCAATGAGGAGTTAAAACCTAAGAAAGAAGGAATTTCTATGGGAGAAACTATTGAAATGATTAACAAACATTCTAAAGGTGACGCAATTATGGTTTCGGATGTGGGACAACACCAAATGTTTGCTTGTCGTTATGCCAAATTCAATTCTACAAAAAGTAACGTAACTTCGGGTGGTTTAGGAACTATGGGATTTGCTTTACCGGCTGCTATTGGTGCCAAAATGGGAATGCCAGAACGTGAAGTGGTCGCTATTATTGGTGATGGTGGTTTTCAAATGACCATTCAGGAATTAGGAACCATTTTTCAAACTAAAGTTCCAGTGAAAATTGTAGTCTTGAACAATGAATTTTTAGGAATGGTACGTCAGTGGCAACAATTGTTTTTTGATAAAAGATATGCTTCTACGGAGATGATTAATCCAAATTTTATAGCGATTGCTGAAGGCTATTATATTAAAGCTAAAAAAGTGACCAAAAGAGAAGATTTAGATGCTGCCGTTGCTGAAATGATGGCTTCAAAAGAATCTTATTTCCTTGAAGTTATGGTAGAAAAAGAAAATAATGTATTCCCAATGATTCCAACAGGAGCATCGGTTTCTGAGATGAGATTAAGTTAATATTATGGAAAATAAAACATTCACCATTTCTGTTTATTCAGAAAACAACGTTGGCTTATTAAACAGAATATCAGGAATATTCTTGAAACGCCATATCAATATTTTAAGTTTAAATGTATCCGAATCAGAAATAGAAAATGTTTCCAGATTCATCATTGTAGTAGATACAACTGAAAAGTGGGTACAAAATATTGTAGGCCAAATCGAAAAACAAATCGAAGTAATCAAAGCCTTTTATCATGTTGATGAAGAAACTATTTTCTTAGAAAGTGCTTTGTTCAAAATAAATTCGAGTTTATTATTTGACGAAAGACAAATACAAAATATTATTAAAGAAAGTCATTCAGAAATTGTTACCGTATCAAGAGACTTTTTTGTGATTTCAAAATCAGGAAGACGCTCTGAGATTGAAGAACTATATGAAAAATTAAAACCTTTCGGAATCATGCAGTTTGTACGTTCAGGGAGAATATCGGTTTCCAAAGAAAAAATGGAAATATCAACATTATTAGAAGAGTTTAAATAGAATTCATTTTGCAATAACACTTTATAGAGCGCTATTGCAGCAATCAAAATTTCAAGTATTAAATTTTAAAATCATTAAATAAAAAAAGATGGCAAATTATTTCAATTCATTACCACTTAGATTACAATTAGAACAATTAGGCGTTTGCGAATTCATGGATCAATCAGAATTTGCAAATGGTATAACAGCATTAGCAGGAAAAAAAGTAGTTATCGTAGGTTGTGGAGCTCAAGGTTTGAACCAAGGTTTAAACATGAGAGATTCAGGTTTAGATATTTCTTACGCATTGCGTGCAGAAGCAATTTCCCAAAAAAGAGCTTCTTACATGAATGCTGCTGATAATGGTTTCAAAGTGGGAACTTATGAAGAATTAATTCCAACTGCTGATTTGGTTTGTAATCTTACACCAGATAAACAACATACAGCTGTAGTAACAGCAATCATGCCTTTGATGAAAAACGGTTCAACATTAGCGTATTCTCATGGTTTCAATATCGTAGAAGAAGGAATGCAAATTCGTAAAGACATCACGGTTATCATGTGTGCTCCTAAATGTCCCGGATCTGAGGTTCGTGAAGAATATAAAAGAGGTTTTGGTGTACCAACTTTAATTGCAGTTCACCCTGAAAATAATCCAAACGGAGAAGGTTTCGAACAAGCAAAAGCGTATGCAGTTGCTACTGGAGGACATAGAGCAGGAGTTTTGAACTCTTCATTTGTAGCTGAAGTAAAATCAGATTTAATGGGAGAACAAACAATCCTTTGTGGAATGTTACAAACAGGTTCGATTTTATGTTTCGACAAAATGGTTGAAAAAGGAATCGAGCCAGCTTATGCTTCGAAATTAATTCAATACGGTTGGGAAACTGTAACTGAAGCTTTGAAACATGGTGGAATTACAAATATGATGGATCGTCTTTCAAATCCTGCAAAAATTGAAGCATACGAAATTTCGGAAGAATTGAAAGATATCATGCGTCCATTGTTCCAAAAACATCAAGACGATATCATTTCTGGAGAATTTTCAAGAAACATGATGATTGACTGGGACAATAATGATGTTAATTTATTGACTTGGAGAGCTGCAACTGCAGAAACTAATTTTGAAAAAACGGCTCCAACAGCAGCTCATATTTCAGAACAAGAATATTTTGACAATGGAGTTTTGATGATCGCTATGGTTAAAGCGGGTGTAGAATTAGCTTTTGAAACAATGACACAATCAGGAATCATTGAAGAATCAGCTTACTACGAATCTTTACATGAATTGCCTTTAATTGCTAATACAGTAGCAAGAAAAAAATTATATGAAATGAACAGAATCATTTCAGATACTGCAGAATATGGTTGTTACTTGTTTGATCATGCTTGTAAACCTCTATTGGTTGATTTTATGAAAACTGTAGACACTAACGTAATTGGTAAACCATTCTCAACTTCTAACGGAGTGGATAATGCAGTTCTTATTGCAGTAAATAAAAGTATTCGTCAACACCCTATTGAAGAAGTAGGAGAATGGTTGAGAGAATCTATGACGGCTATGAAAAAAATAGGATAATAAAAATTAGGAATTACACACATTAGGGTGTGTTGGGATTTGCATTATATCATTTGAATCCATAATATTTTGAATTAGTAAGCACTTATTAAAAGAAAAAAGAGATATGGATGCATATTACTTTCACTTAACTTCGAACGATTTGAAAGTTAAGTGAAGTAATTCCTTTCAAAAACAGAATTAGATACTTTTTAATGTCTAAATTTAGATTTTGAGAGGCTTCAATTTAAGTAGTAATAATGTATATTTTTATTATTAAAAATTATTGTTGTTAAATTTTGTTGAGATAAAAGGCGAGGTAGAAATTCTATCTCGCTTTTTTTGTTTTAATCACAATTCTTCCAAATAGCAAAAAACAAACAAATTATCATTAAAAAATGGCTTTTATTATATAATATTTAATTTAATATAGGAATTTATAATTTAAATAATTTTAAGAATAGAAAGAGATTTAATACTTTTATAAAAAATTAAAAACATGAGCTACTATAAAATTGATAATTTAGAACAATATTTTAAACATTATAATAAATCAGTTCGTGAGCCAAGAAAATTTTGGGGTAAAATAGCAGAAGAAAATTTCACTTGGTACCAACAATGGGATAAAGTTGTCGATTTTAATATGGCGGAAGCCGAAGTAAAATGGTTTACTGAAGCTAAAGTAAATATGACTAAAAATTGTATTGACAGACATCTTGCTAAAAGAGGTGATAAAACGGCTATTATTTTTGAGCCGAATGATCCAACAGAAACAGCATTACATATAACATATAATGAATTACATCAACGTGTTTGTAAAATGGCAAATGTGTTGCGTGAACAAGGTATAAAAAAAGGAGATCGTGTTTGTATTTATTTACCAATGATACCTGAATTGGCCATAACCACTTTGGCTTGCGCCAGAATTGGAGCCATACATTCCGTTATTTTTGCAGGATTTTCATCCTCAGCTGTAGCCACTAGAATAAATGACAGCGATTGTAAAATGGTCATCACTTCAGATGGAGGTTATCGCGGTAACAAAACCATTGATTTAAAAGGAATTATTGACGAAGCATTGATAAACTGTCCGGGTGTATCAACTGTTTTGGTGGTAAAAAGAACGAATACTTCCGTAAATATGAAAGATGGACGTGACCAATGGTTGCAGCCCCTTTTAGACGAAGCTTCAGATAATAATGTTGCTGAAATCATGGATGCCGAAGATCCGTTGTTTATCCTTTACACTTCTGGTTCAACAGGAAAACCTAAAGGAATGGTACACACTACTGCAGGATATATGGTTTACACTGCTTATACTTTCAAGAATGTATTCAATCATGAAGAAAACGACATTTTTTGGTGTACTGCTGATATAGGTTGGATTACCGGACATTCATATACCTTATATGGTCCGTTATTAAATGGTGGAACAACTGTAATTTTTGAAGGAGTTCCGTCTTACCCTGATTTTAGTCGTTTCTGGGAAATCATCGAGAAACATAAAGTAACTCAATTTTATACGGCACCAACTGCTATTCGTGCTTTGGCAAAAGAAAGTTTAGAATACGTGCAAAAATTCCCTTTGAAATCATTAAAAGTAATTGGTTCAGTAGGCGAGCCAATAAATGAAGAAGCTTGGCATTGGTACAACGACCATGTTGGGGATAAGAGATGTCCAGTTGTGGATACGTGGTGGCAAACGGAAACAGGTGGGATTATGATTTCGCCAATTGCTTTTGTGACGCCAACTAAACCAACCTATGCTACTTTGCCATTACCTGGGATTCAACCGGTATTAATGGACGAAAAACGAAATGAAATTGAAGGCAATCAAGTGGTAGGCAGCTTGTGTATTAAATTCCCATGGCCTGGAATCGCCAGAACCATTTGGGGTGATCATCAACGATATAAAGACACCTACTTTTCTACCTTTCCAGGTAAGTATTTCACTGGTGACGGCGCTTTGCGTGATGAAGTAGGATACTATAGGATTACGGGTCGTGTGGATGATGTAGTTATCGTTTCTGGACACAATTTAGGAACTGCTCCAATTGAAGATGCCATTAATGAACATCCGGCAGTTGCTGAATCAGCCATTGTAGGTTTCCCTCATGATATCAAAGGAAATGCTTTATATGGTTTTGTAATTCTAAAAGAAACCGGAGAAACCAGAAATAAAGAAAATCTTATTAAAGAGATTAATCAACACATAACGGATCACATTGGTCCAATTGCTAAGTTGGACAAAATTCAATTTGTTTCCGGCTTGCCAAAAACACGTTCTGGAAAAATCATGCGTAGAATTCTTCGCAAAATAGCAGAAGGGGATTATTCAAATTTTGGAGATACTACAACATTATTAAATCCTGAAATTGTTGAAGAAATAAAAGAAGGAAAATTGTAGATTAATTAAAAGCTGTTTGTAATAAAACAGCTTTTTTTTGAATTATATTGTTGAAGTGACTCTAAAAAAAGCAAATATTTTCAGTTTATTAAAGTAATTATGTAAGTTTTATATTAAATAATATAGCTACGTTCCCAAACAAATCCATAAATTTACTTCTATATGAAAAATAATGAAGTTTTAATTATTGGTGGTGGCTTAGCAGGTTTAACTGCTGCAATTCATTTATCCAAAATTGGATTTCAAATTACCGTTGTAGAAAAAAATGAATTTCCAAAACATAAAGTTTGTGGCGAATACATTTCTAATGAAGTATTGCCTTATCTGAATTGGTTGGATTTAATAATAGCTGATTTATATCCTACAACGATTACAAAACTTGAATTTTCGACAGTTAACGGAAAGAGAATCAAAAGTACGTTGCCTCTTGGAGGATTTGGAATTAGTCGCTATGCTCTAGATGAGTATTTATATAAAAAAGCAATTGCAAATGGTTGTGAAATTATTCAGGATTTAGTTGAAGAAATAGCTTTTGAAGATGATATATTTACAGTAACAACTTCAAAAAAAACTATTTTGAAATCTAAAATTGTAATTGGAGCTTTTGGCAAACGTTCTATTATTGATCAAAAACTAAATCGTAATTTTATTCAGAAGAAATCACCATGGTTGGCTGTCAAAGGACATTATTCAGGAAATTTCCCTAATGACAAAGTTGGTCTTCATAATTTTAAAGGTGGCTATTGTGGTGTTTCAAAAGTTGAAAATGGTGCAATTAATATTTGTTATTTAGCAGATTATGAAACTTTCAAACAGTTTAAAAATGTTGCGGAATATCAAAATAAAGTTGTTTCCCAAAACCCACATTTAAAAATAATTTTCGAAAAAAGCAACTTGCTTTTCGAAAAACCATTATCAATAAGCCAAATTTCTTTCGAAAAAAAACAAGCTGTTGAAAATCATGTTTTAATGATTGGAGATACAGCCGGATTAATCCATCCCTTATGTGGAAATGGAATGGCAATGGCAATCCATAGTGCTAAAATTGTTTCGGAATTAGTGGAGAAATATTTTAACAACGAAATTAAATCCCGAAACGAATTAGAAGAAAAATACAGAAAGGAATGGAGTTTTAATTTTGGTCAAAGATTAAAAATAGGGAGATTTTTATCGAATCTTTTAAAAAAGCAAAAACTCTCAGGTGTATTAATGCGTATATTGATTGCATTTCCGTTTTTATTACCGAAAATTATAAAAAAAACGCATGGAAAACCTATAATTTTAAACTCATAAATGTTTATAAACACTAAATATAGAACGGATCAATCTGAGACTATGGATGATTTTAGCATGCAAGGAGAAATCTTGCGAGATGCATTAGATAAAATTGCCCAAATCAATCAGCTCTTGGGAGGAAACCAGTTAACTTTACGAGGTGTTCAGAGTTTGATTCGGAATATTTCTAAATCAAATGAAATTAGAATAGTTGATGTAGGTTGTGGTAATGGAGATATGTTGCGCACATTGGCGGATTTTGGATTAAAAAACAATCTTAAATTTCAATTAATAGGCATAGATGCTAATACTTTTACGATTGAGCATGCACGAAAATTATCTGAAAAGTATTCTAATATATCGTACCAATGCGAAGATATATTTGATAAATCTTTTGAAGGATTAAAATATGATATTGTTTTGTGTACTTTGACATTGCATCATTTTAAAAACGATAAAATTATTCATTTGTTACATGTTTTTAATACTAATTCGAATGTTGGGATTGTTATAAATGATTTGCAAAGGAGCGCCGTTGCTTATCTCTTATTTCAGGCATTATGTTTTGTTTTTCGATTGAATAATATGTCACGGGGAGATGGATTAATTTCAATTCTACGAGGTTTTAAAAAAGAAGAACTGGTTAGCTTTTCAAAAAAATTAGATTTTAACAACTACAAAATTCAATGGAAATGGGCTTTTCGCTACCAGTGGATAATTTCAAAAATATGAGTGTAAAAATAAAAGCCGTTACAAAACAATTACCAAAATACTCCCGAACAACCGAAGAAATCATTCCATTTTTAGATGCTTGGTTAGTCGGACAAGACGAACGTTTCATAAGGAAAGTAAAGAAAATTTTTGAAGGTGCTGCTGTTGATAAACGGTATTCCATAATGGATCCAATCGAGGTATTTACGAAAACTTCTTTTGAAGAAAGAAATGATATTTATGTCCGGAAGGTAATTGATTTAGGCGAAAAAGTATTGAAAAAAGCATTGAAAAAAGCCAATTGGAATCCAGAAGACTTAGATTACATCATTACGGTAAGTTGTACCGGAATTATGATTCCGTCTTTAGATGCATATTTGATTAATAAATTAAAATTACGCCAAGATATCGTTCGGCTTCCAGTAACTGAGATGGGCTGTGCCGCCGGGATTTCAGGAATTATTTATGCTAAAAATTTCTTGCAGGCTAATCCTGGAAAACGGGCTGCAGTTATTGCAGTTGAAAGTCCAACAGCTACATTTCAATTAGATGATTTTTCGATGGCTAATATTGTAAGCGCAGCTATTTTTGGTGATGGTGCAGCTTGCGTTTTACTTACTTCTAATGACCAAGATGAAGGCCCTGAAATTCTAGCCGAAGAAATGTATCATTTTTATGATAACATTCAGATGATGGGTTTCAAACTCACAAACTCCGGTTTACAAATGGTATTGGATATTGAAGTTCCTGAAACTATTGCGTCACATTTTCCAGATATCATTAATCCATTTTTAGAAAAGAATAAGGAAACTATTGAAACTATTGATTATTTGATCTTTCACCCAGGTGGAAAAAAAATTGTTCAAACGGTTGAACGTTTATTTTCTGATTTAGGAAAGAACATTGACGACACAAAAGAAGTGTTGCGATTGTATGGAAACATGTCCAGTGCTACTGTTTTATATGTTTTAGAACGAATTATGGACAGCAAACCTAAAAAAGGAGAGAAAGGATTAATGTTGAGTTTTGGTCCTGGATTTTCGGCTCAACGAGTTTTATTGCAGTTTTAGCCCCTTAACCCCCAAATGGGGGAATAGAAAAACTATGAAAAAAGAAGAAATCATATCAAAATTACCTTATTCTAAGCCGTTTTTATTTGTCGATGAAATTCTTCAAATCAATGAAAATGGAGTGGAAGGTACTTATACATTTGATGAAACGTTAGATTTTTACAAAGGGCATTTTAAAGAACATCCCGTTACTCCAGGAGTAATTTTAACTGAAGTTATGGCACAAATTGGATTGGTTTGTTTAGGGATATTTTTGTTAGATGATTCATTTAATAAAATGACCTCAATTGCTTTAACATCAACAGAAATAGAATTTTTAAAACCTATTTTTCCAAATCAAAAAGTAATAGTCATTTCAGAAAAAATATACTTTAGATTTGGAAAATTAAAATGTAAAGTGAGAATGATAAATGAAAAAGGAGAAGACGTTTGTACGGGAACAATAGCAGGGATGATAGTTTAAGATTGAAAATTAGATTTAAAAAAAATCAGCAGATACTGAAATAAATTCAGCATAAATGGAAAAACGTGTCGTAATTACAGGACTTGGTGTCGTTGCTCCAAATGGAGTAGGACTTGATACTTTTACTCATGCCATAAAAAATGGAATTTCGGGAATCAAACATGATCCAGAATTAGAAAGACTGCAATTTTCTTGTCAGATTGCTGGAAAACCTGAAATTTCCACTGAATTAGCATTGCAGTATTTTTCGGAATTAGAGTTGAGAAATTTCAATTCAACGGGAATTTTATATGGAGTTATTGCCGGGATTGATGCTTGGAAAGATGCTGGTTTAGCTTTGGAAATCAATGAAGAACCGGATTGGGATAGCGGAACTATTTTTGGAACAGGAACCTCTGGAATTGATAAATTTCGCGAAAGCATTTATAAAATTGATGATTTTCAAACCCGTCGATTAGGGAGTACAGCCGTAGCACAAACTATGAATAGTGGTGTGAGTGCTTATTTAGGAGGGAAATTAGGATTAGGAAACCAAGTAACCACCAATTCTTCGGCATGCACAACAGGAACCGAAAGTATTTTGATGGCATACGAACGGATAAAATCAGGACAGGCAAAACGCATTTTGGCAGGAAGCACGAGTGATTCAGGACCTTATATTTGGGGTGGTTTTGATGCGATGAAAGTCTGCACTTTTAAGCATAATGAAAATCCGGAACAAGGCTCAAGACCAATGTCTGAAAGTGCTTCAGGATTTGTTCCAGGAAGTGGAGCAGGGGCATTAGTTTTGGAAGATTTAGAAAACGCATTAGCACGAGGCGCTAAAATCTATGCAGAGGTTTTGGGTGGAAATATAAATTCTGGTGGTCAACGCGGTTTAGGAACGATGACCGCTCCAAATCCGACAGCCGTTCAAAAATGCATTAAAAATGCTATCGAAAATGCTGGAATTTCAGCTAATGATATTGACGCTATAAACGGACATTTAACAGCTACATCAAAAGATAGTTTGGAGATTCAGAATTGGAGCGAAGCTTTGGGAAGAAAAGGAAAAGATTTTCCTTATATAAACTCATTGAAATCAATGGTTGGGCATTGCTTGTCAGGAGCGGGAAGTATAGAAAGTGTGGCCTCGACATTGCAATTATATAAAGGATTTGTTTTCCCAAATATCAATTGTGAAGATATAAATTCTGAAATTACCGATTTAATTGATGAATCAAGAATTCCAAGACAACTGATTGAGAAAGAATTGAATATTATTGCCAAAGCGAGTTTTGGTTTTGGTGATGTGAATGGATGTGTGATTTTTAAAAAATATAAATCCCATCCCTAACGAAGGAATGGAGCCGAATCCGAAAACACAAGTATTATTTATAAAATCTATTTGTAAATTAAGCTAAACAAAAACAAACCACTTCGCTTTTAAGTCTTTACGAGCTAAAAAATAAAAAAAAACATGAATAAACAAGAAACAATCGAGCAATTAAAATCTATTGTAAAGCCTTATATTCAGAACCAAGAGGCATTTGATGCACTTACTGAAGACACTGATTTTATTAATGATTTGAAGATTAATTCCGCAAATCTGGTTGATGTAATTCTTGATATTGAGGAAAAATACAATATAATAATAGATAACGAATCTATGGAACAGATGGTTAATGTTAAAGCAGCTATGCAAATTATTGATGCCAAATTATCCTAAAAATGATAGAAAAGGACAAAATACAATTTATTTTGTGCCTTTGAATAGAAAAATTTAACCACAAAAGGCACAAAAGGAAATAGTGGATTGCATTCTTTAAAATAGAATGCACCTGAAAATTTAGTTTTAACACTTTTTTCTGCATTCTTTTTTCTTTGTGCCTTTTGTGTAAAAAAAATAGCTCATAGATGATTGGAAATGACATTGTAGATTTAGCTTTAGCCAAAAAAGAAAGCAATTGGAAACGGAAAGGTTTTTTAGATAAAATTTTTACTCCAAAAGAGCAGTTGTTGATTTCTAATGCCAAAAATCCAGAAGTTATGGTTTGGAATTTATGGAGCAGGAAAGAAGCTGCCTATAAAATCTATAATAGAGAAACTCAAATTAGGGCATTTATTCCACTACAGTTGATTTGCTGTTTTGAAAATGAAACTTTAGGGACGGTTATTTGTAATGAAATTTTATATTACACACAAACTAGAATTTCGGATGAATTTATACACACTATTGCAGTTGTAAAAAAGGAATATTTTAATCAAATAAAGACTTTAAATTCTAAAACTGAAATCATTAAAATAAACAGAATTCCTTTTATAATTGATGAGCAGACCAAAATTGAGAAACCTGTTTCAATCAGTCACCATGGAAGGTTTTGGGAAGGTATCTATTATTGATTAAATAAATTTTATTACCTCTCCGGGAATAAATTACTTTATCCCCAGCCTAGATTTTAATTTCAAAAACAACAAAGCGGTTTTATAAGCATCCTCAGCAGAAGAATTTCGATCACTTTTAGGAATATTATATGCCGTACAAAGTTCGTCTAGAGAAAATTGTTTGTCATTGATATCATTCAATTTGCGATGCATAACATCAACGTCCAGAGCTTCATTTTTTAATCGGCCGCAATCTAATCTTTCAAGGGCTGCATTAATCATCTCTACATCAAAATCAATATGATGTCCCACTAAAACGGCATTCCCAATATATTCTATTAAAGTTTGTATCGCTTCAGCTTCCCCAAGTTTTTTCATTTTGCTTTCGACAATAAACTCGTTCGAAAGACCGTTATCATGTAAAAATTTATATTGCAATAAAACGGTTTCAAAACTGTCACCAATAAGTATACTATTATCAACTACAGCAAAAGAACCAATTGATAAAATAACATCTTTTACAGGGTTTAAGCCTGATGTTTCTGTTGATAAAACTACAAAACGAGTTGATTTTTTATCAAATTTTGCCAAATAGGTTTTCCAAAATTCAGGATATTCTTTATTTAAATTTTTCAGCCAGTCCAACATAGTTATGAAAATTGAGTGAGTTGAAATTTACTTTTAATTAATTCTTCCAATTCTCTCATTGGAGCGAAAGCATTTTTAAGTTTTTCTTTATCAATTTTTGATAATTCATGTAAATTTATAAATTGACCAGAATCATCATTTTTTAACCCTTCTAAAGTTCTAAATTTTGATAATATCAAAAAAGCTTCGGCACAATTAAGGTAAATCTCGGAATGTTTGGAATCTATAATTGCTAACTGTTTGAATCGTTGATAGGTATTGTTAATACCTCTTATATTATAGCTCAATGTAAATAAACGAGCACCATCAATCAACGGCATTAAAGCACGTGTTTTTATATCAAATTTATCTTTATTTGGTTCTTCTTCTTCAATATTAAATTTTTTAAAAAAACTTAATGGAGCATTTTTTCTCAACGCATCATTCCCTAAGAAGTCAAAGAACAAAGCGTTATTTTTTGCATTTTTGAATACTATATTTCCTATGGCATCTTCTATTTTTTGTTCTCCAAAAGTGATTTCGTAATCAAAGAAAATACTACTTAAATCATTACTATTTTCACCTGGAGTATTCATCCAGCTGTCGTATTGCTTTGTCCAGTCTGTCAATGATTTACACCACAACATATTACTTCCCATATGACCATTTGGACAGTATTCATATCCTATTTTTTCAAGTGTGCCGGTGGTTCTTTTTGCCAGTTTAAGGAAGTAGTCTTTCACGTCACGGTATTTATCTGCAGAAACATCTTCAAAAATTAAAATGCTGTCTTGATCCGTTAATAATAACTGTTCTTTTCTTCCTTGACTACCAATACTCAACCAAGCAAAACGGGCAGGAGGTGAGCCCAAATCTAAAATTGATAATTCTACGGAACGCTTAATAATAGCCAAGTTGATTTCACTTGCAATATTGAAAACATGAGAAAGCGGTATATTTTTAGAAAGGGAAGTCTGAATCAGATCCGTCAAACGTTCCCGTATTTGTTTTAGTTCTTTTGGATTTTGAGAACGTTTTATTTCTTTAATCAAAACTCCAGGATTACTGGCTTGAGCTACCACTAAATCATGTTCAGAAATAATTCCTTTTAAAGCAGATTTATCAGTTCCATCTTGCGTTACACATAAATGAGTTACGTTGTGTTTCAACATAAGTAATTGAGCTTCTGCTAGGGAAACATTCTCTACAACTGTAATGACCGGCGATGACATTATTTTATCTACGGATATTGTTATTGGAAATCGTCCCGTGGCAATTTTTGAACGCATATCTGTATCTGTAATTATTCCTAAAGGAATATTATTATCACATATGACAATATTGTTTTTTAAGGATTCAGTCATCAATTGTGCAACATCTTGCACAATAGCCGTAACTGTTGTTTTTAATGGAGAAATGTTATAGGATAAAGATTGAAAATATTGCATTTCCGATTGCTGATCAGAATAGAAAACATTGTCAGAAATAAGTTTTCCTATTAAATTTTCTTTATCTTTTGGATTACGCGTATTTACAGCAAAACTTTCTAATAAAAAGTTTAAAACTTCAGAATTATTGGCGACAAAAGGACGAAAAGTAGCTATGGGAATGGCATAAACAATACTTTCTTCTCTGGCTTTAGCCGTCATCATATAATTGTTTTTGGCAAAAAATGGACGCAAACCAAAGATATCACCTGTATTACATTTATTCAATAGGGTTTCTTCAGCATCTGCTATGACAGATAGATTAATAACTCCTGATGCAACAACATAAAAACTATCATGTAAAACATCATTTACTTGAAATAATATTTTATGTTTTTCTAAATTTACAACGCGAATGTTTGTAGCTATTTCAGATAGTTCTTCAAACGTCAAGTGATTAAATGGTGGGTATTCCTTTAAAAAATCAGCAATGTGCTCAGCAATTGTATTCATAGTTCGGCAAATAAATAAAGTATTGTCTGTAAAAATAGCAAATTAAATAATTACAAGACTGTCAATTTTATAGTAAAACAAATAATTTATAAAATCCTTATTTTTTTCTTAAAATTAGTAAGAATTTATAATAAATTAAATAAGTTATTTTAAGTTTGTAATCATAACTAAAATATTTTAAATCATGAGATTACTTAAAAAAATACCCTTTTTTGCCTTTGCATTATTATTTATTAATTTTTTAAATGCTCAAGAGAAAGCTAGCCCGGCAGCTGTTGCAACTGGGAAAATTAATGGCGCTACAATTAGTATTAATTATAGTAGCCCTTCAGTTAAAGGAAGACAAATTTGGGGTGCGTTAGTTCCGTTTAATGAAGTTTGGCGTGCTGGCGCAAATGAAGCAACCACTTTTGAAACAGACAAAGATCTTACTATTGAAGGATTTAAATTACTTGCAGGAAAATATTCTTTTTTTGTTATGCCAAAAGAAAAAGAATGTGTCATCATTTTTAATAAAGAAGCTAAACAATGGGGAGCTTATAAATATAAAGATAAAGAAGATCAGTTAAGAGTTACAGTAAAACAGCAAATTGCTAATTCCACTTCTGAAAAATTAGTTTACACAATTGATAAAGATAATATTGTTTTAAGCTGGGGAAATTGGAATATTCCGATTTCTGTAAAATAATATAGTAGTAGCTTATTTTTTTATAAAGCATTAGCAAGAATATTGATAATGCTTTTTTTATTGGTTTTAAAAGTAGTAGGAGTAGAATTTAAAAGAATCAGTATTTGGAGAATTATAGAATCCAGGTGAATGCTCTAAAATTCTATTTTACATAATATAAATTATAGTTCAAATAGTGACATTGTAAATAAGGTCATTTATTGTATATTCAAAAACAAAAAAGAAACGAACAATATCATTATCATTAACTGTTCGTTTCTTTTTCGTTCTTTTTAGAATCAAACTTTTTAAAATCAAAAAGTCTAATCAAGTTAAACTGCCGCATCCGCAATATCAATGACTTCTTTGATTTTACTTTTTGACAATTTATAAGTACTATACCCATAATACGTTACAACTGATAGACAAATTAAAGGCAATATAAAGGAGAAATTTACTTCAGGAATATACCCGAATAATTTAATGTCAGAAAATCCGGAACCTCCTAAGTCCAAAATACTCCCTTGTATAACAGGCATCAATGCGCCACCAACAATAGCCATAACTAAACCAGCAGACCCAATTTTTGCTTCGTCTCCCATGTCTTTTAGTGCTATGCCATAAATAGTTGGAAACATAATAGACATAAAAATAGAAATACATACTAAAGAAATTAATCCAGCCATGCCTTGTAATAAAATTGCCCCAGCTGCACAAATTACTCCTCCAATACCAAATACCATTAATATTTTTGACGGATTTACAGTTTTCATCAAACCGGTTCCAATCCATCTGCCTAATAAAAATAAAATCATGGCAGTTATGTTGTAATATGTGGCAGTCAATTCTAATCCAAATGTTTTATTGATGTTATCTACGTATTGAAAAATAAAAGTCCAACACATAATTTGTGCCCCAACATAAAAAGCCTGCGCTATAACACCATGTTTATAATTTTTATTGGCAAATAACTTTTTGAATGATTCAGATATAGACATTTTATCTTCGTGTGCTGTTTTAGGCATTTTTGTTAAAATAATAATGATTAAAATTATTAAGACAAAAATTCCTAATCCAATGTACGGAATACTAATAACACTCAAATCATTTTCTCTAATACTGGCTAACTCATTTGAAGTTAAAGCTTTGTAAGCTTCTGGGGTATAATCATCTGATTTTATTTCTTTAATTACTAAAAATTGAGCCATGACCAATCCGGTTATTGCTCCAATAGGATTAAATGCTTGCGCTAAATTTAAACGTTGCGTTGCTGTTTCTTTATTGCCCAGAAATAAAATCAAAGGATTTGAAGTGGTTTCAAGGAAGGCTAAACCACATGTAATTACCCATAATGAAATAAGAAAGAACGTATAACTTTGATAATGTGCTGCCGGATAAAATAAAAAAGCACCTGTCGCATATAATAGCAGTCCTAATATTATTCCAGATTTATAGCTGTATTTTCTAATGAATAAGGCAGCCGGTAATGCCATAAAGAAATATCCAAAATAAAACGCAAATTGTACTAATGATGCTTGTGTGTTTGAAAGTTCTGGCATGACTTTTTTGAAAGTGGAAACCATCGGGGTTGTTAAATCATTAGCAATTCCCCAAAGGGCAAATAATATGGTTATTATTATAAATTGAAAAACAAATTCTTTACTGACTACAGGGATTTTTTTGAATTGATTCATTGTTTGGTTTGTTTAATTTGTTAATTAACAATATCAAATGGTTCTTTGGTTTTACAATCTGTATGTTCAAAACCACATAGAAAATCATCTATTTCCGATTGTGAAATTACAGGGTTTGCTCCTTCGTTTTGAGCAACAATAGCGCCAACGGCAGTAGCAAAATTAATGGCATATTGAGGATCTTCTCCATTGAGTAACATTATGATCAATGAAGCTAAAAAAGAATCTCCTGAACCCACAGTATCAATTACATTTACTTTGAATCCACAATTATGGTAAAATGTATCATTGCAATACAACACCGCTCCATGAGATCCTAAAGTAACGCAAACCGTATCGGTATTGGTTTCCTTGGCAATGAATTTAATATTTTGCTCTAATGACTTTTTATTTGAATTTAAATCCTCGCAAATTTCATTTAACTCATCATCATTAAACTTAATAAAATCAGCCGCATGCAATAAATCCAAAACATTTTTCTTAGTATAATGTGGTACTCTTAAATTCACATCAAATATTTTATATTTTGCAACAGCTAAAAGTTGTTCCAATGTATTTCTGGAAACTGAATCTCTACAAGATAAACTTCCGTAGACAAAAAAGTCCGCTTTTTCAACTATTGAAATATTCTCGTTTGAAGTTTCTATTTTATCCCATGCTGAAGGATAGTTAATATCATACGAAGCATTTCCTTTTTCATTCAAAATAACGTTAACTAAACCCGTTGGATAATTATCTTTTACTTGAACTGCATCGGTGTTAATTCCCGAAACATTCAAATACGTTATTAATTCTTTTCCGTTTAAATCGTTCCCTACTCCACTGATAACGGAAACCTCCCCTCCTAGCGAATTTAATCTTGAAGCCACATTTAGCGGAGCTCCACCAATTTTTTTATGCTCCAGAAAAACATCAAAAAGGATTTCTCCAAAACAAACACCGTTTAATTTTTTTTTCATTTGTTGTGATTTTTTGTAAAAAAGTATTTAATAATTACTTTTTTTTAGGTTTAATTATTTTTGATTCGTATACCATTTATTGACCATTTCCCTCATGAAAGCGAGGCTGCCTTTAGCAAGATCTTCCGAGTTGTATTTTGAAGGTCTCCACAAGGAAGTTGGGCCAACTAATGCAGTAATTTGTGAAGAAAAATTCTCCAGAATAAGTGGGCCTTGATAGTTAATAGCTGCCAAGGCTTTGAAAAAATCATCCCAATGCACATTGCCTTCACCAGTCATACCACGGTCACTTTCTGTTATATGCACATGTTTTAACCTGTTTCCTGCGCGAATAACGGGATCGTAGAAATTCCCTTCTTCAATATTCATGTGAAACGTATCCAGATGCAATCCTATATTATTTGTACCAATGGATTCAATCATATCCAACACTTCATCTGCTGCTGTAAAAACATAACTTTCGTACCGATTAATGGGTTCGGGAGCAATTGTGATATTGCTTTTGTTAGCATAATCAGCAACTTCGGTAAATACTTGCTGAATGATTATTTTTTCTTCTTTGGTACAAGGTTTTCCGGTAAATGTTCCAATGGCGGAATGCAACACACCCCCTAAAAAATCACCATCCATTTCAGCTACTTTGTCAAGTGCTGATTTAATAAGGGTTATTGCTTGCTCAGGATATAAAGGAATGTGACAATTTGTTGGTAAATTTAACGTGCAACGACCTAAAATACCTTTATTATCAAGTAATTTTTTTGTTGTTTTAGCATCGAAATCTAATGAAGACGGTAAGATAATTTCAAGCATATCAAAGCCATATTCCGCGGTCTTTTCTATTGCAAAACGACCTCCTTCGGCACTCCATCCGGGGATAAATGATAAAATTGTTGTTCCAAAAATTGGCATATTTATGATTTTAAATTTATTTTGGCACTACTGTGGGAGTAAAAGAAAATTTCCACATATTGGCTTCTGGATTATCTCCGTCTTTTCGCACTGCATAATGTACTTCTTCAATTAAGTGTAACCACTTTGTTACATAAAAGAAACTTCTAAAACCCACTACAAAATCTGTTTTTTGATTGTAAAATTGATTTCCGTTGAAGTATTCATCCGTATTCGTACTGGCAGAACCCCCTTTACTTTTTGTAAAAACACTATATCCATTGATACTGAATTTTTGCGAAAGGTTTAATAGAAAATGTTCCACCATTGTTAAGGAATATGCATTGCTATATTTTCCTTCTGAATCTGGCGCTCCATAAGTTGCCCAAGTAAAAGTATTTCCCTTATCACCTCTATTTGCAATTCCGGTACCATAACGCACCGAAAATTGATTAAACGAGTCGGGTAAAACTGTTTTTAGCGGATTATTGTATTTAATACCAGCTACCCAGCCGTTATCGGATGGATAATTCTTAGAAACCTTTTTGGAGTTAGCATTAGGCGAGAGTAAAATAATTAAGAAAAAAAAGATTTATTAAGTGTTTTAAAAAGTTGACTAAACATATAGTAGATTTGTTAAATAGTTTCTTTTTTTAGTGCTTCTGAAATATTTGATACTCTTGTTAATTTTGTTCCATAAAAATTAGTTTTTCAATTTACATTGTTGATTTTTAATATTAAGCGTCGTTTTGAATATTATTCTTCAAATGTATTATATTTTTTTAATTTACAATAAAAAAAATCAAATAAATATTTATTTATAGCATTTTTACGTCTAATTATATGATTTTTTAATAAATATCAATTAATTTGTTACAAATAATATATATCGTAATAATGACGTTTATTCTTGAATTGTATAGTGCTAAATATATTATTACAAATAAATCATTAATTTTGCAATATTAAAAGGCCGTGCAAAACAGTGCAATCTTTTCAAAAAACTAATTATATTCTTCGTTATCTTATGATGCCTCAAATAATTCCAAATATATCTGTAGACTGCGTCGTTTTTGGGTTTGACGCCAATACAAAATCACTAAACGTATTATTGATAAAACGTTATTTAGAATCTAAAGAAAATCACGAACCACTGGTTAACGATTATGTTTTAACGGGATATCATACGTTCGAAAATGAAACAATAGATGATACGGCTACCAGAGTCTTGAAAGAATTGACAGGACTTGATAATGTATATAAAAAGCAATTTAAAGTTTTTGGAGATCCGAATCGTTTGATGAATGAAAAAGATGTTATTTGGGCCAAAAATGAAAATTTTAATAAACGGACGATAACTATTGCCTATTATTTTTTAGTAAAAACACAGGAGGTCACTTTAGAAAATAAGCAACATAAACCGCAATGGTTTCCTGTAAATGATTTACCGGAATTAGGATTTGACCACAAGGATATTATCAATGAAGCATATGCTGATTTAAAGGAAAAAGCATTGAATAAACCTATCATTTTTGAACTTTTACCCGATAAATTCACCTTCAATGAATTACAGGATACTTACGAATCTATATTAGGAAATGGAATCGATAATCGGAATTTAAGGAGAAAATTGCTAACAAAGAAATATATTATTGAGCTGGATGAAAAACAAGTGGGAGTTTCAAAAAGACCTTCTCAACTTTTCATGTTTAGTAAAGATGTTTATCAAAAAATATATAAAGAAACCTACTTGATTACTATTTAGATTGATGGTATAATACTCTCAAAAGATATTACAAACAGTATTAGGAGAAATGACGCTCTTAAATCACTTGATTTTTTATTTATATCAACTCCTATTGATGTTTATTATTTTTGTTTGTACTTTTCATAGCTGGAATAATGTTATTGCTAACAATAACAGTTATATAAAATTAGTATCTTGTTTTAAATTAATAGACCCCAGACTTTTCCGGGGTCTATTACAAATTATAATCTAATATTGATTAAAAGAAACCAACTGGTTCTTTATCATAAGAGATCAACATATTTTTAACCTGACGGTAATGATCCAAAGCTAATTTATGATTTTCACGTCCAAAACCTGATTTTTTAACTCCACCAAAGGGTGCGTGAGCAGGATAGGTATTGTACTGGTTTACCCATACTCTACCTGCTTGAATTGCTTTTGGTACTTGAAATAATTCGTGAGCATCTCTGCTCCAAACTCCTGCACCTAAACCATAAATGGTGTCATTTGCAATTTCAATCGCTTCTTCAGTAGAACTAAAAGTAGTCAAAGCTACTACTGGTCCAAATATTTCTTCTTGAAAAACACGCATTTTATTGTTTCCTTTCAAAATGGTGGGTTGAACGTAATATCCGTTAGCAATATCGCCTTCATGATTTCCGGCAGCACCGCCTGATAATACTTCTGCTCCTTCTTCTTTACCAATATTGATATATCCAAGGATTTTATCCATTTGACCTTTAGATACTTGAGAACCAATCATCGTTTCAGGATCCAATGGATTTCCTACTTTTATTTTTTTGATTCGTTCCAACATTCTTTCGATAAATTTATCGGCAATACTTTCATGCACTAAAATTCGTGATGGAGTAGTACAAATTTCACCTTGATTTAAGGCAAACATAAGCGCACCTTCAATTGCTTTGCTAAAGAAAGCATCATCATGATCCGCTACTGATGGGAAGAAAATATTTGGAGATTTACCACCTAATTCCATTGTTACTGGAATAATATTTTCGGCAGCATTGTGGTATACTTTACGTCCAGTTTCCGTAGATCCTGTAAAGGAAAGTTTAGCAATACGATCTGAAGTAGCCAATGCGGTTCCTGCTTCATTACCAAATCCGGTAACAATGTTTAATACACCTGCAGGCAAAATATCGCCAATAAGTTCCATTAAACACATCACACTCGTTGGTGTTTGTTCTGCTGGTTTAACCACCACTGTATTTCCTGCTGCTAAAGCCGGAGCAATTTTCCATGCTAACATTAACAATGGAAAATTCCAAGGAATGATTTCGCCCACTACACCTACTGGTTCATGTAAAACAATACTTACTGTGTTTTTATCATGTTCAGAAATACTACCTTCATCAGCACGAATTACACCTGCAAAATAGCGGAAATGATCCACACAATACGGAATATCAGCCGCGCGGGATTCCCGAATTGGTTTTCCATTATCAATGGTTTCTAATGTTGCTAAATATTCTAAATTGTCTTCCATTACTTGTGCAATTTTCAACAACATATTACTTCTTTGTGTTGCAGAAGTTTTGCTCCAAGAAGGAAAAGCTTCGTGTGCAGCATCTAAAGCAAGAGTAATGTCCTCTTGAGTAGAACGTGCTGCTTGAGTAAATACTTTACCATCAACTGGCGACACATTGTCAAAATATTGACCTTTAATAGGTGCTACAAATTTACCTCCAATAAAATTACCATATTTTTCTTTAAAAACTGGTTTTGTTACATTAGCCATATTTATTTTTTTTAATTAAACAATTGTACTTTGATAACTAAAACGCTAATCAAAGTACACTGCAAATTTAAGGAGAGAGTAGTTTTATGAAGTTACCGATACAGTTCAAATACTTATTAAAAAAGTTCAAATATATTTTACAATACTGCTAAAAGTCTTTATATTTTAATTTATATAACTGAATTACAGCTATTTAATATAAAAATAATCTGCTATTTGATTTCTTTTGGACTTATTCCAAATTTATTTTTAAAGGCAATACTGAAATTAGAAAGATTGTTGTATCCACAATCTAAATAAATATCCGATGGTTTTAAAATCCCTTCCTGCAATGTTTTTTTTGCATTTTGTAACCTTTTGTCCTGCAACCATTTCCCTGGAGACATACTGTATTCGTTTATAAAATGGCGTTTAAAAGTAGAAAGACTCATACTACATAAAAAGGCAATTTCCTCAATCTTTAAATTAGAATTGATATTACTCTCTACTATATTTTTAAATGAAAAAGACTCTTTCGAAATTAAGGAATGCAAATACAATTCAAATTTAGAGCCGTATTTATTAATAAGATAAAGCATTATTTCTTCAAATTTTACAGCAAGTAAATTTTCCATATAAATAGAATCTGAACCACTTATTGCAGATAAAGAATTTAAATATGACGAAATGTAAGTGTCATTTTCGATAACAAAATAAGGAATTTCTTCTTTATTCGATGCAGTATTGCTCGTATGTTTGATTAAAAATTCGATTAGTTTATTTTCAGAAAAAAATAATAGCTTGCAATAATAAATATCTTCGTTATCCAATAATTCTGTCCAAAGACTGTTTCCTTTTTTAAGTAATAACGATTGTTGTTTGTTTACGGCAATTGAGGTATCTGCAAAATGGACTTGTTTTTTACCAACTTGTAGAAAACTAAACATATTCATACTTAAATTGACCTTACTTTTAACAACATTATTAGTCATCTTAAAATCATAAACGAATAAATCTTTTTTTGATTTATCATTTTTTAAATATATTTCAGGTATGTTTTCTATGGCCATTTTAAAATTTTAAAGGCTATAAATGTAGTTCATATTTATGCTTTACAATTAGAATTATAACATCTTATTTATTTTATTTCGTTTCTCATTTATCAATCATACTGCATTAGATTAGTTGTAAATGTAGTTTGATTCGGCTCTTAAATATTTACCTTTGCAAAAAATTTAAAAAAGCAATTTGATGTCCGATAAATCAATCCCAAAAACAAAATATATAAAATTAATTCTAATTTTAGGTTCGTTAACCGCGCTCGGTCCATTTTCAATTGATATGTATTTGCCTGGTTTTGCTGGAATTGCAAAAGACTTGAACACTTCGGTCGCCAATGTTTCAATGACTTTATCCAGTTATTTCATTGGGATTTCAGCGGGACAATTACTTTATGGGCCATTATTAGACCGTTTTGGCAGAAAAAAACCTTTATTTATAGGATTGTTAGTTTACATTTTAGCCTCATTAGGGTGTGTTTTTGTTACTGATATTGATACTTTCATTGGGTTGCGTTTTATTCAGGCTATCGGCAGTTGTGCTGCAACTGTAGCTTCGGTTTCTATGGTTCGGGATTTATTTCCTGTCAAAGATATTCCTAAAGTATTCTCATTATTGATGTTGGTTGTTGGGCTTTCGCCAATGTTAGCACCTACAATTGGAGGTTACATCACAGCCGATTATGGTTGGCATACTGTTTTTTTTATATTAATGTGCATGGGGATTTTGATTCTTTTGGCCGCTCAAATGGGCTTACCAAATACGTTTAAACCAGACACTTCAATTTCATTAAAACCTAAACCTATAATTACAAATTTTATTAGTATTGTAAAGGAACCTCAGTTTTATACCTATGCGTTTACAGGAGCTATCGCTTTCTCAGGGTTGTTTACTTATGTAGCAGCTTCTCCTATTTTATTCATGGATATTTTCAAAGTGGATGCTAAAACCTACGGATGGATATTTGCTTTTATGTCGCTAAGTTTTATAGGTGCCAGTCAGCTTAATTCATTATTATTAAGAAAATTTACCAGTGAGAAAATGATTTATGGTGCACTGATTACGCAATCCATTATTAGTATTTTATTCCTTATTTTGGCAATGAATAATCTTTTGGGATTATACGAAACTATTGCGATGCTATTCTTATTCTTAGGTTGTTTAGGGATATCAAATCCCAATACTGCGGGACTTACCCTTGCTCCTTTCTCAAGAAATGCGGGAAGTGCTTCGGCTTTAATGGGTGCTATTCAGTTAGGATTAGGAGCTTTGGCATCTTTTTCAGTGGGTGTTTTTGTAAAAGACTCTATGTTACCTATGGTGGTGATTATGACCGTTACCACAATTTTGGCATTAATCATTTTGATTTTTGGAAAACGAACCATAAAAAAAACTATTGCAACTTCTCATGATGAGGGAATTGCAATAGTTCATTAATTATAGGTTTAATTTATTCTTGTTTTTCTGATTTTGCTTTTTTATCAGGTCTGATAATCATACGTAAAGATTGATCTTTTGCAAAATAAGCAATCATCCAATTGAAGAATGTTTTTATCCTGTTGCGATACGTTATCAATGAAATAAGGTGAATGAATAGCCATATTACCCAGGCAAAGAATCCTTTGAAATGCATTTTGGGTTTAGGTAAATCAACTACAGCCTTATTTTTCCCTATAATAGCCATTGATCCTTTATCGTTATACTTAAAGGGTTTTAATACCTTACTCTGGTTCATTAACTTAAAGTTATTTGCCAAATTTATTCCTTGTTGAATAGCAACTTGTGCTACTTGCGGATGTCCATTAGGAAAATCTGCATCTGTAAGTTGAATACACGTATCTCCTATAGCAAAGATATTTTCGGTACCATTGACTTTATTAAAAGCATCGGTGGCCATTCTTTTTCCGCGACCATAACTTTCTGCAGGAATTCCTTCGAAAATTTTTGCTGAAACTCCAGCAGCCCAAATTAAATTTTTGGTTTGAATCGTTTCTCCATTTCCAAAATATACCGTATCATCAATATAATCCACCACTGTAGTATTTAATTTTACTACAACGCCCAATTTTGTTAGTGCCTCCAGTGTATCTTCCTGTGAAGCTTTACTCATTGGAGATAATACAGCATTAGCTCCATCAACGAGATAAATATTACTTGCTGTAGTACTTAATTCCGGGTATTCTTTTAATAAAATACTTTTACGCATCTCAGCAAACATTCCTGATACTTCAACACCAGTAGGCCCACCACCGGCAACTACAATTGTTAAGAGTTTTCTGCGTTCGCGAATGTCTTTGCAAATGGCTGCTTTTTCTAAATTTTTAAGCAATGTATTACGCATCACAATGGCATCATTCAGCGTTTTCATTGGAATAGCATTTTTCTTTACATTTTCCATTCCAAAATAACTCGTTTCAGCACCTGTAGCAAAAACTAAGTAATCATATTTTAATTCCCCATTGTTGAGAATAATTTTATTTTCTGAAGGGTTTACTTTTAATAAGTTTCCCATTCGAAACTGTAGATTTTTTTTACCGGAAAAAAATTTTCGGAAAGGGTAACTGATACTGGAAGGCTCTAAAAAAGCGGTAGCAACCTGATATATAAGTGGTGGGAAGAAATTATAATTGTTTTTGTCAACGAGCGTTACATTAATTCCTTTTTCGTTTACTAATTCTTTAGCAAGATTTAATCCGGCAAATCCTCCTCCGATAATAACAATTTCCATATAATAATTTTGATATAGTTTTATAAAAAATAATTGTTACAAAATTACATAAATTATAGAGGAGACTCGAATTATTAGTACTAAAAAAGGGTTAAAAAAACGGCTATTTCACTAGTGTTTTCTGGATTTTTCTATTTTATCCTCAACGAAAACGATAGCGTTGAAAAAGCTGATAGTGTCTATTTTATTTTTGTTAGACAGAAGTATCCTTTTTTTGTTTTAAATATAAAATTTTCAAAACAGAATTTTTACAGAAAAAACCATTACATTACTTTTTAAAGTGATGCAATGGTTTTCTAAATTGTAATAGAAAAGAATTTTTTACTTCTTTTTAAGCTTTTTGACGGGCTTTTCTAAAGGTTCATTTTTGTTTTGCAACAAATAATTAGCCAATAACTTCTCAATTAATTCATCTTTAGTCAAATGATGAAAAACTGTTTTTATTTTGGTCTTAAGTTCTGCATCAACATCATGGTTGGGCTTGGTTTTAAAGATTTGTTTTGCCCACAATAATGTGTTGTTTTCTTCGATACTGGCAACCGTTGGTTTTTTGAACTGGGTAAATTTAATTCCTAATTCTTTTTCGAAATCAGCAATTTCTGCCACTTCTTCCGGTTGTAAAACCGTTAGAGAAAGTCCCTTTGCTCCTGCTCTTGCAGTTCTTCCGCTACGGTGAACGTAAGCTTCATAAACATCAGGCAAATGATAATTAACAACATAAGAAATTTCCTTAACGTCAATTCCTCTTGCAGCTAAATCGGTAGCTACTAATATATTGATATGTCCTTCACGGAATTGCTCCATGATTCTGTCTCGAATTCCTTGTGATAAGCTACCATGTAATGCTCCTGATGAAAACCGGTTGATGGCCAGATTTTTAGCTAATTTATTGACAGCAGCTTTCGTTTTACAAAAAATAATTCCGCGTTCGCCCTCTTTAGTATTTAAGAAATGCATCAAAACATCGAGTTTTTCAATTGGATCAACTACAATATATTCGTGGTCAATGCCTTGATTCCCTACTGTTTCCATATTAGCACTAACTTGAACTACGTTTTTGTTTAAGTAGTTTTGAATCAGTTGTTTTATGGTTCCTGGCATGGTTGCCGAGAATAAAAAAGTATTGTGAGTTGCAGGCAATTCGGCAATAATTTCGTCTAAGCCTTCTTTCAATATGGTCACCATTTCATCGGCTTCATCGAGCACTAGGAATCTGGTTTCTTTTAAGTTTATCGCTTTGCGCTGAATCAAATCTATTAAACGTCCTGGTGTTGCCACGACAATATGTGTAGGCAATGTAAGCCGTTCTATTTGTGGTTTGATTGGAATTCCTCCGCAAGTTGCTGCAATAGAAACTTCGGGTAGGAATTTAGCAAAAGATTCTAAATTCTTAAAGATTTGTTGTCCCAATTCTCTTGTTGGTACAAGAATTACTGCTTGTATAACAGATAAATTGGTATCTATTAATTGTAAAATAGGTAATCCAAATGCCGCTGTTTTTCCAGTACCCGTTTTGGCAAGTCCAACCAGATCTGTTGTATTTGATAAAAGCAACGGAATTGTTTTTTGTTGAATTTCTGTGGGTACAGTAAATTTCAATTCATTTATTGCTTTTAATATGGGTGCTGAAATTCCTAAATCAGAGAATTGCTTTGGCATTTTTTGGATTTTATAATTTTATAAAAAAGTTGTTTTGTAAACGTAATTTTTAGCCCCGATGGAAACGGCATCCTGTTGTGGCGGGGTTCGCCACAACAGATATAGTGTACAGCGGGATTAGCTCCTTGAAAAGAAAATATTAATCTTCATCAGGTTCGTTCATGATTTTCTCACGATATTTTTTCCCCGTTAACAAAATTAATTTTAATTTGTAATCGTCAACAAGCCATTCGCGGTAATTTTTACTGCACTGACTCAAACATTTAGAATACCGTTTGATGCGACAATCGATATCATCATCTAACAGTTTTCCCAATGCTTTAGCTTCTTGTAAAGTCTCCGAATTATCAACACACATAGCAGCATGCTGGTCCAACGATTTTTCAAGCACTTCTTTTGAGCGTAAATTTTGCTTGATGATGAGTTTATGCTCTTCATCGACATCAAAAGTTACTACTTCTGTTTTGCTGAATTTTGCGCGTACATCAGGTGGCATATTGTATTTGAAATATAATTCAATTTCCGTATCATCGCGTAAATTTTCCAGGTAAAACTCCGGTGATTTAAAGATGTGTTGCCAGTTTACCGGCTCACTCCACAAGCCAAATCGGGCTGCATTATTTCCTAAATCGATTACATTAAAAATATCTTTATTAGGTAGTTTCCTGGAACCACGACCAATCATTTGATAATATAATGTCAATGATTTTGTCGCTCTATTTAAAATTATAGTTTCTACAGTAGGCTCATCAAAACCGGTGGTAAGAATTCCAACGGATGTTAAAATAGCATCTGGTGTATGCTTAAACCAATGTAAAATATCTTTTCTTTCCTCGTTATTACTGGTATTGTCCAAATGACGAATCGCATAACCGGCTTCTCTAAAAGTTTCATATACATATAAAGAGGTATTGATACCATTATTGAAAATCAAGGTTTTCTTACCCAGAGATTTCTCCGTATAGGCATGCAATAATTTTTCCTGCATGGCCATATTGGTATATAAATCATCCGATGATTTAACGGTGTAATCACCATTGATACCTACTTTTAATGAAGTCAAACCTACATCATAACTATAAGTAATTGCTTTGGCCAAAAAGCCATTTGCAATCAAAGAACTAATCGTATCTCCTACGATTAATTCATCGTAGCTTTCATGCATTGGTAATTTAATATTCGAGCTTAAAGGCGTTGCCGTAACTCCTAATATAAAGGCATTTTTGAATGAGCTTAATAATTTTCTAAAGGAATTGTAATGTGCCTCATCGATGATTACCAATCCCACATTATCTAAATGTAATTTTTCGTCATTGATTCTATTTTTCAACGTTTCTACCATGGCAACAAAACAGGAATAATCGTTTTGATCCGGAAGTTCTTTTACTTTACTGTTGATTATTTTGTTTTTTACGTCAAAACCCTTCAACATTTTTGAAGTTTGCTTACACAACTCAATTCGGTGTGTTAAAACAACTACCTTTTTATCATGTTGTGATAAATAACGACGTACGATTTCTGAAAACACTACTGTTTTCCCACCACCAGTAGGCAATTGGTATAACAAATGATGTTGAGGAGGAGCATTATCGATACGTTCAAATATGGCGTCAATGTCGCCTTTTTGATACGCATATAGTTCTTTTTTGTCTTCGATTTCTATTTCTAAAGTGTTTTGCGACATTGCTTATTGTTGGATTTTTGCAAAAATACGCCTAAAAAACAGTTTAATTGTCAATTTTTAATTAAAAAAAAACGATTGATTAAATAAAATTGAATTATACAGCAAACTTAATATTCAAATCGCTCTATAATTGCATTGAATTCGGGTTCATTGTACCATTTTTGTGTTATGGTTTCGTTATGAATAGCTAAAATCCTTGTTTTAAAATCATTTAGGATTCCATTTGCTATCAAAAAAACAACGGCCTGTTCAAAAGAATTAAACATACTTTTGAAAAACAAGTCTTGTTTTATAATGTGTTCCGAGGAGAATGTTTGTGCAATTTCAATATTGTAGAGCATTACATCACCAATTATAAAGGGATCTACTCCCAAGAGCGTGAAATGCTTGATGTATTTTTGGGCAACGGAACGCCTCATTTTTGGTTTGCTCCGCCTTCCCGCCTTTTTCAAAGGATAATATTCATTTGAAATTTTGAGTTTGCATTCCTGCAAAAGTGTTTCTTCCTTTGGATTGAAAACAAAATTATAATAGACTTTTACCGGACTAAATTTCTCGTACAATTCGATAATCTGTTCTTCGAGTTGTTCTTTATTAAGTTCAGCTAAGTATTTTTTTAAATCGCGTTTGCTCATTATCAAAGTTTAAGAATACAAAAGTAAATTACTTTAGTAATGAATACATCCAAAATCAATGATAATACTTAATTTTGCCATAAATAAAGCATTAAGAACGGTTCTTTGGTTCTTTTTTTTTACTTTTAAACTTCAAATTTAATTTTTATGCTTAGATTTTTTAAGATTGTTGCCATTCTCGAGGGAGTTTCCTATTTGGTTTTATTTTCAAATATGCTTATTGTAAAACCTACAAATTTAGTGTTGTACAAAACACTTTTATATCCAATAGGAATGGCACACGGCGTGTTGTTTATTACCTATATTATATTGGCAATAGTATTGAAATTTAGAGAAAATTGGGATTATAAAAAATTTGGGATTATTGGTATTGCCTCAATAATTCCTTTTGGTACTTTTTACATGGAAAAGAAATACCTGAAAAATGTATAAATTCATAGAAAAAATATTCACTTTTCTATATCCTATATTACGGAAAATAGGATTTGGGAGTAGTTTTTCAAGCTATCTGAGTTTGATTTTAAATATTGCCTTACTATGTGCAATAGCTTACGGTATATACATCCTTTTCAGACTTATTTTAGTTACTTTAATGATTGTTGTTGCCAAGAAAACAAAAACTAAGTTTGATGATTTGTTGGTTACCAACAAAACGGCAAAATATATTGCCCATTTAATCCCGTTACTATTTATTTACAAATCAGTTCCTATAATTTTAGATCGTTTTGAATACTGGGAAGGTGTTTTTGGTAAATTGGTAGGAATCTATATTGTAATGCTAGTGCTGTGGATTATACGAACTATTTTCAATGCATTAAGAGATTATTTAAAGTTAAAACCAAGATACAGCGACAAACCCATCGATAGTTTTATTCAGGTTATTATGATTGTGCTTTGGATGGTTGGAATTACTGTTATAATTTCGAAGCTATTCAATATCGATCAAAAAGAACTATTGACCATTTTAGGAGCGGTTTCCGCTGTGATTATTTTGATTTTTAGAGATACTATTTTAGGTTTTGTATCTAGTGTCCAAGTATCTATAAACGATATGGTTCGTATAGGCGATTGGATCACAATGGATAAATTTGGAGCAGATGGAGATGTTATTGAAATTAATCTAGCTACTGTAAAAGTTCGAAATTTCGATAATACCACTACCACTATTCCTACATATAGTTTGAGTTCTGATTCTTTTCAAAACTGGCGCGGCATGCTTAATTCTGATGGGCGACGCATAAAAAGACACATTCTTATTAAAACAGGCAGTATTCGATTTTTGGAAGAAGCCGAATTAAACGAATTAAAAAAAATCCAACTGATTTCAGATTATATAGATACTAGAAAGTTAGAAATTGATACTTTTAATTCGAATAATAAAATCGATAAATCATTGGCAATCAATGGGCGTAATTTGACTAATTTAGGCCTGTTTAGAAAATATATTACCCAATATCTTCATCATTATCCGGGATTGAATAAAGATATGTTAATGCTTTGTCGGCAATTGCAATCTACTTCTCATGGTGTTCCTCTTGAAGTTTATGCTTTTTCGCATGACAAACGATTTGAAAATTATGAATACATCATGTCCGATATATTTGATCATATTATTGCTTCCGTAAAATATTTTGATTTAGAGATTTTTGAAGGAGTTAGCGAAAATGTAACGGATTAAAAATAAGAAAATTTAAATGCATTCTATATTAAATGAGCGGAGAAAAAGACTTAGATAAGTTGCTTAAAACAATTAAACCGGAACATATTTCAGGAGAATATGTTTTTTGTGTGGTTCATGATTTGGCAAATCTAAATCTTAACGATATCATTATGACATTCAAAGAGCAGGAAGGTACTACAATAGTAATCAAGAAGGAATTTGCCGATAGTCTAAATTTAGAATATTCTTTTATTGCTTCTTGGATTACTCTAACGGTTCATTCTTCTCTGGAAGCTGTGGGATTAACCGCAGCTTTTTCTAATGCTCTTTCACAGGAAGGAATAAGTTGTAATGTGGTAGCCGCTTTTTATCACGACCATATTTTTGTCGATAAAAAAGACACTGATAAAACAATGGAAATCCTTAATCGATTTTCAAAGTAACAGCGAAAATATCAATTCTAATTACAAACGATCCTTAACAAATTCAATTTCTGTTTTCCCGTGTGCTTTTGGTTTTCCATCAGTGCCCAAACTTACCATTGTAGTATGGTCAATTGTGATAATTGTTTCACGTGTCATCATGTTTCTGGCTTCACATTTTAGTGTAAGCGAAGAATTTCCAAATTTGACAACATCAATACCAATTTCTATAATATCGCCTTGTTTTGCTGAACTTCTAAAATTGATTTCAGACATATGTTTAGTGACAATTCTTGTGTTTTCTAATTGGATGATGGTGTACAAAGCTAATTCCTCATCAATCCAAGCTAATAATTTACCTCCAAATAAGGTTCCGTTTGGGTTTAGATCTTCCGGTTTTACCCATTTTCTAGTGTGAAATCTCATAATTTTTCTTTATATCTGCAAAAATAAACTTTTCTTATGGCTATTTTCTTTATTTTTAAAGAAAAAACCATGAACGAACGCGATACTTTTTTAAAAGAATTCCGAGGACAAACAATAGGATCCGTAACTAATCAATCTTCAACAGAGGAATCATTTCAAAATGAAGTGCTTAGGCCAATTTTGAAATTGCAAAACGATTTATTCATAGCTTCATTCATTAATTATGTAGTAAAAAACAAAGCTGATTTTTATGGTTACACTAGCGAAAAAAAATTATCGGTTATAGAAAATGCTATTCAAAAAGACATCAAGTTTAGAAATGCTTTAAAAGGAATGATAATCGCATTATTCACAGCCGATGAATATACAGAGTATATAAAAAATTCCTCTAATATCAACAAAAGGATGATGAGTATGCTTATCGAACGATTAAAAAGCCAAGTCCAATTATTTGAAATCAATCAAGACATGTAATCTGATTTGTTTATATAGTCACTTAAAAGCACTATTTATAAATCGTGATATGTTAAATCGACTGAATTTGTTGTCTATACTTTAAAAAACAGATGCTTATTGATGTAAATATTACCATTTAATTATGATTTAATAATCGCAATGTTTTTTATAATAAATATTAGTTAAGTAAAATTATTTATGCTCTCCGCTCGGATTTTTTCATTATAATTGTTAAAAATAAAGTTATGAAGGAAGAATATTTCAAATGGCATTCACCCAATCTGGGCAGGGATATTGAAATGCTGGTTTTTGGACATGCAGGATACCCTGTTATTTTATTTCCTACTTCTATGGGCAGTTTTCATGAAAATAAAGACATGGGGTTGATTGATTCTGCGAAATGGTATATTGAACAAGGTTTAATCCAAATATTTTGTCCAGACAGTATCGATAAAGACAGTTTTTACAATAAACAAATTCATCCTGTACATCGCATAGAAAATCATGTTAGGTATGACAAAATGATTTGTCATGAAGTCGTTGAAAAAGTAAAAAACAATACTTCTTCCGGTAAAGTTGCTGTTGCGGGTTGTAGTTTTGGCGGGTATCATGCCGCTAATTTTGCTTTTCGACATCCAGGTTATGTAAGTCATATGTTTTCCATGAGTGGTGCTTTTAATATTAAGAGTTTTTTGGATGGTTTTCATAATGATGATGTGTTTTACAACAGTCCCGAGGATTATTTATACGGACTCGATGATCATGAATTGTGGAATATGGATGTCGTTCTTGGAACTTCAAATTGGGACATTTGTTTTGATGCGAATTTAAAACTAAGCAAAGTTTTAAGTGACCGAAACATCCATCATTGGCTGGATATTCGTCAGGAGCGAAAACACGATTGGCCAGTTTGGCAAGAAATGTTTCCGCATTATTTATCAAGAATTAAATTTTTCTAAAATTATAAACGTATCAAGATGAAAAAAATAGGAATTTTATTTGGAATGGAAGACACCTTTCCGCAAGCATTTATAGATTGTGTAAACTCAAAAAATGAAAAAGGAATCATTGCCGAAGCAGTTGCTATTGAAAAAGTAGTTCAAAACCAAGATGGAGAATATGCTGTAATTATTGACCGAATTTCACAAGATGTTCCTTTTTATCGCGCTTATTTGAAAAATGCTGCCTTAACAGGAACTAACGTTATTAACAATCCTTTTTGGTGGAGCGCTGACGATAAGTTTTTCAATAACGCTCTCGCTGATACTCTTGGAGTTCCGCTTCCTAATACGGTTATACTTCCGTCTGCGGAACATCCTACAGATACCACCGGAAAATCATTCCGAAACCTAAAATACCCAATGGATTGGGAAGGAATTTTTGATTATATTGGATTCCCAGCCTATATGAAACCGTATGCCGGTGGCGGTTGGAAAAACGTATACCGATTGGAAAACAAAGAAGAGTTTTGGGAGAAACATCAAGAAACTGGGCAATTAGTGATGATGTTACAAGAAGAAATTGTTTTTACGGAATATTTCAGAGTGTATTGTTTGGGCTGCAAAGCGGTTCGAATTATGCAATACGAACCAAGAAATCCACATCATTTGCGTTATGTGATTGATGGGCCACCAGTTGATAAAAAATTATTAGCAACTATAAAGGACTATACTTTACGCCTTTGTAAAGGATTGGGATATGATTTTAACACAGTTGAATTTGCTGTTCGTGATGGTATTCCTTATGCGATAGATTTTGGAAATCCTGCTCCTGATGCTGAATTGACTTCGGTGGGTGCCGAAAATTTTGAATGGGTAGTTGAAGAAGCTGCAAAAATGGCTATCGCTGCCGCAAAAAAACAAAAGCCAGGTAAAATCAATCTTACTTGGGGGACTTTTATTAAAGACGCCGTAGCTGTAAAATAATTATAGATAAACGGAATTGCCTAGCCCCGATTGCAGTGAAAATCCTTTCTATTCCTGATTTTTTCCAGGAATAGAAAGATTGAAACGAAAAGCGGGAAATAGCTCCTAAAAAAAAAATAATGAAAAAATTACCCGTTTTTACACTTGGTGTAGAAGAAGAATATCAAATTATAGATCCGGTAACAAGGGATTTGCGTTCCCATTTGTCTAAAATTGTGGATGGCGCCAAAATAATTTTGAATGAACAGGTAAAGGCTGAAATGCACCAATCGGTTGTGGAAGTAGGTACTAATATTTGTAATAGCGTCACTGATGCCAAAAACGAAATTAGATTTTTACGTTCTAAAATTGTTGAGTTAGCCGATAAACAAGATTTGATTGTGGGTGGTGCCGGGACGCATCCTTTTTCGAAATGGCAAGACCAGCCGATCACCGATGATCCTCGTTATCATGATATTGTAAATGAATTGCAAGATGCGGCACGTTCCAATTTAATTTTTGGGATGCATTGTCATGTAGGTATTGAAAACCGGGAAATTGGCTTGCAATTGATGAATCAGGCGACTTATTTCTTGCCTCATATTTTTGCGCTTTCTACGAATTCCCCTTTTTGGGAAGGACGACAAACGGGTTATAAATCCTTTAGAACAAAAGTTTTTGATAAATTTCCAAGAACTGGATTACCCGAATATTTTGATTCGGTAGGATCGTATGAGAATTATTTAGAGACATTGGTAAAGACCAATTGTATCGATAATCCGAAGAAAATTTGGTGGGATTTACGTTTACACCCGTTTTACAATACGATTGAATTTAGGATTTGTGACATGTGTTTAACCGTTGATGAGACGATTTGTATTGTTGCAATTATTCAGGCAATTGTAGCTAAACTCTACAAATTAAACATGAATAATACCAGTTTCAATATTTATCGATTGGCATTGATTAAAGAAAATAAATTTCGTGCTGCCCGCTATGGAATTGATAATAATATGATTGATTTTGGATTGCAAAAAGAAGTGGAAACCAAGATGCTTATTCTGGAATTGCTTGATTTCATTGATGATGTAGTGGATGAATTAGGAAGTCGTGAGGATATTAATTACGTGCATGAAATTTTGAAAAACGGAACTGGAGCAGATAAACAATTAGTTATTTTTGAAGAAACGGGAGACCTTTGTAGAGTGGTTGATTTTATAACTGGTGAATTTACCAAGGGATTGTAAAATATAAATTACCTTTGTGCATTGTTTTTTAAAAATTGTGTATGCCTAATAAGATTATAAAAATAGCCCTTTTAGATATGTACAACGGTGAACCTAACCAAGGAATGCGTTGTATTATTGATGTAGTGAATCGGTTTAGTCCGGTTATGAGTTTCGAAATATTTGATGTTCGGGTTAAATGTGAATTGCCTGATATTAATAAGTTTGACATTTATATTTCAACTGGAGGTCCTGGCAATCCATTAATTGGAGATGGAAACTGGGATGTAAAATATTATGAATTTATTGATTCATTGAACAAATGGAACAATGAAAACGCAATTAAAAAACATGTACTATTTATATGTCACTCTTTTCAAATGGCATGCTTGCATTTTGGATTAGCTACAGTGACCAAAAGAAACGATACTTCTTTTGGTGTTATGACTATTCATAAAACAAAAGAAGGGCTTGTGGATCCACTTTTTGAAGGATTAGCGGATCCTTTCTATGCGATTGATTCTAGAGATTATCAGGTTGTACAACCTAAGTTGAGTATTTTTGCTAAAAAAGGAGCTAAAATCATTTCTTTGGAAAAAATTAGAGACCATATACAATACGAACGTGCAATCATGGCAGTTCGTTTTACTGAGTATTTTGTAGGCACTCAATTTCACCCGGAAGCGGATCCAATCAGCTTTGTTTCCCATTTGAGAAATAAAGAATCAAAAGAGAAAATTAGAGCTATGAAAGGGAAAAGAAAGTTTAGGAATATGTTGGAAGATTTATTGGATGATGATAAAATATACAGAACCAATGAAACTTTGATTCCAAATTTCCTTCGAATAGCCATTAATGACTTGATGAAAACAAAGAAAATGCTTTCTAATTAATACCATCCATTCCAAATGATTTCAAAATATCGGGAGTTATTTAATACTCAATTTACAGAAAAAAAATATCAAGAACTTAAAGATGATATTGCTTCCGATTTCAATTATATGCCTACTTTTCGATTGGGTGAGACGCCTTTTTTTATTTCAAATGAACTAAAAGAACAATTGATTGACGGAAGTAATGAAGTTATAGCTTTAATTCAAAATAAATCCTTTAAGTTGCTTACAAACAAATCATTAGAGCTAAATCATAAAGTTCCAAACGAAGACGAGCACACTACTTTTTTAGCAATTGATTTTGGAATTTGTGAAGAAGATGGAGTGATTATTCCTAAACTTATTGAAGTACAAGGATTCCCTTCTTTGTATAATTATCAAATTAATTTGTATGAAAAATTTAAGAATCAGTATCCTTTTCTTAGTGAATTAACTCCTTTTATTAATAATATTGAACAACAGGAATATCTAGATATACTTGAAGAAGCGATTTGTAACAATCATCCAAAAGAAAATGTTATTCTTCTTGAAATAGAACCGGAGAAACAAAATACAAAAATCGATTTTTATTACTGTCGCAGAGATATTGGCATCCCAATAGTTTGTGTTACTGAACTTATAAAAAAAGGAAAACAACTATTCTACAAAAACGAAAAAGGAGACGAAATTCTTGTAAAACGAATTTATAATCGGGTCATTTTTGATGAATTGGATTTACGCACGGATTTAAAATTGAATTTTCATTTCTCAGATGAGCTTGATGTAGAATGGGCAGGCCATCCCAATTGGTTTTTTCGAATCAGTAAATTTATTTTACCTTTCCTCAAAGGGAAATATTTTATAGAAACTACTTTGTTAAGTGAGCTCAAAGAAATTCCTAAGGATTTAGAGAATTATGTTTTAAAACCTTTATTTTCTTTTTCAGGAACGGGGGTTATTTTTCATGTAAAAAAAGAAGACATTGAAGCTGTAGCTGAAAAAGAACTTTATATTCTTCAAAAAAAGGTAAACTACCTTCCTATTGTTCAATCACCTGACGGAAAAGTAAAAGCTGAAGTGCGTATGCTTTGTGTTTGGAAAAAAGAGGACGCCGCTCCTACGCTACTTTGTAACTTAGTCCGACTGAGTCGCGGTGAAATGATCGGCGTAAAATTCAATAAAGATAAGGATTGGGTCGGTGGTACGCTGGGATTATTTGAAAGATAGATCCGTTTTATTTTGATAGTATCGCATAATTAAAATAAATTCATTTTTTGTTTCATGAATTAAATATTAAAGTATCTTTTTTTTTTGCAATAAATCTCCTTTATATTATTTCTAGTATTTAAATACTTTTTAAGATTAGTTTTTTGAAGTAAATGTCATTTTAACACATTGACATTAATTTCAATGAAAATTTTATTTTATTTTGTAATATAAAACGTATTAAATTTACTCGCAAATACCTCCTGAAATAATTTTAACCGTAACAGGTATTTTTAAAACCTATCTTTTTTCTTATTTTAATTGATTAGAGCTGCTCTTTAATGATTTTTTTAAAGTGATTTCCTTAATAATTTACAAATTGTTGAATTCTATCAATAAATTAACAGTAAAAAAATGAATCTATCTTATTTTTATTTATTATTGTATTGTTATAATAAATGAATAATATTCAATAATCATTAATACTTTTAATAATTTAGTAAATGGATAGACGTAGAGCAATCAAAAACTTGGCGTTGGTGTTGGGAGGTGTCATCTCAGCAACAACAGTTGGAATTTTAATTAAAGATATTGTAGTTCCGGACAACGAAAATAGTAAGGTGTCATTTTCTACCACAGACGAAGCTCTTTTGGCCGAATTTGCTGATATTATTATTCCAACTACAAAAGCTGCACCTGGAGCAAAAGCTGCTGGTTTAGGGGCTTTTATTCCTATGATGATTAAAGACTGTTATCCTGCAGATTTACAACAAACGTTCTTTACCGGAATGAAAGAGATGGAAGAGAAATGTCAAAAAGAATATAATAAAAATTTCATTGCATTGTCCACTGAAGAGCGTGTTAAAATAATGGAACAGTTAAGAACCGAATCGCTTGTAGATATTAAAAAACCTTCCTTTTTTATTCTTGCCAGAGACTTAACAATTCTTGGATACTTTTCATCGGAAATTGGTTGTACACAAGCACGTGAATATATTGCAGTTCCTGGTCGTTATGACGGAAATGCGGATTACAAGCCCGGACAAAAAGCTTGGGCTACTTAGAAATTAATTGCCGATAGAAATCCTTTATAATAAATTATTTAGGATTTTAGCACATTAATTTTTTCGAAATATTATCTTCAAATTAACCAAAAAGAACTCCCTAGAATGAATATAAATTCAAATTTAAAAGAAGAAAATACTTATGACGCGATTGTTGTAGGTTCAGGAATAAGTGGTGGTTGGGCTGCAAAAGAACTAACTGAAAAAGGATTAAGAGTTTTGATGTTAGAACGCGGAATGAACATTGAGCATATTAAAGATTATGATACTGCCATGAAAAATCCATGGGAATTTAAACATGCCGGTAAACTTACAGAAGAACAAAAAAGAACACATCCTGTTCAATCCAGAGATTATCCATATAGCGAAGCAAATGAAAAATGGTGGGTAAACGATCTAGAATGCCCCTATACTGAAGACAAGCGTTTTGACTGGTACAGAGGATTTCATGTGGGAGGAAAATCATTAATGTGGGGACGTCAGAGTTACCGTTTAAGTGATCATAACTTTGAAGATAATGCTAAAGATGGTCATGGTAATGACTGGCCTATTCGCTATAAAGATATTTCGCCGTGGTATGATTATGCAGAGAAATTTGCAGGAATCAGTGGGCAAGCAGAAAATTGGCCTCTTTTACCAGATGGTATATTTTTACCACCAATGGATTTGAATTGTGTGGAGAAGTCCGTTAAGGAAAGAATGGAAAAACATTACAAAGGCACCCGTATTCTTACTATTGGGCGTACTGCCAATTTGACTGTTCCCCATAATGGACGTGGAAGTTGTCAATATAGAAATTTATGCAGTCGCGGTTGTCCTTTTGGAGCTTATTTCAGTACACAATCAGCTACTCTTCCTGCCGCTATGGCAACTAAACGATTAACGGTAAGACCCTACTCTATCGTAAATCATATCATTTATGATAAAGATACCAAGAAAGCAAAAGGGGTTATGGTGATTGATGCAGAAACAAATGAAACTATGGAGTTTTATGCTAAAATTGTTTTTGTAAATGGTTCAACTTTAGGTTCAACATTTATTTTATTAAATTCAACTTCAGAAGCACATCCGGAAGGATTGGGTAATGCCAGTGGTCAATTAGGACATAACTTGATGGATCATCATTTCCGTTGTGGTGCTTCAGGAAAAGCAGAAGGCTTTGAAGATAAATATACTTATGGGCGAAGAGCGAATGGTATATATGTTCCAAGATATCAAAATATAGGCAATGATAAAAGAGATTATTTAAGAGGTTTTGGTTATCAAGGTGGTGCCAGTAGAAATCCTTGGCATGAAGAAGTTGCAGAATTAGCTTTTGGTGGAGATTTTAAAGATAAAATGAGTCTACCGGCTGATACATGGAATATGGGATTAGGTGGTTTTGGCGAAATGTTACCTTACTATGAAAATAAGGTTTATATCAACCATGACAAAAAAGACAAATGGGGCCAATCGGTATTAGCCATTGATTGCGAATACAAAGAAAATGAGAAAAAAATGCGTATTGACATGATGAATGATGCAGCAGAAATGCTTGAAGCATCAGGAATTAAAAATGTAGAAACGTATGATAATGAATGTTATCCTGGAATGGCCATTCATGAAATGGGAACTGCCAGAATGGGTAATGACCCTAAAACGTCTGTTCTAAACAAATGGAATCAAATGCATGAAGTAAATAATGTATTTGTAACAGATGGTTCTTGTATGCCATCAATTGCTTGCCAAAATCCATCATTGACCTTTATGGCATTAACGGCTAGAGCTTGCGATTATGCAGTAAAAGAATTAAAAAAAGGGAATATTTAGTATACAAAAGATGAATAGAAAATTAAAAATGGGTATGGTCGGTGGTGGCCAAGATGCATTTATAGGTGCCATTCACCGCTTAGCTGCCAATATGGATGGACTTATAGAATTAAGTTGTGGTGCATTGAGTATAAAACCAGAAACCGCAATTGCATCAGGAAAAGCTTTGTTTCTTTCAGAATCAAGAATATACCTAACTTATGAAGAAATGTTTAAAGCTGAAGCAGCGTTGCCAGCTAATGAACGAATGGATTTTGTGACTATTGTTACTCCCAATTTCGCTCATTTTGCACCTGCTATGATGGCTTTAGATTATGGTTTTAATGTTGTAATCGAAAAACCAATCACTTTTTCATTAGAAGAAGCCAAACTTTTAGAACAAAAAATAAAAGAAACAGGATTAATCCTTTGTTTGACACATACCTATTCTGGTTACCCAATGGTGAAACAGGCGAAAGCCATGGTCAGAGAAGGAAAACTTGGAAAGATTAGAAAAGTTTGGGTAGAATACCCTCAAGGATGGTTGAGTAAATTATCCGAAAGAGAAGGAAATGCACAAGCTGCTTGGAGAACTGACCCCACAAAGGCAGGGAAAAGTTCTGTAATGGGAGACATTGGTACTCATGCAGCTCATTTAGCGGAATATATTACCGGATCTAAGATTACAGATGTCTGTGCTGAATTAAATACATTAGTTGAAGGACGTGTAATGGATGATGACGGAGCCGTAATGTTAAAATTTGATAATGGTGCTAAAGGTGTTTTAATGGCATCTCAAGTTGCTGCAGGAGAAGAAAATGCTTTAAGAATCCGAGTTTATGGTGAAAAAGGCGGAATCGAATGGTTGCAACATGATCCCAATACTTTAATTGTGCGATGGTTAGATGAACCTGCACAAATTTTAAGAGCTGGGTCTAATTATGCACATTTATCCTCATTTGCTACTCATAATTGCCGTACTCCAGGAGGACATCCGGAAGGCTATTTAGAAGCTTTTGCTAATATCTACCGCAATTTTGCATTAACACTTGGTTGCAAACTAGACGGCAATGAGCCTACTCCTGAAATGTTAGATTTCCCTTCTGTTGAAGATGGATTAAGAGGTATGGCGTTTATTGATAACGTAGTAGTTTCAGCACATTCAGATAAAAAATGGACTCCTTACGTTTTGTAGTTAAAGGGTTTTCATAAAAAAATTAAAATAAATAAATGACAACAATACAAGGTCCTGCAGTATTTTTAGCTCAGTTTATTGGCGATGAAGCTCCTTTTAATTCCTTAGATGGAATTTGTAAATGGGCAGCCGATTTAGGTTTTAAAGGTATTCAAATGCCAACATTAGATACTAGATTCATCGATTTGCAAAAAGCAGCTGAAAGCAAAACCTATGCTGATGAATTAAAAGGTACCATTGCATCATACGGATTAGAAATCACGGAATTATCAACACATTTACAAGGTCAATTAGTAGCAGTTCATCCTGCTTATGATGATTTTTTTGACGCTTTTGCGCCAAAAAATGTACATGGAAATTCAAAAGCAAGACAAGAATGGGCTGTTCAGCAATTAAAATATGCTGCAAAAGCATCTCATAATTTAGGCTTAAATGCGCACGCCACTTTCAGCGGTTCATTACTTTGGCAGTATTTTCATCCATGGCCACAACGTCCACCAGGTCTAGTGGAAGATGGCTTTGCGGAATTAGCTAAACGCTGGTTGCCTATCTTAAATGAATTTGATCAAAACGGTGTTGATCTTTGCTATGAAATTCATCCCGGAGAAGATTTATTTGACGGGGAAACCTATGAAATGTTCTTGAAAGCTGTAAATAATCACTCCAGAGCATGTATTTTATATGATCCCTCCCATTTTGTTTTGCAACAATTAGATTACATTCAATATATCGATTTTTATCACGAACGAATAAAAGCATTTCATGTTAAGGATGCTGAATTTAACCCAACAGGAAAACAAGGTACTTTTGGAGGCTACCAAAGTTGGGCAAATCGTGCAGGACGCTATCGTTCCCCTGGAGATGGCCAAATTGATTTTAAAACTATTTTCAGCAAATTAGCGCAATACGATTATAAAGGTTGGGCAGTTATGGAATGGGAATGCTGTATTAAAAATCAAGAAGATGGTGCTCGTGAAGGTGCTGAATTTATAAAAAAGCATATTATAAAAGTAACTGATAAAGCTTTTGATGATTTTGCTGCGGTAGAAACGAACAAAGCATTTAATATGAAAAATTTAGGATTATAAAACAATCAAGGATTAATTCAACTTAAATAGTAGTAAAATCTAAAATACCAATAGCAAATTTCTATATTTCATAATAAACAATAAGTATCTTATAATGAGTATAAAAAAAGAAGACGATAAAGAAAATAAAATCATAACGAATCGTCGTGATTTTATAAAAACAAGTGCTTTAGCTGCTGCTGCATTTATGATTGTTCCAAGACATGTTTTGGGACGCGGTTTTGTAGCTCCAAGTGATCGTTTATTAATTGCCAGTATTGGTGTTGGCGGTAAGGGACAGTCTGATATTGCTATGTTTGATAAAAGTGGAAAAGCGAACATTGCTTTTCTTTGTGATGTAGATGATAGAAGAGCCTCTAAAAGTGTAAATGCATTTCCTAAAGCCAAATATTACAAAGATTGGCGAGAAATGTTTGACAAAGAACATAAAAATTTTGATGCTGTTTCAGTAGCAACACCTGACCATAATCATGCAATACAAACCCTCGCTGCTATGCAATTAGGCAAGCATGTTTATGTTCAAAAACCATTAACGCATGATATTTATGAAGCTCGTATTTTAACTCAAGCTGCAAAAAAATACAAAGTAGTAACCCAAATGGGGAATCAAGGTGCTTCTAACGATGGAACCCGTATAATGAAGGAATGGTATGAAGCCGATTTAATCGGAGATGTTCATACTGTATATGCTTGGACTGATCGTCCAGTTTGGCCACAAGGTATTCCCTGGCCTACTACAAAAGCAGAAATTCCAAAAGAATTAGATTGGGATTTATGGTTAGGAACTGCTCCTCAAAGAGATTATGTAGATAAATTAGTTCCTTTCAACTGGCGTGGATGGTGGGATTATGGAACAGGTGCTTTAGGAGATATGGGTTGTCATCTTATTGAAGCTCCTTTTAGTGTATTAAACTTAAAATATGCTAAAGATGTGCAATGTAGCGTTGGATCCGTATATGTTGATGAATTTAAAAGAGGTTATTTTCCACAAAGTTGTCCCCCTTCAAGCCATGTAACTTTAACTTTTCCTAAAACTAATAAAACGAATGGCGATGTATCCTTACATTGGATGGATGGAGGAATTCAACCTGAAAGACCTTTAGAATTAGAACCAAACGAAATTTTTGGAGACGGAGGAAATGGAACGTTATTTGTTGGTACAAAAGGTAAAATGATGTGTGACACATATGGAATGAATCCTCGTTTGCTTCCTTTGACAAAAAATCAAAATATAAATGTTGCCCAAAAATATGCCAGAGTGCATGACGGAGCAAATGGACATTATAAACAATGGGTTGAAGCTGCTATTGCCGGTCATGGCAAACAAGAATTAAGTTCTCCTTTTGAAATTGCAGGTCCTTTGACTGAGGCTTTGTTAATGGCAAATTTGGCCATCAGAGGATATGATATTCAAAGAGAAACTCTTGGAAAAATTAAATATCCAGGTCGATCAGTAAAATTACTTTGGGATAATGATGCTATGAAAATTACAAATTTTGATGATGTTAATCAATTTGTAAAACGTGAATACCGTCAGGGATGGAATAATTTAACTTTATAAAAGTACTTAAAGAAAGCATCATGATAAAAAAAATCCTAAGCTTATTAACATTAATAGTTATGATACAAATAGCAAATGCCCAAAATGAATTTAAACCACTTTTTGATGGTAAAACTACAAAAGGCTGGCATACTTATGGAAAAACTACTGTTGGCACAGCTTGGAAAATTGATGGAGGTATATTGTATTTAGATCCAACAGCAAAAGATAAAGATCAAGGCGGTGACCTTGTAACAGATAAAGAATACGCTAATTTTCATTTAAAGTTGGATTGGAAAGTAGCTCCAAAATCTAACAGTGGAATCATTTTTTACATTAGTGAGAATCCTGAAAAATACAAGAACACGTATGAAACTGGTCTGGAGATGCAGGTTTTAGATAATGACGGACATCCTGACGGAAAAATAATTAAACACCGAGCTGGGAATTTATACGATTTAATGAAAAGCGATGTTGAGCCAGTAAAAGCTGTTGGAGATTGGAATACCGTTGAAATAATAAGTAAAAAAGGAGAATTAACTCTTATTTTAAACGGAATAACTGTTGTAAAAACAACGCTCTGGGATGAAAACTGGAAAACACTTGTTTCAGGAAGTAAATTCAAAGCCTGGAAAGATTTCGGAACATTTAAAAAAGGAAAAATAGCTTTACAGGATCATGGTGATGCTGTTTGGTACAGAAATATTGTAATTAAAGAATTGTAATTCGGTAATTACTATTAAAAATAAAAACTATTAAATCATTTATGTTAACTAACCTAAAACCAATGAATACCACAATTCGAATTAAATTATCTATAATGATGTTCCTAGAATTTTTTATCTGGGGTGCATGGTTTGTAACACTTAGTACTTTTTTAAAGTATAATTTCAATGCAAATGGAGCTGAAACAGGATCAGTTTTTTCTACTCAATCTTGGGGTGCTATTATTGCTCCTTTTATTATTGGTTTGATTGCAGATCGTTATTTCAACGCCGAGAAAATTTTAGGTATTCTTCATCTTATCGGAGCTTTTTTGATGTATCAAATGTATCAATCAGAAGAAGTTGGAATTTTCTACACCTATGTTTTAAGTTACATGATTTTATATATGCCAACACTGGCACTGGTAAATTCAGTTGCTTTTAATCAAATGAAAGATCCTGAAAAAGAGTTTGCAAATATTAGAGTTTGGGGAACAATTGGATGGATATTAGCGGGATTAGCTATTAGTTTTATTTTTCATTGGGATACAATAGAAAATATTACTCAAGGAATGTTAAAGAATACTTTTCTTTTAGCGGGAATTGCAGCTTTAGCTTTAGGTTTATTTAGCTTTACCTTACCTTCAACTCCTCCTAAAGTTTCAACAGAGAAAATTAAAATTGGAGATATTATTGGTCTTGATGCATTAAAACTTTTGAAAGATAAAAATTTTGCAATATTTTTTATATCATCAATTCTTATTTGTATTCCATTAGCTTTTTACTATCAAAATGCAAATCCATTTTTAACCGAAGCTGGACTTGAAAATCCAACAGGAAAAATGGCTATTGGCCAAATATCAGAAGCTTTATTCTTATTATTAATTCCAGTATTTTTCACTCGTTTTGGTTTTAAGAAAACTATTCTGGTAGGTATGTTAGCTTGGGCTATTCGTTACGTTTTGTTTGCTTATGGTAATGGAACCGACTTGAGCTTTATGCTTATTATTGGTATTGCGTTACACGGTATTTGCTACGATTTCTTTTTTGTATCGGGTCAAATATATACCAACTCAAAAGCGGGTGAAAAATATAAAAGTGCTGCACAAGGTTTGATTACACTAGCTACTTATGGAGTAGGGATGTTAATTGGTTTTGCTATTGCAGGTTGGATTACTGATAATTACAGAATTAATGAAAAAACAGTAAACTGGGAAATGGTATGGATCATCCCAGCAGGTATTGCATTCGGTGTATTTTTACTTTTTGCCCTTTTATTTAATGATAAAACTAAAACAGAAAAGGAAATTCCTGCAGTATAAAAAATAAAAAATATGAGCACAAATTTAAATAGAAGATCGGCTATAAAAGGAATTCTCGCTGGAACAGCAGCGTTGAGTATTCCTTCCGGATTTTCTGCTTTGGCTATACCAAAAAACGAAACAGAAACACAATCAGGTATGTTAAAAGGAAAGATAAATCACTCTGTGGCTCGATGGTGTTTTAAAGATTTTGACTTAGAAACACTTTGTATCGAAGCAAAAAAAATCGGAATCACAGGAATAGATTTAGTTGGTCCTAAAGAATGGCCAACATTGAAGAAATATGATCTTGTTTCAACCATGTGTAATGGAGCCGAGATTAATTTGGTTGATGGTTTCAACGATATTAAATTCCATGAAACGCTAATAAAGAATTATACCGAAATGATTCCGTTAGTAGCAAAAGCAGGATATAAAAATCTTATTTGCTTTAGTGGAAACAAAAGAGATAAGACAGACGAGGAAGGTTGGAATAATTGCGTAGTTGGTCTGCAAAAATTAATTCCATTGGCTGAAAAGCATAATGTAACTCTGGTAATGGAGCTTTTAAACAGTAAAATTAATCATAAAGATTATCAATGTGATAAAACATCTTGGGGAGTAGAATTAGCAAAGCGTTTAAATTCTGAAAATTTCAAGCTCCTTTATGATATTTATCACATGCAAATCGATGAAGGTGATGTAATTAGGACGATACAAGAAAACCATCAGTATATTACACATTTTCATACTGGCGGTGTTCCTGGACGAAATGAAATTGACGAAACACAAGAACTAAATTATGTTGCAATAATGAAAGCTATTGCAGAAACTGGTTTTAAAGGATTTGTGGGGCAAGAATTTATACCCAAAAATCCAAATAAAATTGGTTCTTTGAAAAAAGCAATCACTATTTGTGATATTTAACTATTAAAAAAATTAAGTCATGATAAAAAGAAGAGATTTTATAATAAATAGTGGTTTGGCATTAGGAGCATTAGCAATAGCGCCTTCATTTGCTTTTGGAACTATGAAAAAAAATGTGGGTCTACAGCTTTACTCTTTAAGAGAAGAATTTCCTAAAGATGTAAAAGGCACTTTGGAGAAAGTAGCTAAAGCAGGTTTTAGTGAAGTTGAAACCTTTGGTTTTTCCGCAGAAAAAGGATATTTTGGAACATCTGTAAAAGATTTTCATAAGATTTTATGCGATAACGGTTTAAAGGCTCCAAGTGGGCATTATGATTTCAGTACCTTCATAAAAGATGATTCCGCTGATTTTTTAAAAGCTTCCATTGAAGCGGCTAATATACTTGATAGTGAATATGTAGTAGTACCTTGGCTGTCTCCAGATTTGCGTGGAAATGTAGGTGATGATTATAAAAAACTAGCACATAAAGTAAATAAAGCTGCTGAACTTTGTAAAGCTTCTGGTTTAAAATTAGCCTATCACAATCATGATTTTGAATTTACTAAATTTGGAGCAACAACTGGTTATGAAATTTTATTGAATGAAACGGATAAAAAATTAGTAGATTTTGAATTGGATTTATACTGGGTGGTTCGTTCTGGAAATGATCCATTAAAATTATTCAAAGAAAATCCTGGACGTTTTAAAATGTGGCATGTAAAAGACATGGACAAAGCAAAACCAGAATGGAATACTGAAATAGGAAAAGGTGCAATTGATTTTAAATCCATTTTTGCACAAGCAAAACTTTCAGGAATGAAACATTTCTTTGTAGAACATGAAACAAATTATTATCCAAATCCTATGGAATCTGTAAAAGCAAGTTGTGCTTACGTTAAGGAGAATTTACTCTAAAAACTATTATTTATAACGACTTTATTACAAACGAAAAGGAAGTTTTCAATAGTTCATAAAGCTGAAAATTTTATGGTCTATTGAAAACTTCCTTTTTATTTTGCGAATGAGTAAAATATCTACTGAATTTAAAACCTAATTTGAAGAAATAAAAAAGGTTGTACTCTCTATTTTTATTAGATAAATACAACCTTTTTTATGTTTTACTCCGAGATATTAAAACCTGCCACATAAAAATTTTTGTCAATTTCTAGTTTTGAATTTTCAGTTTTTGCCGGAACACCTTTCCATTCCGTTTCTGGTTTTAGTAATTCTTCTTTTCCATTCAAAGTTACTTTTACTGGCATATTGAAATCGGGAACACAATTTGTCCAACGATACCCAAGGTGATTGTCTTTGAAAAAATATTCTAATGTTGGAATTCTGATATCTCTCAAATATTGTTTGAAGAATGGATTTAGGTCAATTCCTACTTGTTGGCTTAAGTAATCTTCGATTTGTTTTGTGGTAACCGTTTGATGGTAAAAAGTACTATTTAATCCTCTTAAGATAGTTCTCCATTTTATATCATCATTTACAATTTGACGCAATGTGTGTAGCATATTTGCCCCTTTATAATACATGTCACTGGAGCCTTCATTGTTGACATCATAGTTACCAATAATTGGTTTATCATTTGCAATATTTTTTCTAATCCCCCTTACATAAGTATATCCCGCTTCTTTTCCATAATAATATTCAACGAAAAGACTTTCAGAATAATCCGTAAAACTTTCATGTATCCACATGTCAGCAATATCTTTATAAGTGATGTTATTGGCAAACCATTCATGACCTGATTCATGAATAATGATGTAATCAAACTTTAAACCCCAACCCGTTCCGCTCAAATCTCTTCCTAAATATCCATTTTTAAAACCATTGCCGTACGTTATGCTACTTTGATGTTCCATTCCTAAATAGGGAGCTTCTACCAGTTTGTAACTGTCTTCATAAAATGGATAAGGTCCAAACCAATGCTCAAAAGCTTTCAACATTCGAGGCACGTCTTGAAATTGCTTTTTCGCTTTGGTAAGATTATCTCTCAAAACATAATAAGTACAATCTAAGTCTCCTTTTTCTCCTTTATATTTTTCTGAAAAAGTGACATAATCACCTATATTGATATTTACGCCATAATTATTGATGGGATTTGACACAACCCAATTAAATGTTCTCGATTCATCATTCATTTCTTTTACACTTTGTAAACGACCATTGGAAACATCCATTAAACCTTTTGGAACATTTACACTGATTAGCATGCTTTCTACTTCATCATACATATGGTCTTTGTTAGGCCACCAAACGCTAGCACCTAAGCCTTGACAAGAGGATGCTATAAAAGGATTTCGATTGCTGTCTTTTTTCCAAGTTATACCACCGTCCCAAGGTGGATTTACGGCAACTTTAGGTTTTCCACCATAAAACACAGTAAGTTCTTTTGTTGAACCAATTTTTTGAGGAGCTATCAATTCAATAAAAAAAGCATTTCCATCTCTTTTATATTTTAAAGCAATACCATCTTGAATGACTTTAGATATCATCATTGGATTCTGCAAATCAATTTGCATGATACTGTATTCTTTTAATACTAAATATTTTATGGTATTAGAACCTGTAATAGTGCTATCCCCAGGATTTACTTTAATATCCAAGTGATAATATTTCACATCCCACCAAGCTCTTTCTTTAGTAATACTTCCTCGTAATGAATCTTGTCTGGTGAAAACTTGTTCTTTATGTCCAAGAAGTCCTTGTGCATTTGCACTATTAAAAATAAGAAATGAAAAACAAATGAGACTTAAATATCTTTTCATGAATTTAAAATAAATATAAATTGTTTTTACAAATGAATGAATTAATGCAATCTTGAAACCGAATTTTGTTCCACTATAGCTGTAAAATCAGTAGCTAAGCGATTTCCATAATCTTCTAATAGTTCTAAAACCCTTTCTTGTTTATCTGATTTTACAATAAGTCCCGCATGATATTCCAACGGAACTCTGAAGCAAACTTCAGGATCTGAAAAAGATGTTAAATCCGGATGCTGGAATTTAGACAAAGTCAAAACAATTCCGGCATATCCTTTTTTTACTTTTGGTAAAGTGTTTTTACTTTCTTTTACCAAAGCATCTTCAATTGCTGCCCACTCCTTCCATAAGTTAATGTTGGAGGCTTCGGCAACCATTTCTGCCAGATGTGCACCTCCTACTCGAGATGACGTTTCCAGAAAATAGATTTTCCCATCTTCCTTACATTTTATAAATTCAGTATGAGCAGCACCATGTTTCAATCCGAAGCCTTTCAATACTTGTTCATTTATTTTTTTGATGGCTTTATCATCATCAGAATCATAAGGAATATTGGCAGAACGAAAAACACCGCCACCTTGTGAAATTTCCATTGGTGTAGCCAAATATTTTGAAGTCAAACTAAAGATTACTTTACTATCCGAAATTAAACTGTCACAATGATACACATCGCCAGGTTTGAATTGTTCCAATAAATATTTGAATCTATTATTCCCCATTTCATTAATGTGAATCCATAAACTCTCCTTGTCATATACTTTTATGATCCCGGCCGCAGAAGCTTCAGAGCGTGGTTTCAAAACCCATGGAGCGGTAATTGTATCAGCAAAAGAATTGATGTCATGATCATTAAATAAGGAACAAAAAGCAGGAATTGAAATACCGCAACTCTTCGCTCTCATGCGCATGGCAAGTTTATCTCTAAAATAGCGACCTGTAGTTTGTCCCATTCCGTCAATACGAAGGTTTTCTCTGAGATAAGTTGCTTTTTCTACATCATAATCATCCAAAGCCACAATGGCATCAATTTTTGTAGACTTCATGAAATTTCCAACACCTAATAATAAATGCTCTAAATTCCAATCGACATCTTGACCTTCCATATAAAAAATCTCATCAATATATTGATGTGGCCATGGTTTGTCTCTCAGTTTTTCACTCGTCACTAAATAAACTTTGTTGCCTAACTTTTTTAAATTAATTAAAAAATCAGCACCCTTAAAATAATTTGAAATACAAAGGAAGGTTTTAGAGTTTTCCATACGTTATAAATTTTCTATGAATTTAGTTAATAAATGAACTCCATATGCTGTAGCATGTTTACTTTTAGCAAATTCATCATCGCCAAATGCTACGCCTGCAACGTCAAGATGTGCCCAAGCTTTGTGCTCTTGGGTAAAATATTCTAAAAATTTAGCTGCGCTTATTGCTCCGGCAACTGGTTTTCCACTATAATTTTTGACATCTGCAATATCGCTTTCAATGTCTGATTTATAAACATCCCAAAGTGGTAAAGGCCACAGACGCTCTCCAATTTCATCTCCGCTATCTTGCAATTTCTTTGCTATTTCCTCATTATTGGTAAACAAAGCACCACATTCATAACCAAAAGTACCAACGCTACTTCCTGTAAGTGTAGCGATATCAACAATATATTCCGGTTTGAAATTTTTAATTAAATACGATAATCCATCGGCTAAAACGAGTCGACCTTCAGCATCAGTATCAATTATTTCTATTGAATGTCCACTGTAACTGTGAATTACTTCACTAGGTAAAAAGGATTTGCTGTCAACCGAGTTTTCGGCACAAGGAACAATAGCGGTAACTTTCACCGGCAATTGTAAATCGGCTATAAGTTGCATCGCTCCTAATACTGCACCACCGCCAGCCATATCGCATTTCATGTGGACCATTCCTGCCGTTTTTATATTTAATCCACCGGTATCAAAGGTTATTCCTTTTCCCACCAATCCAACATGTTTTATGTGTTCCACTTTATCTTTAGGAGTGTAACTCATAATGATAAATTGTGGTTCATTTTCACTTCCTTTTCCTACCGCTAAAAATGCGCCAAGACCTGCAATTTTTGAAGCTTCATAACCTAGAATTTCTACATCAAATCCATATTTTTCGCCAGTCTCTTTAGCCCAATTCGACAAGTATTTTGGATTAATTGTATTCGGTGGCAAATCGACCAAATTATAGGTTGCCAGTTGTGCTTTGGCAATTTTAATTCCTTTTTTGGCAGTAGCCAAATAATCTTTTTCAGAAACCAAATTCAATGTAAATTCAGGATCTAAAAAAGGATGTTCCTTTTTATCTGATTTAAAATGACCTAAATTATAAGTGCCCAAAAGCAAACCAGAAATCATAGCTTCCACCTGATCCTGAGTAATTTGTTCTGGTATAACTAAAGCTATATTTGAACTGAAATTATCTTTTTGTTTTGATGAAATACGACGGAAAATAGTTTTTAATGATTTATAGTCAATCTCTTTTCCTAAACCAATAAAAATATATGCATTGTTATCCTTTTCGGCTAAATAATGGGTGTCTTTTTTGCCAAAAAAAACTTTAGAAGTAATTTCTAATCCATTAAACGCGATAGGAACAATACTTTTTGAGTACGTTTCAAAAGCTGGAATTAAAATTGTTCCTGAAAAATTATCTAAGTTTACTACTGTATTTGTTTTCATTTGTTCTTTTAATTTTTTTGCTTATTGATTAAAACGTTAGAAATGCATTACGCTTTATTTATTTTAGACGCGATAAATCGCGTCTCTACGTTTATTTTGTATTAAAAAACAACCATTCTATTGCTTTAGGAAATTCATCGCTCCAATAGGTTTCACTATGTTTCCCTTGTCTGTTAATGCTTAAATTAATCTTTGATTTGTCTTTTACAAATTCGCTTGAAATCAAATCTTCCTGAAACTTTTTCACATGCTCAATCATGGTTGCACTTTCATCTCCACCAGCATACAAATAGATTTTTGTATCGGCTGAATTAGCTTTTTTAGCATTGATTTTTAATTCTGGAACTACCCATAGTGATGGAGAAAATATCATTAATTTTCCATAAACTTCGGGGTTTCGCAATCCACTAAAAATACTGATTAATCCGCCCATAGAGCTTCCTCCTATTCCGGTAAATTCTCGTTCTTTTTTAGTTCTAAAATTACTGTCCACATAAGGTTTTAGCGTATCAGTTACAAATCGAATGTATTTTTTGCCTTGTCCTTTCCCTAATACTGTTTTGCCAACATTGTATTCCTTTATTCGATCTTCTTCGGCATGTTCTATAGCAATAATTATAATTTTTCCAATTTTATATTCTGACATAACTGCCAGTTTTTTATCAATTTCCCAATTGCCAAATTCAGCTGCTTCATTGAATAAATTTTGGGCATCCTGCAAATACATAACCGGATAACTTTCACTTGAATTGTCATAATCATGAGGCAACAAGGCCCAAATCTTTCTAGTTTTATTGAGTTGTGGAATTATAAATTCATCTGAAATCAACTGAACTTGCGGTAAAAAAGATTGCTTAAACGGCAACCAGTTTTTTCTCCATCGCGCTACATGTTCTTTTTGAATGCCCGTATGATTGTGTGTTGAACGGTTTTCGGTACGATTTCCACGGATGTCAATTTCTACTTCACTCCAATCTCCTTTCGTAAATTTATACAAAAGCTCTGCAGGATAATCAAAATCATGTGGAAATTTATAATGATGCAAACCAATACCGATTTTCTCCATTATGAATTCTTTGTCCTGAGTACGCCATTGATTAAAATTCCCTGAAATATATACGGGTCTCACATCATCTTCGTCAGTTGTAAGGATTATATGTAGTCCAGTATTTAGTATTGAATTATTTAATTCGTAGGTAAATTTGGTATTATTTGAATTCATCACTTGCATTGTACTACTTGTATTTTAAAAATAAATAGTAAATATAGTGGATTGCGATTTGAAATAAAAGAAAAAAGAAAACCCAATAGCAAATGATTTCCTATTGGGTTTTTATTAGTGAAAATTATTTGATGAATTTTACTTTTGGCGACTTTTTAAAACTTCCACAACATCATTTAGCTTAAATCCTTTGGCTTGCAACAATATAAGGTAATGGAAAAGCAAATCAGCACTTTCACTCAAAAACAAATCATCATTGTCATCTTTGGCTTCAATAACTACTTCAATCGCTTCCTCACCTACTTTTTGTGCAATTTTGTTCATCCCTAATTTAAATAAGGAAGCCACATAGCTCTTTTCTGAATCCGCATTTTCTCGTCGAAGTTGGATTGTATCTTCTAAATTCGAAATAAAACCATAATCTGCTTTGTTTTCGTCAGCCCAACACGTATCTGTACCTTTGTGGCATGTTGGTCCTTCTGGTTTTACCTGAATCAATAAAGTATCATTATCACAGTCGTTTTTGATGTCAATCAGATTCAGAAAATTGCCACTTTCCTCACCTTTTGTCCAAAGTCTTTGTTTCGTACGACTATAAAAAGTTACTTTTTTAGTGTCAACCGTTTTTTGATATGCTTCGGCATTCATGAAACCCAACATCAAAACCATTTTGGTTTCGCTATCTTGAATTATGGCAGGAATTAATCCATCTGTGTTTTTTGAGAAATCTATATTCATTTGTAATTTAGGATTTTCGATTTAGGATTGTTATATCCTAACTTCGATATTGTTGTTTTTAAGTTCTTTTTTTAATGTTTTGATTTCAATTTCTTTAAAATGAAATACACTTGCCGCTAATGCTGCGTCAGCTTTTCCTTCCAGAAAAGTATCTACAAAATGTTGTATGTTTCCTGCACCTCCAGAAGCAATAATCGGAATATTAACTAAGCCTGAAAGTGTAGCCAAAGCTTCATTAGCAAATCCGTTTTTAGTTCCGTCATTATCCATTGATGTGAATAAGATTTCACCTGCTCCTCTTTGCTCCACTTCTTTGGCCCAATCAAATAAATTTAATTCTGTAGGCACTTTTCCGCCTACTAAATGAACAATCCATTGCCCATCAATTTGTTTGGCATCAATCGCAACAACGACACATTGACTTCCAAATTTTTGTGCCAAATCATTAATTAACTGCGGATTTTTCACCGCCGATGAATTAATAGAAACCTTATCCGCTCCGTTTTGCAACAATACTTCAACATCACTAACTGATGAAATTCCACCGCCAACGGTAAACGGAATATTAATCGTCGAAGCGACTTTTCGTACCAAATCAACTAAGGTTTTTCTTCTTTCTTCCGTTGCCGAAATATCCAAAAAAACCAATTCATCTGCACCTTCATCCGAATATATTTTCGCTAATTCTACCGGATCTCCTGCATCACGTAAATCCACAAAATTAACACCTTTTACGGTTCTTCCGTTTTTTATATCGAGACAGGGAATAATTCTTTTTGTTAACATTTTTCTAATATATAATTTTCCAATTGTTTCAATGAAATTCTTCCTTCATAAATTGCTTTTCCTATTATAGTACCTTCACAACCTAATTCGGCTAGTCTTGGCAACTCATCAAAAGTAGAAATTCCTCCTGAAGCTATTAATTTTATGCCATTGGCTTCCGCCAAAATTTTAGCGTATAAATCAAAAGAGGGTCCTTCAAGCATACCGTCTTTGGCAATATCAGTACAAATTACATGCTGAATTCCTTTCCTTTGATACTCTTGGATAAATGGAATCAAATCTTCATTAGAATCTTCTAACCAACCTGAAACTGCTACTTTTTCATTGTTAGCATCTGCTCCCAGAATAATTTTATCCGAACCATACTCCGCAATCCATTTTTCGAATAGTTCTCTGTTTTTCACGGCAATACTTCCGCCGGTAATTTGATTCGCACCACTCTCGAAAGCAATTTTCAAATCGGAATCCGATTTTAATCCACCGCCAAAATCAATTTTCAATTTGGTTTGTGTAGCTATTTGCTCCAATATTTTATAATTCACAATTTGGCTTGACTTTGCTCCGTCTAAATCAACCAGATGCAAATATTCGATTCCGTGTGCTTCGAATGATTTTGCCACTTCAAGTGGGTTTTCATTGTATATAATTTTAGTATTGTAATCGCCTTTTGACAAGCGAACACATTTTCCGTCTATGATATCTATTGCGGGTATTATTCTCATTGGATTTTAGATTGAAGATTAACGATTTTTGATTTCAGATTTGTCATTGCAAGGAACGAAGCAATCTCACTTACTATTCTCATTGTTATTGCTATTGAATTTTGCCATTGCCATTAAAGTTTATAACTTCAAGAAATTAGCCAAAATTTGTTCTCCAATATCACCACTTTTTTCTGGGTGAAATTGTGTTCCGTAGAAATTATCTTTCTGCAAAGCTGAGGCGTATTCTACTTCATAATCCGTTGTAGCAATGGCTTCGGGACAGTTCGGCACATAAAAACTATGTACCAAATACATGTATTCATTTTCATTAATACCACTAAATAATGGTGATTTCAAATTATAAATTTGGTTCCAACCCATTTGTGGCACTTTTACTTTTGGCGTGAATTTAATCACATCAACATCAAAAATTCCCAATCCTTTTGTATTTCCTTCTTCTGATTTGTTACACATCAATTGCATCCCCAGACAAATTCCTAAAAGGGGTTGTTTCAAGGTTGGAATCAAAGTTTCCAAACCACTTTCTAAAAGCATTTTCATTGCTGAACTTGCTTCTCCAACACCTGGAAAAATAACTTTATCGGCTGCCTTAATTTCGTTTGGATTATTACTCAAAACTGCTTTGAAACCCAATCTTTCGATGGCAAACATAATGCTTTGAATATTTCCTGCGCCGTAATTTATGATTACTATTTTCATTTTTAAAATTTGGGATTTAGGAGGTTTGATTTAAGATTTTTACCCATATATCAAAACTTCTCAAAATCGTATATTAAAGCATTCCCTTCGTACTTGGCAAAATCATCTTCTCCGTATCGCGTTTTACCGCTACTTTTATCGCTTTAGCAAAAGCTTTAAAAATGGCTTCAATCTTGTGATGCTCGTTTGTTCCTTCTGCCTTGATATTGATGTTGGCTTTAGCACCATCTGAGAATGATTTGAAGAAATGATAGAACATCTCCGTTGGCATTTTTCCTACCATCTCCCGTTTGAATTCGGTTTCCCAAATCAGCCAGTTTCTACCTCCAAAATCAATTGCAACCTGCGCCAAACAATCGTCCATTGGCAAACAAAAACCGTAGCGTTCGATACCTAATTTATTTCCTAATGCTTTTGCAAAAACTTCACCCAAAGCAATCGCTGTATCTTCGATAGTGTGATGTTCGTCAACTTCCAAATCACCTTTTACAAGAACTTCCAAGTCCATTTGTCCGTGACGTGCGATTTGGTCCAGCATGTGGTCAAAAAAAGCAATTCCTGTTTCGATTTTGCTTTTTCCGGTTCCATCAAGGTTTAAGTTGATGGAAATATCCGTCTCGTTTGTTTTTCTCTCAATCGAAGCAGAACGTTCCTCTAATTTCAAAAACTCATAAATTACTTTCCAATCTGTAGTTTGTAAAGCAATAACGGAGTCGAGCTCTTCTCTTTTTGAAGCAATTTCGTCGCCTCCTAAAGCTTCGTCTGTATTGATAAAAATAGCTTTTGAACCCAAATTTTTTGCCAATTCAACATCAGTTATTCTGTCTCCTATTACGAATGAATTTGCTAAATCATACTCGGGATTATCAATATATTTTGTCAATAAACCTGTTGCAGGTTTGCGTGTTGGTGCATTTTCGTGCGGAAATGTTTTGTCAATTAATACTTCTTTGAAAACAACTCCTTCATTTTCAAAAGCTTTCATAATTAAATTATGAACGGGCCAAAAGTTGATTTCAGGATGAGAATCAGTTCCCAAACCATCTTGATTCGTAACCATTACGAGTTCAAAATCTAGTTCCAAGGCGATTTTTCCAAGGAATTGAAACGCTTTAGGATAAAATTCTAATTTTTCGAAACTGTCTAATTGGTAATTATTTGGTTCTAAAACCATTGTTCCATCACGATCTATAAAAAGTATTTTTTTCATTATATAATTATTTAAACTAAGCGCTTAGGCTTTGTAATGCTGCTATTAATTTTTTATTCTCTATTTCGGTTCCAACGGTTAAACGCAAACAATTGTTGCATAACGGTTGGGTTGTTCTGTTTCTAATGACGATTCCTTTTGCAATTAATTCATCATATCTTTTATTGGCATCATCCACTTTTATCAAAATAAAATTGGCCTCAGTTGGATAGATTTTTTCAGCAAAATTTACATTAAGTAATACTTTAAGTAAATCTTCTCTTTGTGCTATTATAGATTCAATTTCAAATTTTATTTTTTCTGAATTATCTAATCTGTCCAAAGCTCTTTTTTGAGTCAATTCATTTACATTATACGGCGGTTTTATTTTATTCAAAACCGAAATTACTTCTGCGGATGCGTAACAAATTCCTAATCGTATTCCTGCCAAACCATATGCTTTTGATAGTGTTTGAGTAATAACCAAATTTGGATATTCGTCTAATTCATTGATCCAACTTTCTTTTTCTGAAAAGTCAATATACGCTTCATCGATTACAACCAAACCTTTAAAGTTTTTCAACAAATAAGCCACGCTTTCATCCGAAAATGAGTTTCCGGTTGGATTATTTGGTGAACACAAAAAGATGATTTTAGTGTTTTCATTAACAGCTTCCATGATTTTCTCAATTTTCGGTTGAAAATCGGAAGAAAGCAATACCTCTTTATTTTCTACTGCATTGATATTGGCCAAAACACCATACATTCCGTATGTTGGTGGCAAAGTGATTACGTTATCTGTTTTTGGTTCACAAAAAGCTCTGAATAACAAATCCAACACTTCATCACTTCCGTTACCCAATAAAATTTGATTCGTTTTGACATTTTTTTGTTTTGCCAAAATTCCTTTTACACTCATTTGTTGTGGATCCGGATACCTATTCACACCGTTTTCAAACGGATTTTCATTGGCGTCCAAAAAAATCATATCCGCGGTATCAAAATCCTCAAATTCATCACGAGCCGAAGAATAGGGTTTTAATTGCTTTACGTTTTCTCTGACTAAATTATTTATATCAAAATTATTTCTCATTTTCAATCGCTTTTAATCGTAATGTAACTGCATTTTTGTGTGCTTGTAAACCTTCCGCTTCTGCCATGATTTCGATAGCTTTACCGATGTTTTGTATTCCTTTTTTAGTTATTTTTTGAAAAGTCATTGCTTTAGTAAAACTATCCAGATTTACACCGCTATAATTTTTTGCATAACCGTTTGTAGGTAAGGTATGATTAGTTCCTGAAGCGTAATCGCCGGCACTTTCAGGGGTGTAATTACCAATAAATACAGAACCTGCGTTGTGAACACCATTGCTGTAAAAATCATCAAATTCAGAACAAATGATAAAATGTTCCGGGCCATATTCATTGATCAATTCTAAGGCAATAGTATCGTTTTCTACAAAAATCAATTTAGAATTGGCAATGGCTTTTTCAGCAATGGATTTTCTTGGAAGTAAGTCCATTTGTATTTGAACTTCGTTTTCAACGGCATCAATTAATTTTTTTGATGTTGAAACCAAAATAACTTGGCTATCAGCTCCGTGTTCTGCTTGTGATAACAAATCAGATGCTACAAAAGCTGGAACAGCGGTATCATCAGCCACAATTAACAATTCGGATGGACCGGCAGGCATGTCGATTGCCACGCCAAATTGCGTTGCCAATTGTTTAGCAACAGTTACAAATTGATTTCCAGGTCCAAATATCTTATACACTTTAGGAATTGTTTCCGTTCCAAAAGTCATTGCTGCAATAGCTTGAATTCCTCCTACTTTCAAAATTTTAGTTACGCCACATAAATTTGCAGCATATAAAATAGCTGGATTTATATTTCCGCTTTTATCGGGAGGAGAGCACAAAACAATTTCATTACAACCTGCAATTTTTGCAGGAACCGCAAGCATTAAAACTGTCGAAAATAATGGAGCAGTTCCACCAGGAATGTATAAACCAATTTTTTGGATTGGTCTTTTTTCCTGCCAACAATTTACTCCTTCAATAGTTTCCACTGCTACTTTATTTGTTTTTTGAGCAGAATGGAATTTTTTTATATTTGTCTTTGCCAGTTGAATAGCCGCTTTTAATTCTGAAGAAATGGATGCAATAGCCGTCTCAATTTCTGCTTTAGAAACCTCTAAGTTTTCGATTGATGCACCGTCAAAAAGAGACGTGTATTTTGCAACAGCAAGATCACCTTTCTTTTGTACTTCCTTGAAAATCTCTTTTACTGTTGCTTCAATATCATCAACAGTTTTAGTAGGCCGTTCTAAAATAGAAGACCAAGTTTCTGATTTTGGATTGTATATTTTATTCATTGTATTGTTTTTAACCGCAAAGTTCACAAAGGGTTTTGCAAAGTTCGCAAGGAATTCTTAAATAGAATACGTTATACTTTAAACTTTTTAAAGTACCATTTTTTCAATTGGGCAAACTAAAATTCCTTCGGCTCCAGCATCTTTTAATTGATCAATAACATCCCAAAAACGATCTTCTTCAATAACGGTGTGTACACTGGACCAACCTTCTTGTGCAAGAGGCATTACAGTTGGACTTTTTAATACAGGTAAAATTTGATTGATAAGTTCGATTTTATCATTTGGTACATTCATCAAAATGTATTTTGATTTACGTGCTCTTAAAACGGATTGGATTCTGAATTGTAATTTGTCTAAAATGGCTTTATTTTCAATTGTTATTTTTGGAGAAACAGCCAAAACTGCTTCACTTTTAAAAATAACTTCCACTTCTTTCAAATTATTTTTAAACAAAGTACTTCCGCTAGAAACAATATCTACTATAGCATCGGCAAGACCAATATTTGGAGCAATTTCCACCGAACCTGAAATTTGGTGTAAATCAACAGTTACATTTTTAGAATTAAAAAAGTCTAAAACAGTATTTGGGTATGAAGTGGCAATTCGCAATCCATCCAAATCTTTTACCGAATTGTATTCGAAATTTTTAGGCACCGCTACAGAAACTTTGCATTTAGAAAAACCTAATTTTTCTGCAACTTCAATATTTTTTCCTTTTTCAACCAAAAGATTATCGCCAACAATCGCAGCATCCACGACTCCATCAATTAAGTATTGAGGAATATCGGAGTTTCTTAAATACAACACTTCTAACGGGAAATTGGAAGCTGATGCTTTAAGTTGGTCATTTCCATTGTTTATAGAAATTCCACAATCTTTTAGAATTTGAATACTGTCTTCGTTTAAGCGTCCTGATTTTTGAATTGCAATTTTTAGTGTACTCATTTTTTGTTTAATTTTTGTTTTTTTGTTTAGAATATTATGATTGAGTACAAATTTCAGGCAATAAAAAACCCGCTTGATGTACTCAAACGGGTTTTTAGATTATGATGATTTACACACATAACATTAACACATCGCTTGAGAGCAATAATGAAAATGATGGTGATGTAATTTATTTGTTAACATGTTTTATGTAATTGTATTTATCTTAAATTCTTTTGCAAATATAAGAGATAAATGATTTACAATCCAATTTTTAATTTAACTTAAAGATATCTTATTGTTAAATTAATACTATCTATCATATTCCTTTGGCTCCGATTTTTTTGAATCTGAAACTTGTTTTTCTGAATCAATAATATTCTTAACAGCTGAATCGATGCTTTCTTCTCTAATTTCAGTGTGTCGAATTTCACCTCCTGAAGTTCCAACTAAAGTTGTTAAATAGACACTTACAATTGCTACAATAGCGGCTACAAAAGAAATGAATTTAGTTTTTGAATGATTTTTTATATTTAAAACTAAACCTAAAATTGAAATCGCTCCAAGCAAATACAATACAATTGCTAACTTTTCTGCTATTTCTTCATGCTCATGAATTATTCTTTTCCCAATATTAGGCATATCTTCAACCATTTCCTCTGCTCCTTCACCAGTAGCCATACTTGCAAGTGCAAAAAGTGCAGCAACAATAAATAAAGCATAAGCGGTATTTATTACCGAATTGTTCTTTAAAATTATTCCGGCTATTAAAACTCCTAATCCCAAAATTGTTCCAATAATTGGAAAATGGTTGACTACCATGTGTAAATGCGCATCATTCATATTTTTTTATTTATAGTTTAATATTGCAAAGCTAAATTATTTGACTAATTATTTTATCCTGCTAATGAAATGTCTCTGTTTACAACTGATATTTTAGATTGTTAAGTCTATTTTTCGTGTTTACTTTGTATATAAATTCTATTTATCAGTATTTTTGTACACTATTCATTTCACTAATTTAAAGATTTTAATTTTAAAATTATTCCGTTCAGATTATAAATGTAATATTTTATTCCTCTAAATTTTTCATTTTCATCAAAAGAGAATAAGAACCTTTTATAACAATATTTACGTCTTTTAAATTTTCATTGGAAACAATTTCTACATATCCATTTTCTGATGTTCCAGTTGTGATTTCTTTCATTTCAAATTGCTTGTCTCCTTTGGATATAAAAATATAATCCTTGTTTTCATAATTCACAATAGCCTCTGACGGCAAAACATTGGATTGCTGACTTTTTAATTTTATTTCGGCATTCATGTACATTCCCGGTAATAGTGTTTTATCGTAGTTAGCAAAATGGCAATGCATTTCTGTACTTCGGTCTTCAGAAAAATCTTTTCCTATTAAAATAATTTCGCAGGAATATTTTTTTTCTGGATTAGTGTTATTATACGCTATAACTGACTGGCCAATTGCCATCTTGTTAATGTCTTTTTCGAATACGGTTAGTGCCAAATGAATATCAGAAGGATTTACAATCTCGAATAAAATATCGCTTGGATTTACATATTTTCCAGTATTTACATTGACTTTAGATACATAACCGCTTATTGGCGAATAAATATTGATGTTTTTTGAAATGGATTTTACAGACACATTATTTGGATTTATTCCTGCGAATTTTAATTTTTCTCCATACGATTGTACCATAACAGATAGGGAGTTGTATTCAGCCTGTGCTTGTTGATATACTTTGTCGCTACTCGCTTTACTTCTGTTGAGTTCTTTTTGTCTCTCGAATTCGGCTTTGGCGTATCCTATTTTTGCTTTCGCTAAAAGGTAATCTTCTTGTAATTGAATGTACTGTTGGTCTTCAACAACGCACAAAACTTGTCCTTTAGTAACATGCATACCTTCCAAAAGTTTGGTATGTTTTAAATATCCACCCATTGGCACACTTATGGACACTAAATTTTGAGGTGGCACATCTATTTTTCCATTTAATTTTAATAGTGATGAAATCTCCTTTTGCTCGATTTTCCCTGTTTCAATACCTGCATTTTTCATTTGTGCATCGGTAAGTGTTGTTGTGTTTTCAATAGCTGGAGTAGCTTCTGGATCAATTTCCGTATTTTTATTACCACACGAGTACAGAAAAAATAACCCTATTAAAGTAATGACTGTATTTTTCATTTATTTTGATATTAAATTTCCTAATTTAAGAATTGTTTCATTGAATTTTCTAACTGTTTCAATGTAGTTACTTTGAATTTCTGTATTTTGATTTATCAACATTACCCACTCCAGATAATTGATGTCACCATTGATAAATTTATCATTAGCGGCTTTATTTACCAAATCAACATTTTTCAAGGCCTGATTTTCGTAATAAGCAATAGTTTCTTGGTTTTTTTTCGATTCTTGAATTAATTCCTTGTACTGACTTTGCAATTTTAATTTTTCATTAGTCAAATTATTTTCTGCAATTTGACTGTTGATTTCTAATGCCTTTTGTCTGTTTTTTATGTTTGAATTAAAAAGTGGCAGCGCCACCCCAAATTGCCCATAAATGCCATTATAGCCGTCTTGAAACGCAGTATTTGTTTTGAATGTCTGGTAATAAACACCGCCTATTAATTCGGGTAATTTTTTAGATTTTTCAAGTGAAATTTGCGCTTTGTTGCTATTTACTTCTTGCTCAAATAATTTTATACTGGATTGATTGCTTATAACATTTTTATCTAAATTTTCAGCAAAATCCAATTTGTATTTATCTGAAACCGGGGTAAAGTCTTTATCTGTATTAAGGACGTATTTGAATTGCAATTGTGTCATTTTATAACCACTTTGTAAGTCCAGAAGCTGAATTTTTATTTGTCCTGATTGATTTTCGGCAGTTGCTTTTTCTAATATATTGCTTTCTCCTTTGTCAAAACGAAGTGTTGATTTTCTTAAAAATTCAGAATAGATACTATCACTTTTTAGCAATAATTTTTCCTTTTCTTTGAGATAAACCATTTCATAAAATACTGTTGTCACTTGTCTTGTCAATTCCTTTCTTTGTAAGACTTCGTTCCATTCGCCAGTTTTGGCTTCTTCAATTAGCAGTTGTCTCTGCCTTTTGTAAACTGTCGGAAATTTAATAGTTTGTGAAACGCCAATTTTTATATCATTAGCATTGCTGTTAAACTGACCATATTCCCCAATAATTCCCGTGTTGGAAATATCGTAGCCCGTCTTGGTCATTTTTTGTAAATATTCAGAATTTAGTTTTCCGTTTTTTATTTTTATATTATTATCCAATGCAGTTTCAATGGCTTTTTCAAGTGAAATTTTTTCTTGTGCACTTGCATTTTGAAAAGAAAAAAACAATCCCAATACCATGATTGTTGTAATTGATTGCATTTTTTTTGATTTTAATTTAGCTCCTTTTTCGAACATAATGTATAAAATTGGTAAAACAAATAAGGTCAGCAAAGTGGCAATTAATAACCCTCCAATTACAACTGTTGCCAATGGTTTTTGTACTTCGGCACCTGAACCATTGCTTAATGCCATGGGTAAAAATCCTAATGATGCAACAAATGCAGTCATTAAAACAGGACGTAAACGTATTTTAGTTCCTTGCAAAACAATTGCTTTCAAATCAGTTTCACCTGATTTCCGAATACTGTTAAATTCAGCAATTAACACCAAGCCATTTAGAACTGCTACACCAAATAAGGCTATAAAACCAACTCCGGCACTGATGCTAAAAGGCATTCCCCGCAACGCTAAAAAGAAAATACCTCCGATTGCAGAAAGTGGAATAGCGGAATAAATCAATAGTCCTTGTTTCAAGGAATTGAATGCAAAATAGAGCAAAATAAATATTAATAATAATGAAACCGGAACAGCAATCATTAAACGGTTTTTGGCTTCATTTAAGTTTTTAAAAGCACCGCCATAAGTCGAATAGTAACCCACAGGAAATGTTATTTTGGTTTCGACTTTACCTTGTAATTCTTTTACAATACTTTGTACATCCCGGCCTCGAACATTAAAGCCAATAACAATTCTACGTTTGGCATCTTCTCTTTGTATTTGATTTGGCCCTTCTCTTATTTCAACTTTTGCCAATTGTGATAACGGAATTTGCAAACCATTTGGTGTTGGAATTAATAAATCTTGAACATCAGCCAAATCCTGACGTTTTTCGCCTTCCAGACGAACTACTAAATCAAATCTTTTTTCGCCTTCGTAAACGACTCCTGCGCTTTGTCCTGCAAATGCGGTATTTACTATTCGATTAATATCTTCAATGTTCAATCCATATTGCGCTATTGTTGCCCGATTGTAGTCAACTACTACTTGAGGTATTCCAGTAACGGTTTCTATATAAAGATCAGAAGTACCTTCTACTGTATTCACAATTCCCCCAAGTTTATTAGCATACAAAGCTAATGTGTCTAGATTTTCTCCAAATATTTTACAAACTACGTCTTGTCTTGCACCTGTCATTAATTCATTAAAACGCATTTGTACCGGATATTGAAAACCGTAAGAAACACCAGGGACAGCTTCTAATTCTTTTGCCATTTTTTCTGATAATTCGTCAAAAGTTTTGGCAGAAGTCCATTCGCTTTTGTCCTTTAAAATAATCATCATATCGCTGGCATCAATTGGCATTGGATCGGTTGGTACTTCACTGCTTCCGGTTTTACCTACAATTTTCTCCACTTCGGGGAATTTTTCTATTAGTATTTTTGCACCCTGCGAAATAGCTGTCATTGAAGTTTGCAAATTACTTCCCGGCAACACCCTTGTTTCTACAGCGAAATCACCTTCTTCTAATGAGGGCATAAATTCACCTCCCATAAACGAAAGTGTAAGCAATGCCAAAAAAAATAATCCCAAAGTTGTAGCAATAATTGTTCGAGGAATTTCTAATGCTTTATTTAAAAGTGGTTGATAGAAATTTTCTAATTTTTCCATCATTCGATCTGAAAAAGTTTTTTTATGCGTTATATTTTTATTCAAAAACAAAGCAGTCATCATAGGAACATAAGTCAGCGACAATATAAAAGCGCCAAATAGTGCAAATGCTATCGTTTGAGCCATAGGTAAAAACATTTTTCCTTCAATACCTCGCAAAGTAAAAATTGGAATGTATACTATCAAAATAATCAGTTCCCCAAAAACGGATACATTACGCATTTTTATAGACGTGTTCAATACGGTATTATCCATTTCTTGCTGTGAAATTTGAGCAGTTTTCCTGCTGTGTAAACTAAACAAACAGGCTTCTACAATAATAACGGCACCATCTATAATCAATCCAAAATCCAATGCTCCTAAACTCATTAAATTACCACTAACCCCAAACATATTCATCAGTATCACAGCGATTAACAATGCCATTGGTATAACCGATGCTACGATTAAACCTGCTCTTACATTTCCTAAAAAGAAAATAAGTACAAAAAGAACTATTAACGCCCCTTCCAATAAGTTTTTTTCTACTGTTGAGATGGAATTATTTACCATTTTTGTTCGGTCTAAAAACGGTTCTACAATAACGCCTTCGGGCAACGTTTTTTGTATTTGCTCAATACGTTCTTTAATTTTTTTGATTACCACGTTACTGTTTGCTCCTTTTAACATCATCACTACCGCACCAGAAACTTCACCAGTTTGTGCTCCTTTTTTATTAAAAGTCATTGCTCCGTAACGGATAGCATTCCCAATTCGAACATCAGCTACATCACGGATAAATAAGGGACTGCCATTACTGGTATTTTTAATAGAAATCTCTTTTATATTTTCGATTGTATTAATCAATCCTTCACTTCGGATGTATAAAACTTTTGGACCTTTTTCGATATAAGCACCACCTGTGTTTTGATTGTTTTTTTCTAAAGCAGTAAAAACATCAGCAATCGTAATATTATACGATTGTAGTTTATTGGGGTCAATGGCAATTTCAAATTGTTTTAATTTTCCACCGAAACTACTCACTTCTGCAACACCTTCAACGCTTAATAATTGACGGCGAACAATCCAATCCTGAATGGTTCTCAGCTCGGTTATATCGTATTTTTTTTCATAACCAGGTTTCGCCCGAACAGTATATTGGTAAATTTCGCCCAGTCCAGTGGTTACTGGCGCAAGAAATGGATTACCTATTCCTTTTGGAATTTGGTCTTTGACAGCACTAAGCCTTTCTGCTACTTGTTGTCTTGCCCAATAAACATCAGTTGCATCATCAAAAACAATCGTTACCACTGATAAACCGAAACGAGAAAAACTACGAATTTCTTTCAGCCCAGGAATATTACTGTTGGTTTGTTCTATTGGAAATGTAATTAGTCGTTCAATATCAGTTGCCCCTAATGATGGTGCTGATGTGATTATTTGAACTTGATTATCCGTAATATCAGGAACTGCATCGATAGGTAATTTGGTGAATTGATAACTTCCATATCCTATAAGCGCAACAATAAAAAGACCAACGATGAACTTATTTTTGATTGAAAACTCAATTATTTTATTCAACATAATTTATAATTATTAATTATTTTTCTAAGAATATGCTACAATACAAATAGTCATCAATGTATATAAGTGATGAATTGTAAAAAAGCACTAAAAATAATCAACAATGTTTTGGAGGTCTCCAAATAGATAGTAGAACTCTTGAAGAAAAATAATTTTGTAAAAAAGCTATTTTTTGTGGTTCTTTAAAATAATAGTTAGGAATAAATTTGAATAATTTTATTTCTAAGTTTATTGCTAAATTTTGATGAAGCGAAAAATCCGAATGATTATGGAAAGGTAAATCTCCATGTTCATCATGATTCTCATTATGATGCTTATCTAAATAATGATCCACTAAAAAATGGATTAGAGTAATGTCTCTATGATTATGACTGTGCTTAATAAAATGTGAAACCAAGATTGGTAATCGTAAACTATCCTCAACAACAAAAGGAATCGTTAGTTGCAGGCAAATAATTAAAGCTAATATATTTTTTAAAAATTTCACGAAACAAATATAAGTGTTTTTAGATTTTATTTTAAATGATATACTTAAGAATTGAAGCATTAGGTTCCTTGTTTTAAAGAAAATTAAATAACTTGGAGACTTTTGTAAAATATTAAATTCATAACTTTATGATTGTGTAGAACAATTAAATAAAGTATAAATGTAAAACATAAATTTAAGGATTTACTTAAGAATTACTTAAGGTCTGTTTCAAATAAACTTAATACCACTCGTGTTCCTATGTTTTCTTCACTGGTAATTGCAATATCAATAGTAAGCAACGAACAGAGTCTTTTTACAATAGACAAACCCAATCCGGTTCCTTTTATTTCAGGGTGCACATTCGATTGTGAACGATAAAATTGATTGAAAATATTCTCTAAGTCCTCTTTTGGGATTCCAATTCCTGTATCAATGATGTGACATTCAATTTTAGAGTTTATCCTTTTTATATTGATAGTTAAATTCCCATTTTGATTTGAATACTTCAACGCATTAGAAATCAAATTATTGACAATGATTAAAAACAGATAACTATCAGTTTCTATGTAGTAATCTCCAGAAAATTTTGTAGTGATATTAATGTTTTTAGACTGTATCGCAGTAGAGTTTCTGGCAATAGTATCTAAAAATATAGCGTTCAAATAGACTTTTTCTATTTTTAAACTTTGTTTTTGATTTTCAAATCGGGCCAATAAAAGCAACTGATCAACCAAATGATTCAACCGATTGACTTCTGTAACACAAAAATTAATTTTTTCTTCATATTCAGCAGGATTTCGAGGTTTTCGAATCAAAACTTCCAATGTTCCTTTGATAACCGTTAAAGGCGTTCTTAATTCATGCGATGCATCCGAAGTAAATTGTTTTTCTCTTTCGATAGCGGTTTCAATTCGGTCTAATAAATTATTTATGGTTTGAGACAAAATATACAATTCGTCACGGTTTTGTGGTAATGGAATCCTAGATATAAGATTATCTTTAGTAATAATATTAGAAGTGGTGATTATGGAACTAATTGGTTTTATGCTCCTTCCGGCAATAAATCGTGCAATAAAGAAAAGTACTATCAGAATTAAAGGATAAACAATAAGCAACACCTCAAATAAATTATTAAGCACCATTGTAGCATCCTCTAAGGACATTGCAATTATGATATACCCAATAATTTTTGTTTTTTGATAAATAGGAACCTGAATTTGTCGAATAGAGTTATCGGCTAATTTTGTATCAAAGAACTTGTTCTCCCCATTTTTTTCATTAAAGAGGAGAGAAGATTTTTTGAGATTAGGCGATTTTTCAATCACATTTCTATTTTGATCCACAAACTGAATAAATACAGGATTTACATCCAGCGTATTGTGTTCCCGTTCTTTCCATTCCTCTTTATGAATCAAATGAAAACTATTGCCTACAATTTCAATTTCGGATCGATGTTTCTCAACTTCACTGGTAATATCATTATTCACATGGCTATAAACACTTAATTTAATAATAGAATAGATGATAAAGAAAACTACAAAAATCAATAAAGCTGTAGTCACTATATAATGGGAGGCAATTCTATTTTTAAAGGAAAGTTGTTGCATTTTTATTTAGTCATTAGCAATGTAACCTACACCGCGAACTGTTTTTATATAGTCTTGTTCAATTTTTAAATTTAATTTTTTACGAATCGCATTCATAAAAACATCAATCACACCCGTATCATATTCAAAATGAATGTCCCAAACATCCTCGATAATTTGGGTTCTGGTGCATACTTTGCCTTTATTTTTGACCAAATACGTCAATAAATCAAATTCACGTTGAGTCAAATTTACTTCAGTATCACTTACGAAAACACTATGTTTGGCCATGTCAATTTCTATAGTTCCAAGAGTCAGAATTTCATCTTCATTTTGATTTCTGAAATGAATTTTGATGCGTTCCAGTAATTCATCAAAACTAAATGGTTTTTTGATATAATCATTGGCACCAGCTTTCAAACCTTCAATTGTTTCTTGCACAGTATCTTTGGCCGTCAAAAATAAGATTGGCGTATGACTGTTTTTTAATCGAATGGATTTACAAAGTTCCAATCCTGTCATTTTTGGTAACATCCAATCTAATAAAATCAAATCGAAATTGTTTTTTTGAGTCAGTTCAAACCCTTTTAAACCATCCGAAGCACTTGTGATTGTATAGCCTTCTTCTTCTAATCCTTGCTGAAGAAATTGAACAATTCCCGCTTCATCCTCCACGATTAATATGTGCATGATTGTATAAATTTAGGCTTTATTGCATGACAAATTTAAATGCAATTGTACCAATGTTAGCATTTAGATTATCACTTCTTTCATAATGATTGAATCTAAAATCAATATTTTTCAAACCAAATTTCCAAATTTTTGTACCTGTAAAAATATCAGTATAATTGATTCCAAAACCATATTGATTCGCATCAAATGTAGCTAAATCTGCATCAGAGGTATAATATCTTTCTGTTGACAAATGGGTTTCATAAGGTGCATAATATTTTGAAGCCGTTTGGGTGTAATAGCGATACATTGGAAAAACGGTAAACCTATCAGATAATTTTATAGGAAGCTCAATTGTTGCGGTATGCGATTGAATATCCCAATTATCGGAATAAAAACGATAATAGGTTCTCAATATAAATCGCTCGTTGATGTAATAATTCAAACGTGCTCCAACAGGGACTTTAAATCGGGAATCCGGTAATCTTTCAATATCATCAGCCAGTTTATAAACTCCAGTATTCGTTGAACTTTCGTAATTATTAATGTATTGTGCCTGACCGATGTAATAATTAGCTTTATCTGCAAAATAAATTCGGTGATACGGTGAAGACAATAAGCCTTGTTGCTGTAAAATATCGAAGAAGATTGAAAACTGTAGTTTTTTAGTTAAAACCTGAGAGAAACTAACAGAAGCCGAATAAGAGTTTCTATTTACGCCACTTACCGTTTGTGCTGATGGCAAATAATTTGTTGTGGTTTGCCCATTTTGATCTAAAACTGATACGCCATTAAAATAGCCTTGATTTAAAAAATTAGCACCATATTTTGAATATTCGTCTAATTCCGTTGGATAAATAGGCCTCCATTGATCAAGATACACATTGGCTTTCAAGCTTAATTCGGTATTTTTTTCATTAAAAAGAGTCGCAATTCCTCCTCCAAAACCAACCGAAGTATAATCATACTCATTTGAAAAAGAAACATCAGTATTCCAAATAAAATTCCTAGAATCACTACTATGACTATAATTAGCAACAATTGACACCAATTGATCGCTTTTAGAAGCTCCAGAGGAAGCTTGCCAAGGAGTCCCACTAGGTCCGCCTGAACTGGAAGCTCCAGTTGAATTAAACGGGTTGATGTTACTTGATGATGCTGATGAATAAGCTGATATTCCCAAATCAATCGTTAAAACATCATCATCATTTAATGGCATCGCCACCACAATATTTGAGGCAATATCAGTAAGTTTCTCCGAACCAATTCCACCTGAAACGGCTGATTTTGATCCCTCCTGATTGTAATAACTGGCTAAAAAATCGACTTCGGTACTCTCTAATACTCGTTTTTTAAATGCTGGCGCAGTAGTTTTGTCTTGCGAAAAGGCAATGCTGCTGATTAATACTAAAAGAAATAAAAATTTTATTTTCATTGTATAGAAATTACTAATTACTATCTAAATTGTTGTTTTGTAAATTAGTTGCAACCACAACCACCACCTGATTTACCACCATTGGCTCCAGCAGCTGCTTCACGATATACTTGAAAAGAAGTTTCATATCGCTCTGAAGTTTTTGCGGTTAACTTCATGTCAGGATCATTTATTTTTTCTTTTTCGTATTCTTTTACTGAACTACACGATTGTAAAATCAGCATTACAAAAAACAAAACCGTTATAGTCTTTATCATTTTGAATGTCTTTTATTAATTATATTTTTTAATATCAATTCCTTTTGACGAATGGATTTTACCTTTGTCATCAACAATAATACATTCAATCCCTTTAAGCTGATTGACTAAATCCAACCCTACTTCTACCCCGAGAACAAAAATACCCGTAGCCAAAGCGTCAGCTACTTCCGTTTGCTTTGCAAAAACAGATACACTCACCACGCCAGTTGCCGGATAACCCGTTCTGGGATCTATAATATGTGAGTAGCGAATTCCATTAAAAATAACATACTTTTCATAACTTCCCGAAGTTTCTACAGCGCTGTCTTCTAATGGAAATGTGGCAAAAACTTTATTTTTATTCAAAGGATTTACAATTCCCACATTCCAAAGTTTCCCATCGGGTTGTTTTCCCCAAGCATTAATATCTCCAGAAACATTTACAATTCCTGAAATACAGCCTTTTGAAACCAATAAATCTTTTACTTTATCAGCAATATAGCCTTGACCAATTCCGCCCAAACCTAATTTCATTCCTTCTAATTTCAGGAAAATGGTTTGTTCTTTCTTGTTTATAATAATATTTCTGTATCCAATTTTTACAACTGATTTTTTTATGGCTTCTTCTGTCGGCATTACTTTCATCGAACCATCAAATTTCCATATTTTGTCCATGGAAGCATATGAAATATCAAAGGCGCCATCGGTAATTTGGGAAATTTTAATCGCTCTTTCGACCAATTCCAAAACTTCAGTATCCACTTTTACAGGTTTAATTCCTGCATTACGGTTGATTTCTGAAATTTGAGTAGTCGGAATCCAATCAGAAATTAAATTCTCTATTCGTTTTACTTCGGCTACAGCCAAATCTATATATTCATTGGATTTTATAGTGTCATTTGCAACAGCTGTAATCTCAAACGGACTTCCTAACATCGACAACTTTCTCTTATGGGCAATTTGACCAACGGAAATGAAGGTTGTCAATAATAAAAATAAGGAAATTATACTCTTCATCATTTTTCAAACGAATGGATTAATTTGATATAATCAGCTGGAGAAAGGTTTTTGAAACCTGTAATTCCTAACACATTCCCAGTTTTGTCCAAAAGTAACACTAATGGGAAATTCCCTGATTTATTGTATTTTTCTGCTATTTTTTTATTGCTCTCCATCAACGCTGGTTCGAGTTGATTTGCTTTTTTCTTTGGAAAATCAGCTTTGTAAATAACCCAATTTTGGTCGGCTTCCTTTTTAAATTCTTCTGATTTCCAAATGGTATTTTCTAATTTAATACATGGAGCACACCAATCTGATCCTGAAAATACAAGAAGGATGTTTTTATCTTCTGAAAGTGACTGCGCTTTTGCTTCTTCAAAATTGGATTTCCAGTTTTGAGAATATCCTAACGTTCCTATAAAAAGAAACAAGAACATAACCTGTTTTTTCATCTTTTAAATCTGTTTTTAATACTGTAAAAGTATTTATTTCTAGTGAAGTGTACTTTTCTGATAGTGAAAATTAAGGCAGAATTAATTTAACGACTTTTTACAGATATACATGACTGTTTATTTATTGGACTAGACAATAACGGTCAAAGTTGTTCCAGATAATGTAGTCTGATATTGTTTTAAATTGGATGGTGCAGGTCCCGAAATTACGGTACCAGTACTTGTAAACTGAGAATTATGCCTTGGACAAACAAATACATTCCCAGAGTTATCATAACCAAGCGTTACACCTTCGTGAGTACAAGAAGACGAAACAGCCAAAAAAGTTCCTGTAGTGGTCCGCGCAATGATAATTCCTTTCATAACTATAAAACCTCCATTTGTGGCCAAAGGTCCTGTGCTGGTATCAACTGTAAAATTACTTGAGGCGGTTGGTGTTGGCGTAGGCGTAGGTGTTGGTGTTGATGAACCAGAACCACCAGTATTAGAATCGTCTGAGCTACAACTCGCAACTAAAACGGCTATACAAGCAGGCAATAAAACAGTTGCCGCTCCAAATCCTACTCTCGCAAAAAATTCTTTTCTAGTCATGATTATTTTATTTTAGGTTGGTTAATATAACTATATACGCAAAAATAATAGTTATGGTTTTTTTTAGAATTAATAAACAGAACTTGTATGAAGACGCAAAATATTTTCATGACTGTTTTAAAATTTCAACCGTATTTATTAAAATTAATTAAATCTCCTTAATCTAAGATTCTGTTTTCCAATATTAAGCAATTCTTAAAAAATAGCACTAAAATTATATATACTTTTGTAAATAAAAATAATACTATGAATTTTTTAAAAAAGTCATCCCCTTTTTACAATCTTATGCTTTTTTATATTATTGTAAGTATCGTTTTAAGAATAGTACTGCTATTTCATCCCATTACCCAAAGCTCATTTGGTTTCCTAGAGGTTGTTAAAATATTTGGTTTTGGATTAATCTCTGATTTTTTCATTTTTGTATTAATAAGCGGTTTTTTATGGCTGTATCTAATTTTTATATCCAATTCAAAATACTTGAAACCCCATGGTTATCTCTTTTTCGGGCTATTAGTTGCCTTATTGTTGTATGTTTCATTTGGCAATACAATTCTTAACGAATATGGTGGTGCGCTACCTGCAATTGGAATCGCTTTTATGGCTATAAAAACTATTTTGTTTGGGTTATTGCTTTTTCTTCCAAAATACCGAAACCAAATTAGATTCTGGTTGTTCTCATTTGTCATTTTCTTGTATGTTGTTTTGATTTTGCAAAATGGAATTAGTGAATACTTTTTTTGGAATGAATTTGGTGTAAAATACAACTTCATAGCCGTTAATTATTTGGTTTACACCAATGAAGTAATAGGTAATATCATACAATCGTATCCTGTAATTCCAATATTTACCGCATTATTTGTTGTTGCAGGCTTAATAACATATTTGATCGTAAGACGTTCAAAAACGTACATCGAAAGTATTCCAAATTTTGTACAAAAAATACAGTTATCCGGAATTTATCTTACTTTGTTTGGACTCTCTTTATTAACGATACCCTATTTATCTGCTCAGGAAAACTCACCAAATATTTTTGCAAATGAATTAGAGGCAAATGGAATTTATAAGTTCTTTTTAGCCTTTAAAAATAGTGAATTAGACTATTTCAAATTCTACAAAACACTTGCCGAAAAAGAAGCGTATGCATTATTACGAGAACAAATTCCAGGAATTTCAGGAGAAACTTCTTTACGAAAAATTCAAAGCGATGCAACTGAAAACCATAAGAATGTAGTGTTAATAACTATCGAAAGTTACAGTGCCGATTTTATGAAATTGTACGGCAACGAACAAAATCTAACTCCTTTCTTGGATAGTTTAGCTACAAAAAGTTTGTTGTTTACGAATCTTTACGCTGTTGGGAATAGAACTGTTCGTGGTCTTGAAGCTGTTACTTTGTGTTTCCCTCCCACTGCCGGCGAAAGTGTGGTAAAAAGAGAAGATAATAAAAATAAATTTTCAACTGGAAATGTCTTCAAACAAAAAGGGTATACTGTGAAATACCTTTATGGAGGTGATGCTTTCTTTGATAATATGGAAGATTTTTTCACTGGAAACGGTTATGGTATTGTAGATAAAAAAACATTTACTCCTGAAGAAATTACTTTTGCGAATGTATGGGGCGTTTGTGACGAGGATATGTACAACAAAGCAATCAAGGTAATGAATGGGGAAGCAAAAGAAAACAAACCCTTTTTTAACCATATTATGACTGTTAGCAATCACAGACCATTCACCTATCCTAATAATAAAATTGATATCCCAGGAGATGCTAAATCACGTGAAGGTGGCGTTAAATATACTGATTTTGCCATGAAGAAATTCTTCGAAATGGCAAGTAAACAACCTTGGTTTGCCAATACTGTTTTTGTGATTATTGCGGATCATTGTGCTTCCAGTGCAGGAAAAACAGAGCTTCCTGTTGATAAATATAGAATTCCGGCAATGATTTACAGTCCGGGTTATATTCAGCCAAAGCATTACACGAATTTGATGTCTCAGATTGATATTATGCCTACGTTATTTGGATTGTTGAATTTCAATTATCAAAGTAAATTCTATGGTGAGGACGTTTTAAAATCTGACTATAAACCGAGAGCTTTAATTGCAACATATCAGGATTTAGGGTTGATAAAAGATAATATTTTAACTATTATTTCACCCAAACAGCAAGTGAAGCAATTTCAATTGACATTAAAAAAAGATCAAAAAACAGCACCTGATTTCCAAATCTATTACGACCAAAATCCGCTGATAAAAGAAAGAACTGATTTAGTAAACCAAACTATTTCCTATTACCAAACTGCTTCAGATATGTTGAAGAAAAAGAAATATCAAAAAATTAATTAGCATAAAAAAACGGGTAAGATTGCTATCTCACCCGTTTTTTTATTTTAGATTTAAAAATTATTCTTTATCGTTTACTAAACCAAAAAGGAATCCTTTTTTAAATAATTTGGAATCTTGTTTTAACCCTTTTTTATTGCGTTTGGTAAGCGCCTCTGAATCTAAAGTACTTAAATCGGGTTTCCCTGCATTTACCCAAGCGGTATACCAAAAACTAGCTGTAGCAGTAATTGCTTTTTTCATTTGATTTTCAACCATACCATTCAACTCTTGGTGAAATTTAGTGGCATAATCATCCGAATATAAAACGCCATTGTATTTGTTTTTTACAATGGTACCAGCCTCATCAACGACATACATTTTGCTTTCTGGAATTGTAGTTCTTAATTTTTTATCAGCCGCTAATAAAGGAGCTACTAAGCTATGGGTATCAAAAATAATACCCCAAGCTGCTTGGTCTACATTTTCAATATATTTTCCTTCATCAGCATTTAGTTTATAATTCTTAACAAACAATTCAGGCAAACGGCTTTCCCATAAAGAATGAATTCCTTTTTGATTGGTATTTTGACCATCATGATTGTCAGAAGTATGCAAAGGCATGTGTGCATCTCCTATGTAATGTCCAAGTTCTCCAGCAATAAATAGAATTTCGTTTTTTCTTTTCTCTTTGAAAGCTTTAGTTAATTTGCCCATCATTTCTTGAATGTACCAAGGCAATGTCCCATTTTTTGACAAGAATTTCTCATCGTATTTTTTCTTTGCAGCTTCCATAGTTCTAGGTAAACTGTCAATGCTTCCGAAATTCTCCATATCAAAATAATGACGTGGTCCTTCAGCCTTGTCATTCAAAATAGATTTTCTCAAATCCGGAACTGTGGATTCCTGAGTGATGAAATCGATATGATTGTAGAAAAAAGTTTGTAATGGTTTTGGAAGCGCCATTACCGCAGCTCTATTGATTCGTTCATGGCCAACAACTCCCCATGATAACAACAAAAAAGCAATTCCAATTGTAGATAACCCAATAAGTGTAGGTCTAATTTTAAAATTTTTCATTATATTTATTTATTAGAACTGCAAATGTATTTTTTTTAAATATAATTCAATGAAATCTGGTTTAAGATTATGTTAATTTAAAGAAATTAATTAAAAATGTTTCGTCACAAAGGAAAAAACAGGACTTTTATTCACAATTTACGTTTAGCAACCTTACTATCATTCGTGGCTGGCATCGTTAATATAACAGGTGTTTTGGCCGTAAAAACGTTAACCACAAATGTCACGGGACACTTTGCTTATTTTGCAGAAGAATTGATGCTTAACAATTATGCTACAGTAATAACTTTTTTTGTTTTCACAATCTTTTTCTTGATTGGCGCCTTTACTTCTAACTTTTTATCAGAATTAGTCTCAGTGAAACATCCCGATTTGTCTCATGTTGTGCCCATTTCTTTGGAGATTTTAGTTTTAACTGGTGTTGCACTTTTTGGAGTTCCCTCTGATATTTCTATTTTCGAAGGTAAAACAATCGCTTTTTTTATGCTTTTTGCCATGGGGATTCAAAATTCCCTGGTTACAAAAATATCACAGGCAACAGTCAGAACAACTCATTTAACAGGCCTTTTTACAGATTTAGGAATCGAATTGTCTCAATTGTTTTTTTATAAAAAAGCAGATGAAGTAACAAAATTGAAAACGAGTATTTATTTGCGTTTTTCAATCATTTCCTTCTTTTTTATTGGTTGTGTTTTCGGAGGATTTATGTATCAAAAAATGGAATTAAAAACACTTCTAATCGCTTCCTTTTTTCTGTTTATTGCCCTTTTTTATGATTATATGAGACTCACCTATTTTGCCATAAAAAGAAAGAAATTTAATCATTAATATTACTTTAAATAGTGCTTTCTAATTAAAATACATAATGGTTAACAGTGTTCCAATTGCTATAAATACCCAAAGCAAAAGGCCTTGAAACAAGGGTTTTACTCCAACTAATTTCAAAATATTCCTATTCAATCCTGCTCCAATTAAAAACAAAGTTAGCGTGAGTCCAATTTTGGCAATTGAAACCAAATACGGAGCAATAAGGGCTGTTTGTGAAACATACGTATTCATTGCCATTGCTATAATAAATAATCCAATAAAATAGGGGATTTTAATTCTGCTGGATTTATTTTTGAAAATAAAAGCGGTAAGTAAAGCTACCGGAATAATCCATAAGGCTCGGGCTAATTTTACAGTCGTAGCTATTTGTAATGCTTCGGGGCCAAATTTACTGGCTGCACCAACCACTGAACTCGTATCATGAATAGCAATCGCACACCATAACCCGAACTCTTTTTGCGATAAATCCAACCAGTGTCCTACAGCCGGAAATAAAAATAAAGCAACTGAATTCAGAATAAATATCACTCCTAAAGCAATGGAAGTTTGTTTTTCATCTGATTTAATTACCGGAGCAATCGCGGCAATTGCACTTCCGCCGCAAATTGCAGTTCCGCATGAAATTAAATGAGCAGTTTTCTTTTCAATTTTTAGCCATTTCCCTAGAAATGTTCCTAAAATTACAGTGCTAAAAATGGATGCAATAGTAAATATAAGACCTTCTTTACCTGCCGATAAAGCACCATTTACATTCATGCCAAAACCTAAACCTACCACAGAAACTTGCAGTAGAATATTTGTTGCTTTATGGTTGAGATGTAAAAAAGGATGACCGGAAAGATTCGCAACAATCAGTCCTAATAATAAAGCAATTGGTGGCGAAACAATTGAGGTCATGCAAAACAATAGCAGTGCAACAAAAATAATTTGTTGCTGTAGTGTACTTATTTTTAAAAATAATGGTACTTGTTTTAGAATTACTTTTTGATTTGGTTCCATTGTAAAGTAATTGAATTATTACTATACAAAGGTGAGTAGATTAATTTGCATTAGCCAATCGCAAAAAACAATCTGCTATAACTTTAAATTATAATGACTCGATATATTTTTTATAAACAATTCTGATAGTGGATCAACTTTTCCTTGTAAAGTAATGATGTAAAAAAAGCGTTCAATAACAAAATCATCAATATCAAGAATAACCAATTCGTTATTTTTAAGCTCTTTTTCTATAGCATGGATGGAAATAAAAGCAACACAATCAGAATTCATCAAATAGGATTTTATACTTTCCGGGCTTCCCAACTGCATTTCAATTTTTAAATGCGAGAGATTAATTCCAAAAGGTTTTAACGCATGATCAATAACTTCAAGTGTTCCAGAACCCTGTTCCCGAGTTACAAATCGCAGGTCTTTCAAATCCTCTAAACTAACTTGCTCTTTGTTTTTTAAAGGATTACTATTGTTGCAAACCAGTACTAATTCGTCTTTTAAAAACTCGGTGTATTTAATAGATTGATTTTTAGACTGTCCTTCTACAATTCCTATTTCAATCTCTTTATTCAGTAATGCTTTTTCAATTTGCTCCGTATTTCCGTTCAACAGATTCACTTTTATGTCCTGCAATTTTTGATGAAAGCGAGCCAAAAGAGGCGGAATTATATATTGAGAAATTGTTGTGCTGGCTCCTAATCGAAGTAATCCTTTTTGTTGATTGATTAATGCGCTCATGTCAAAATCAATTTCTCTATAGACTTCAAATATATTTTTAGTGTGCTTAAGCAATACTTCACCGGCATTGGTAAGGGAAATTTTTGAACCGTTTCTTTCGAAAAGTTTGATTTTATATTGTTCTTCCAGCTCTTGAATATGTTTCGAAATGGCAGGCTGAGTAATGAATAATTCCGTTGCCGCTTTAGTAAAACTCAATCTATTGGCGACAGTAAAAAAAACTTTTAATCTAAAATCCATGATTTATATTTTTATTAAATGGAATTTAAATTTACAACAATCCGTTATATTTTCTAACAAACCATTCCGTTGAAAGAAAAATCGAAATTAAAACGAGTAACCAAACCCATTCAATCAAAGGTGTTTTAGTCATAGTATTCTTTTGAACGGCTTTGTATTCCTCATTATCCAAAAGTGATTTTATTAAAACCTCAATTTGATCGGGGAAATAAGCTTTACCATGTGTTTGCGAAGCTAGTTGTGTCAATTTTTCTACATCTGGGTTAACAAATTGTTTTTCTATATCAAAATCCAGTATTTCAAAATGATTGGAATACGAAGTTTTTGAATTCAATTCTTTTACCGAAAAATCATAATTCCCAGCTGTAAGCCCATTAAGATTGACTTGATAGGAATTATTGCTTTTTAACAAATCGTAATTTTTAGTTTGCTTGGTTTTTGTATTAGTTATAGCAATTGTCAAACGAGCTTTCTCATCAAACTCATAGTTTTTATTGAAATATTGTGCGGAAATCTCAATTACTTCGTCTGAATTATAGAAATTTTCATGGGCAACAACCAATGATTTTTTTGAATTGTTAGAAGCCAAATACTGGATAATCTTGTCTATAAATACATCAAACTTCACAAAAGACTGGTTGTCGATATGGCTTTGCAAACGCCATTTCCAACTATTCTCCCCTAAAAAATAAGCCGTTCTTTTGCCTTGATTTTCAGTAAAAGCCAATAAAGGTGAATTGGTGTCAATATTTCTTATTTTGGAAGAAAGCAATACCAAAACGTTTCCATTTGTAGTTATATTTCCAAAAGGATTTTGCAAAGGTGGGAAATTTTCGAAACCAATATTATCAATTGCAAAGAGATTAAATTGAGAATTAAATGCCGCCAAATAATCTTCTTTTTGACTACTCATTTTGAAAGACAAATTATCCTGTTGTTGATTCAAAAAATTAAAATCTGTATTGTTTCCGGTAATAATGAATGTATTAATCCCGGTCGACTTAGCAGCATCAAAAACCGATTTAAATTCAACTGTGGGTTGGTATAGAATTAAAATACTATAATTTTGTAATAATTTGATATCATTAGGCTTAACTAGAGTTACTTTGCGTTGTGCATTCGTTTCGATTGCATGTTTCAAAGCACCAATATCCGGATGATTTATAGTAGAAATAATGGCGATATTTGTTTTTTGGTCAATCACTTCAACAGCAAAATTCTTGGTATTATTATAAGTATTCTTTTCTTTTTCTTTAGATGAAATCGTGGCTTTAAAAACTTGTAGTCCTACTTTATTAGCAGGTAATAGTAAATTGACAACAGCCGTTTTTTTCGATGGAGAAAATGAAATAGATTGTTTACTAAACACCGAATTCCCTTGTGAAATAATAAAATCAGCAGTTATATTTTTAGTTCCTGAATAATGCAAAAAGGCTTCTGCCGGAAACCTATTTTTATAAAAAGCGTATTTATTGACATTTAATTGATCTATTTTAAAATCTAAAAAAGTGGTCGTATCACCTACAATTAATGGAAATACTTTATTCGTTGCATCAAAACCATAAACATAATCGTTACCTGAAGTTTGATTTCCGTCCGTTATAATTATGGTTGGAAAAATTACATTTTTGTTAATGCTTTTCAGGTTTTTGGCTACGGCATCCAGATTGGTTTGTTTTCCTTTGAAATCAAATTTTTTCGATTGTTGAAATTCACTGTCAAATTGATACGATTGAATATCAAATTTCTTTTGCAATGCTGAATTCAAAATCAATTTTTGATATAATTTTACTGATTTTCCATTAGCTTTCAAGAATGAAATGGAACTGGAATTATCAACGACAATTGGCAACGGTGTTTTTACAGTTTCTAGCGTATTTTTAGTTATTATTGGATTAACCAACAGTAATAACATTCCAAAAATAGACATAAAACGCAAAAAAGCCAAAAACAAACTAACTATAGATTTGTTTTTGACTTTGTATAAATAGTGGTGAAATGACAAACTACCGGCTAGTATTAAAGAAAGTATTATTAATAAAATGGTAGTTGTCGTCATTTTTTATTGTTTAGTCATCTATTTTCAGTGATCAGCTACTGAATACTGAAAATAGATTGCTTTTATTAGGTAAGCATTCCACCACAAACATTCATAACCTGTCCGGTTACATAAGCGCTCATATCAGATGCAAAGAAAAGACACGCATTAGCAACATCTTCAGTGGTTCCACCACGTTTCAACGGTATACCGTCTCTCCATCCTTTCACGACATCGTCGTTTAATTTGGCTGTCATTTCAGTTTCTATAAATCCTGGAGCAATTACATTACAACGAATATTACGAGAACCTAATTCCAAAGCTACTGATTTTGAAAAACCAATAACACCTGCTTTAGAAGCCGCATAATTGGTTTGACCCGCATTTCCCTTCACTCCTACTACAGAACTCATATTAATAATTGATCCTGAGCGTTGTTTTAAGAAAGTACGTTGAATCGCTTTAGTCATATTAAAAACCGATTTCAAATTAACGTCAATTACTTGATCGAAATCTCCTTCAGACATACGCATCAAAAGGTTGTCTTTAGTAATTCCAGCATTGTTTATTAGAATATCAACAGTTCCAAATTCAGCTAAAACCGCATCTACAAATTTTTGTGCTTCATTAAAATCGGCAGCATTTGATTGATATCCTTTAGCTTTAATACCAAGCGCATTTAATTCATTTTCAAGAGCCAAAGCTGATTCTACTGACGAACTATAAGTAAATGCAACATTTGCACCGTGTTTTGCAAAAACTTCTGCAATTCCTTTTCCAATTCCGCGGCTTGCACCTGTAATTATGGCAACTTTTCCTTCTAGTAATTTCATATTATAATGATAAGTATGTTTATTATTTTGATGTACAAATATAGATTATTTAAGCGTTTTATGAAATTTGTAATACAAAAAAAGCCTTACCGAAGTAAAGCTTTTAAATAGTAAATTTTATTTTTTTGAAACATACTAAAAAGCTACATTCCATTTTGGCAATCTTCCATTTTCGTCAAGGAAGTTTTGCAAAACTTGTCCTTCTACGAATGTTGGTATTGCTTTAGTCTTATCGTTAAATGTTTCATACCAAACCACTTCCAATGTACTGATATCTTCAATTTTCATTTGTGCTGGCCAAGAATATTTTCTTCCTGTTTTTGCAAATTGGTGTCCTTCTACAATTTTATCCTTTAAGCCACCATTTTTAATTTTCAAAGTTCCATTATTCTGAACAGTTCCGGTAGAACCCACCATAATTAACTCTTTCTCATCCCCTACTGAATACACTAAAAATACTCCAGATCCTTCTGAAGCATTACATACTTCTTCTAAACTATCGTCTGTAGTGAATGAAAACTGATTGCTAACTTTGAATTTTTTTAACTCTTTGTACATGTTATTTTATTTTTATTTGAATTGGCTTTTACAAAAAAATACCCCACAAAATCGTGAGGTCCATTAGAAACCATTCGTTTATGATTGTTCTTATTAGGATTAAATCTGAAAAAACAGATCAATTTAATAAAGTGCAAAGGTATTTCTTTAATTCAATTTATAATAAAAAAAGCCCCACAAAATGTGAGGCTTTTGAAAATATTTAAATAGAATTAGATTAACCTAAAACTTCTTTTACTTTTTTACCAATCTCAGCTGGAGAATCCACAACGTGTATTCCACATTCTCTCATGATTTGTTTTTTAGCTTCAGCAGTATCATCAGATCCACCAACAATAGCACCTGCATGTCCCATTGTACGTCCAGCTGGAGCGGTAACTCCTGCAATAAACCCTACAACCGGTTTACGGTTACCGTCAGCTTTAATCCAATGCGCAGCATCAGCTTCTAATTGCCCACCAATTTCACCTATCATTACGATACATTCAGTTTCTGGGTCATTCATCAATAATTCAACTGCTTCTTTTGTAGTAGTTCCAATGATTGGATCTCCACCAATACCAATTGCAGTAGTAATTCCTAATCCTTGTTTTACAACTTGGTCAGCTGCTTCGTAAGTTAAAGTTCCTGATTTAGAAACAATTCCAATAGTTCCTTTTTTGAAAACAAAACCTGGCATAATACCAACTTTAGCTTCACCTGGAGTAATTATACCTGGACAGTTAGGACCTATTAATCTTGCATTTCTCTCCTTAACATAGCTATTCGCTTTAATCATATCAGCAACAGGAATTCCTTCAGTAATTGCAATAATTACTTTTATTCCTGCATCAGCAGCTTCCATAATTGCATCAGCAGCAAAAGCTGGCGGTACAAAAATGATAGTAGTATCAGCTCCTGCTTGTTCAACAGCATCTTTTACAGTATTAAAAACGGGTCTATCTAGGTGAGTTGTCCCACCTTTTCCTGGAGTTACACCACCAACAACGTTAGTACCATACTCAATCATTTGAGAAGCATGGAAAGTTCCTTCGCTTCCTGTAAATCCTTGAACAATTATTTTGGAATCTTTATTAACTAAAACACTCATGATATATATTTTATGTAGTTTTTAAAATTGTGATGCAAAAGTAAGGTTTTGTAAATTATTTTGAAGCCTTTTTTCATCAAAATATATTAGGATAATTGACTCATTTGATACCCTCTGAACAATTTATTATCTTTTATTTGCCAAATTGTTATAAAATGTGCTAATAGCATTTCTTCTCGGGGGTTTTCTATTGTTTTTACAAAATGAGAATAACGTACCGAGATTAAATCTTTTTCTGAAATAATATGACTTATTCTAACTTTAGAGCGCACATAAGCTTTGCTTAAATCATTAGCTAAATTGAGTAACGATTCATAATTATGCTGAATAAATCCTTTACTGCTATTCCATTCAACAATTATGTCTGGATGTAAAAAATCTTTCATGACTTCACTATCAATTAGAGCATCGGATTTATAAAATTTCTGAACGATTTCTTTAGCAGACATAATTACTTTAGTTTATTTAAAATTTCTGGTATTTTTTTGATATTAGCCAGTTGTTTCAATTTTTCTCTTGATTCTTCAATTGGTGTACCAAAGTAAGATTTACCTCCTTCTACTGATTTTGTAACTCCTGTTTGACCAAGAATGACTGCCTTGGCTCCTATTGTAATTCCGCTAGTGGTTCCTACTTGTCCCCAAATAGTAACTTCATCTTCAATTATTACGCAACCTGCTATTCCGGTTTGTGAAGCAATCAAACATTTTTTTCCAATCACGGTATCATGACCAACATGCACCTGATTGTCAATTTTCGTGCCTTCACCAATGGTAGTGTCGCCTGTAACTCCTTTGTCAATTGTGCAAAGTGCTCCTATCCCAACATTATCTTTAATTACTACTCTCCCTCCAGAAAGTAATTGGTCATAACCTTCAGGGCGCTTTTTATAATAAAAAGCATCAGCACCAAGAATAGTTCCAGCGTGGATGATTACGTTATCACCAATTACGGTATAATCATAAATCGATACATTAGAATGGATTAAACAATTCTTCCCAATAACAACATGATTTCCAACAAAAGTATTCGGCTGTATTACAGTGTTTTCTCCTACCGAAGCTGAAGTAGCTATTGAAACGTTAGAAAATTGAAAAGGCTTGAAATAATTCGTCAATTTGTTAAAATCTCTAAAGGGATCGTCTGAAATCAGTAATACTTTTCCATCAGGACATGCTACATTTTTATTTATTAAAACTATAGTAGCCGCTGAATTTAATGCTTTATCGTAATACTTAGGATGATCCACAAAAACGATATCTCCAGATTCGACAACATGAATTTCATTCATTCCAGTTACTGGAAAATTTTTATCACCAACATATTCACAGTTGATAATAGTTGCAATTTCTTCTAAAGAGTAAACTTTTTGGAATTTCATAAATTTTATGTTCGGTAATTAATATTCAGTATTCAGCTTGATTTACAAACTGAATACTGAACTGTAATTTACTCTTTTACACGTTCCATGTAAGAACCTGATGTAGTATCAATTTTAATTTTGTCCCCTTCATTTATAAACAAAGGAACATTTACGGTTGCACCTGTTTCAACAGTTGCTGATTTTGTAGCATTTGTGGCAGTATTTCCTTTAATTCCGGGTTCAGCATAAGTCACTTCCAGTACTACTGAAGCTGGCATATCTACTGAAAGTGGTAAATCAGTCTCTGTATTGATACTTACCATTACATTTTCTCCTTCTTTCAATAATCCCGGTGAATCCAAAATATTTTTATTCAAAGAAATTTGTTCGAAAGTCTCCGTGTTCATAAAATGAAATAAGTCACCTTCTGGATATAAATATTGAAATTTATGGTTTTCTACTCTAACTTCTTCGATTTTATGTCCTGCAGAAAAAGTATTATCCAAAACTTTTCCATTAGTTAAACTTCTTAGTTTTGTTCGAACAAAAGCAGGCCCTTTTCCTGGTTTTACGTGAAGAAATTCTATGATTTTGTAAATATCATTATTGTATTTAATACACAATCCGTTTTTAATGTCTGATGTAGATGCCATTTTTATGTTTATTTTGTTGATTTGTTTATTTGTTTAATCGTTTGAGCAAATAAACGATTAAGCGACTTATTCTTAATAGTTTCCTGAATATCCTTTCATTATTCCTCTTGACGAATTTCTGATAAAATCAATAATTTCATCTCTTTCCGTTGTTGCTTCCATCTCCGCTTCGATAATATCTAATGCTTGAGAGGTATTATAATTTTTCTGATACAGTATTCTATAGATATCCTGGATTTCTCTGATTTTTTCAGTTGTAAAACCACGTCTTCTCAATCCAACAGAATTAATACCAACATAAGACAAAGGTTCTTTAGCCGCTTTTGTATATGGAGGAACATCCTTTCTTACCAAAGAGCCACCAGATATCATTGCATGATCTCCTATGCTAATAAATTGATGAATTGCTGCTAAGCCTCCAATAACTGCAAAATTACCTACAGTAACGTGACCAGCCAAAGCGACACCGTTTACTATAATTGCATTATCACCGATGTGACAATCATGAGCTATGTGCGCTGTTGCCATAACAAGACAATTATTACCTAAAGTAGTTTGTCCAGATGCTATTGTTCCTCTATTGATGGTTACACATTCTCTAATTGTACAATTGTCACCAATTATAGCTAAAGAATCTTCACCTCCGAATTTCAAATCTTGTGGAACAGCTGATATTACTGCGCCAGGGAATATATTACAATTTTTTCCTATTCTTGCGCCTTCCATGATGGTAACATTTGAACCTATCCAAGTTCCATCTCCAATAATAACATTATTATGAATGGTGGTAAAAGGCTCTATAACAACATTTTTGGCTATTTTTGCGCCAGGATGAACATATGCTAGTGGTTGATTCATTTTCTTTATTTAATCGTTTAACTGTTTAATCGATTAATCGAATAAACGATTAACCAAATCAACAAAAAAATTATTGTTTTTTCGCAATTTGGGCCATTAACTCCGCTTCTGCAACAAGTTTACCATTAGCATAAGCATTCGCTTGCATATGACAAATTCCTCTTCTGATAGGCGTTATTAAATCACATTTAAAAATTAAAGTATCACCTGGGAGTACTTTGTGTTTGAACTTAACCTTATCAATCTTCATAAAGAAAGTCAAATAGTTCTCAGGATCTGGCACCGTGCTTAATACTAAAATCCCTCCTGTTTGAGCCATCGCTTCAACAATTAAAACGCCTGGCATAACTGGAGCTTCCGGAAAATGTCCAACAAAGAAATTTTCATTCATGGTAACATTTTTCATACCCACAACATGACTTTCAGACATTTCAATAATTCTGTCAATCAATAAAAATGGAGGTCTATGAGGAAGAACAGCCATAATCTTATGAATATCCATTAACGGCTCTAAATTTAAATCATAGACTGGAACATAATTTCTTTGTTCTATTTTTATGATTTTTGCCATTTTTTTTGCAAATTGGGTATTTACAAAATGACCTGGTTTATTGGCGATTACTTTGCCTTGTATTCTTGTTCCAATCAAAGCTAAATCGCCCACTACGTCCAATAGTTTATGTCTTGCTGCTTCATTTGGATAGTGCAAAGTAAGGTTATCTAAAATACCGTTAGGTTTAACCGTTAACTCTTCTTTTCCAAAAGCAACTTTTAAATTCTCCATGGTAGCTGCGGATATTTCTTTATCAACATATACGATGGCATTATTTAAATCGCCGCCTTTTATTAAACCGTTTTCTAAAAGTGATTCTAATTCATGTAAAAAGCTAAAAGTTCTGGATTCAGATATTTCAGTTTTAAATTCCGAAATATTTTTCATGTTAGCATTTTGGGTTCCTAAAATTTTAGTTCCAAAATCTACCATTGCCGTAACTGAATAATGATCACTTGGCATCACTAATATTTCACTGCCTGTAGCTTCATCCGTAAAAGAAATAACTTCTTTCACTACATATACATTTCTTTTGGCATTTTGCTCTTCAATACCCGCTTTTTCAAGGGCTTCAACAAAATATTTTGAAGAACCATCCATTATTGGAAGCTCTGAAGCATTTAGTTCAATGATGACATTATCCAAATCACAACCAATTAATGCTGCTAAAACATGTTCCGGTGTTTGAATTTTTACACCCAGTTTTTCTAAATTGGTTCCTCTTTGTGTATTTACAACATAATTTGCATCAGCTTCAATAACAGGATGTCCTTCCAGATCTACTCGGACAAAAGTAAAACCATTATTTACTGGCGCAGGTTTAAAAGTCATTTTAACTTCTTTTCCTGTGTGTAATCCAACTCCAGTTAGTGAGATTTCTGTTTTGATGGTCTGCTGTTTAACCATTTTTTCCATTTTTTTGGTTTGATATTTGTTTTTTTAATTCCTCTATTTCTGCAACAATTTTAGGTAGATTCCTGAAATGAACGTACGATTTACTAAAATCATTGTATCCAAATGCGGGGCTACCTTGTAGAATCTCATTATCTTTTATATTTCTTCCTACACCAGATTGAGCCTGAATACGGACATTATTACCAATGGTCAAATGTCCCGAGATTCCTACCTGCCCACCAATCATGCCATTCTTACCAATTTTTGTAGAACCTGCAACACCTGTTTGAGCAGCAATTACAGTATTCTCACCAATTTCCACATTATGGGCAATCTGAATTTGATTGTCAAGCTTCACTCCCTTTCTTATAATTGTAGAACCCATTGTAGCTCTGTCAATTGTAGTGCAGGACCCTATATCAACATTATCTTCAATAATTACATTCCCTATTTGTGGAATTTTAGTATACGTTCCATCAGGATTTGGAGCAAAACCAAAACCATCAGCACCTATAATAGCTCCAGAATGAATCGTACAATTATTTCCAATAACGGTCTCCGAATAAATTTTTGCGCCAGCAAATAATATCACATTATCTCCCATTACTACATTATCTCCAATGAAACAATTAGGGTATATTTTTACGTTTTTACCCAAAACTACATTCTGCCCAACATAACTAAAGCTCCCAAGATATAAGTTGTCTCCGTATTTTACGCTTGGCGAAAGGAAAGAAGGCTGCTCAATCCCGCTTTTATTTAACTTTACCTGATTGTAATATTCTAGTAATTTAGAAAATGCGGCATAGGCATCTTGTACCTTTATCAGTGTTGTGGCTAGTGGTGATTCCGGAACAAAAGTATCATTAACAATTGTCACCGAAGCCTTTGTGGAATAAATATAATTAAGATATTTAGGGTTTGACAAAAAAGTAAGTGATCCTTCAGCACCTTCTTCGATTTTAGACAATCTAAAAACTTCTGCCATGGGATTCCCAACAACTTCTCCTTCTAAAATCCCTGCTATTTGTTCTGCTGTAAATTTCATTGCGACAAAAATATAAAAAAATAGATTTTAAATGTTCATTTTAGGCAAGTTGTTTTGGGAAACATATATAATACTTGGTCACCAATTTAGATAACGATTTTAAATTCAGCTGATCAGAAGATTCTATAACGTCCTCAATTGTTCTGTCTTTTTTCAAAATTCGTATCGGTTCAGCTTCTTTACTATAGGCTTGGTTTTTTATTTTTCCTTTAAAAATAAAATAATTAGTCTCCAATAAAGAAATATTATTTTCCAATGCATAACGTTCTTTCAAAGGTTGCAACTCTTCAATAGCAACTTTTTCACTGGTTAATTTTATTTTTAATAAATCACGATTAACTATCATTTTACTCAAAGATGACAATATAAAATCGTCCTGTTTTTGCCAAGATTTTAAAGCACTGATGATATCGAAATCATCCAATTGAGAAAATAAATCCAAATTTTCAGTATCAAAAGTGTCCAAGGTAACTCTATTTTGCATAAAAAACAGCAACGGCTCGCTGCATGGCAATTGAATTCCTTTTAACGTCAATTCTTTAGCGCGTTTTAAGACTTTCGTCAAAATCAACTCGGCTACCAAACTTGTTTTATGCAAATAAGCCTGCCAATACATTAAGCGTCTTGACATCAGAAACTTTTCTACAGAATAAATCCCTTTTTCTTCAATAACTAAGAAATCATCCACCACATTCATCATTTGAATCAGTCGTTCTGAATTGACATTTCCTTCGGCCACACCCGAGTAAAAACTGTCTCGTTTCAAATAATCCATTCGATCCATATCCAATTGACTGGAAATCAATTGCAACATAAACTTTCGATCATAATCACCTTTAAAAATCTGAATTGCTAAACTCAACTGACCGTCGAATTCTACATTCAATTGGTTCATAAATAACAAGGAGATTTCTTCATGATGAACATCTTCAACAATACTTTTTTCCATCGCATGTGAAAATGGCCCGTGTCCAATATCGTGCAATAAAATGGCAATGTACAAAGCATTTTCCTCTTCTGGAGAAATCAAAACACCTTTAAAACGCAATACATCAACCGCTTTTTGCATCAGGTGCATGCAACCTAAAGCATGATGAAAACGAGTGTGATTTGCTCCTGGATAGACCAAATACGACAAACCCATTTGGGAAATTCGGCGCAAGCGTTGAAAATAGGGATGCTGAACTAAATCGTAAATTAAGGCATTGGGGATGGTAATAAACCCATAAATGGGGTCATTGAATATTTTTAGCTTATTGATTTGACTCACTATAACTTTGTTTTTGGTCAACAAATATAAGGAAATTAGACTTTAAAATAGAAACCGCTTGTTATGGAGATTTTGAATCCAATAAAACAGACGTTCCAGTTCGTACAAATACTAAAAAAGGAGCTTTTTTAGCTCCCTTTTAATTCTTTTTATAGTTTTCTAATCCAGATATTTCTGAATTGCGTTTTACAACCATGCTCTTGTAAAGCGATCACATCATCACCATGTGGTGAAGGATAATTGTGCAAACCAATATAAAGTGTCAACCCACTGATAGTAGCATTGTTTTGAACTAACACTCCGTTGTGTAATACTGTTATTCTTGCCGGGGCATCTAGTCTTCCATCAGCTTTAAAACGCGGAGCAGTATAAACAACATCATACGTATTCCATTCTAAAGGCATTTTCATGGCATTCACTAAAGGCGGTACATCTTTATAAATACTTCCGGCTTGACCGTTGCTATAAGTTCTGTTGTTATAGGAATCCAACACTTGAAGTTCGTATCTGTTTTGTAAAAATATACCACTGTTTCCTCTCCATTGTCCTCCATCAACTACAGCATCGGGTGCGCTCCATTCAACATGCAATTGACAATCTCCAAACTGCATTTTTGTCTGAATCGCTCCAGAACCATCTACCACTTCCATATATTCCTTATCCACTATTTTCCATGGGGCTGGTTTTGTAACATCTTTTTGACTAACCCATTGATCTAAGTTTTTACCGTCAAATAAAACAATCGCATCCGAAGGTGCATCTCCTAACTTTTTAGCAGGACTGATTACTTTTACCTGTGGTTCCCATATTTCAGTCATTTCGGGTTTCATAGTCATTGGCGATACGGCTGGCGGCGTGTTCACATAATCATGTTGTGCCATAGCAACGGTCACAGAAAATAAAGCGATACTCAAAAAATAGTTGCTGATTTTATTCGATTTCATAAATAATTTGGTTTGGTTTGATAAAAGTATAAATTTAGAATAAAATCGTTTTGTTTTACATTTAGGAACAAAAAAATGTTTCCAGCATTAGTTTCTTGTTTTTGGACTTAAATCATTTCATTTCCGCCAAATTGAAGTTATTCAGTCAGTCGATAAAATTGCGTATCCATAATTATCTGTCCAGCCTGATTTTAATGGCAATAATTTTCGGGTATGGGCTTCTCGTATCATCCCTGTTTTTTCCAAAACGCTTATGGAACCTATATTCCCAACGGCACAACCCGCTTCAATTCGATGAAGGTTAAGTTCCTTAAATCCAAAATGCAGTAGCTCTTTCAAGGATTCCGTAGCGTAGCCTTTATTCCAATGATTTTTATGAAATTTAAACCAAACCTCGGCATTTTTATATTTTAACTTTCCCAAATTGATTCCAATTAATCCTATAATTTGGTTTCCAGTATTTAATTCCACCGCAAAAGTAAAATGGGTAGTAAGCGCTTTGTTGTTTTCAAAAATCCATTTTTCTAAAAGCACTTTAGTTTCATCAATATGTTGTGGAATTCCTAACGTATTGAATTCATCTGTTTCTTCCATGGAATGCAATTCATGAATATACTCTAAATCTAATGCGGTAATTGGTCTTAAATTTAATCGTTCTGTTTTCAGAATTATAGTGTTCATTTTTATTTTTTAATAATTACTAATGAATGCAATCAGTACTCCTCCTCTTCATCTAGTTCTGATTCCTTTCTAATTGTAGTATCCGTATTAAAAAATTTGGTTACGTCTTTTTTATCCTTTTGATTCTTTTTAATCAAGTATAGAATTAAAGCAATTGCACAAACCAAAACTGCAGCTATAATAATCCAATTTATTTCCATTGTTTTTGTTTTTAGTAAAGTTACAGGAATATAAAAATAATCAAAACAGGTGTTTTTTGGTCAACAACATAAATAAATTTATAATTGTTTTAACTTAAGAATTACCAATCTTTGTTGGCCTTTAGATTACTAATTTAGCGGTTTCTTTAGCTATTCCAATAGTTGCAATCGAACCACTATTAAATCTTAAAAAATCAGATTCGATTCCGTCGCTAAAAATCACGCCGCTTGTTGGCATTAATGATTCTATTGTTAAACTATTTTGAGTTTTTATAATTCCAACCGTTATTCCAATTTGAGTTCTAACACTTTGAAAAGGCTCTCTGACTGCAAACAACAATTCATTGTCTTTTAGTTTTGGTCTTTTGGGTTTTAAATTCTTTTCAAACATATTTGTGATTCCATAGGACATATTAAAAATCGAACTCAACCATCCGGTTGAACCAGCAGGAGTTGAAACGATTAAGCCGCTTGACGACTGCTCTTCAATGGTGTTGTTATACGTTATTTTATATTTTGCAGAAATATGCGTTGATGCACCAATAAACAAATCATTAAACGCTAAAAGTCGTTGTCCATCATTTAGTTTTGCTTCAGCAAATCGCATCGTTTTAGAATCGTATTTAGTACTAATTACATTTTCAACCCCGCCAATAAAGTTAGCAGTATCAAATGGTAATAAAACTCCATCATATCTTTCTTTATCTGGATTCACTCCTATTATTGGGATATTTCTTGAATATTTTGCAGTATTGGCGACAAGACCATCTTGACCAATTACGATAATTAACTGATTCTCGGAGAATATAAATGAGGAAACAAAATTTCTTTCCACGATTTTATTTTTAATCACTTTTGAAAGTTGGAGCTGCAATGATTGCAACGAATTTTGAAAAATTTCATTTTCAATCTCGTAATCATTAAAGTTTCCACCAAGTCTTTCAATGTAAAATTTGGCCTGTGCTTTTGTATTAAATCTTTCAATTAATAGTTCAAGCCGAGTCTTGTTTTTTACAATTATTGCATATTCAATATTCATCTTTTCTTATTTCTCGTTCAACAAAGAATCTAATAAATCGGGACTTATATTCAAGTTCCCAATTTTATCAGCATTTTCTGCTAACTGTCTAAATGCAAGTGCTATATTAAATTTAGGGTCAGGATTATTGTTTAAAGCGGTTAAGATTTTCCAATCAACATCTTTGTAAGGTTTCAAAGTTGCTTCAATCACATAACCTTGCGTTTCGGCTTCGATTTTATCATTTTCTGTTTTCTCTTCAATCAGTAATTTCCTTTGATTTTCAACAGAAATATCCGCTTCCAATTTCATTTCTCGCAACTTCCTGTCATTCTCCGCTTTTATGACTTCCGATTCCATTTTCTTCTCTGTAATTTGCTTTTGTTTTTCTTCAATTGCAATTTCAGTATTTAGTTCTGTTTCTTTAATTTTTCTTTCTTGCTCTACAGCAAAATTTCTTCTTTCGTAAATGGCTTGATCGGCTTCTTGTTGTAGTTTTTCCCTTGTTTCGGTTTCTAATGCTCTTGACATTTCTGGAGTTGCAGAAATCGCCAAAATATTAGCTCCCAAAATTTCTATTCCAAGCATATTTATGGCGGTAGAATTTTTCAATCCTTCAATAATACTTTCTTCGATTGTCTTTGCAGAACGAATGGCATCTTTTAGTTTTATTCCGTGAATAAAAGATGAAGTTGCCGTTTGCGCCTCATTAATTAATCGTTGGTTTAGATTTTCAATATCATTCTTTTTGTATTGTCCATTATCTTGAACGGTAAAATCCAAAACATCGGATAACGTTTTTGGATTTGTAATTTTATAACTAATTTGTCCTTGTATCGTTACCGTTTGATAATCATTTGTTGACTCACTAAAAATAAATGGCAAATCATTACTTCCCATTGGAATAGCAACGATAGAGCTATTTGGCGAAAAGTAGAAAAATGAAAGTCCGCGACCTTCTCTTTTTATGTTTCCATTTTTAAAATGCAAAACATACGTCATTGCATCAAATTTTATGTGTTTAAATCCAAACATATTTATTTATTTTAGTTTTTATTTTATAACTGTTAATCTTTATGGACACGGAAAAAAATTTCTGTTCCATCGAACCTTGACATATCCGAGCGATCGGGTTAATTTATTTCTCTCATTTCGTTTGGAATTGTTAGTCTTTCAACATAGCTTTTTATGTTTGAGTGATTTCTATATTTTCCTAACAATGTTTTCACCGTTATACTATTCAAAATGAAAATAACTAATGAAATTAAACCACTTATTATAATATTTGATTTTAATATTTTGATATAATCAATTGCCTTATTTATGTCCCAATCTGATTGAAATAATATATATGATAATCCGATTAAAAAAATTAAACTCAAAATAGTAAATTCAACCCAAGTTTTTCTTCTCCATTTATACAATTCAGTTTCTATCCAAGTCCTTCTTAATACGTCTCTATTTAAATTTTTTTCTTTTAATAACGCTGATTCTAATTCAGTCACTTTTGATATAGAGTGATTCTTTTCAGTTACTATTTTATCAATACCTTTTGACTTTTCTTGAAATTCTTTTTTTGATTTTTCAAGTTCATCAGTTCTTATAGAAATATCTTTAAATATATGTTCTAATTTTTTTATTCTTACTTCTTCTATTCTTTTTTGCTTATTAGCTTCTTCTTCAAGTCTTTTTACAAACTCCACTTTATCTTTATCGGCAAGTTCATTAAGTTCTTCAATATCCCTTAATTGTTTGTTTGTTATTCTTGTCGCGACTCTAATAATATCAGTATCGCTAATTTCTTCTTTTGCATACTTATGGATATTATCATCTAACTCTCTTAAAATTTTTGATTTTGGCAAATTATTATTTAATGATAACGAAATTATTGAAGTTAATCCAATTTCAGCTAAATCATTACCTTCAATTGTTTTATTTACTTTAGGATTACTTAACCAAAGTATATTTAATAAGTCGTCTGCTTTAATACTTTCAGGTTGAAAACCATTTTTTAAAAATATATTTTCTCCGTCATTTGAAGTTGAATTATTAACAAACCAAGCATTTACTTTGTCGAATTCTTTAATTTTTGTTTTTCTTACTTTATTTATATAAAGAATTGCGGTTGCATCGTGTAAAGCAGATTTTTTTGAATTTCTAACTTTTTCAAAAATTTTATATTCTTCAGTAAATTTTGCTTCATTATTTAATTTATCTGTCTGATAAAGAATACTAATTCCAAATTTACCAATACTTGATTCTAAATTATCAGCAATTCTTTCTAAATCCGATTTACTTAATTTTCTTCTAACACATGCATTATAAACATCTTCTGGATTAACTTTTTTTTGAAGAAAGGATTTATCGTAATATTCAGCTTTTGTATCTAATAGATTTTTAGTCTCTTCTATTGTATCTTTTAGAATCCTAATTTTAAATTTCTGTTGTTTTGCAATTTCTAAAAGCGTTCTACAAGTATGAGTAGATTCAGGCGTATTTAAATCTAAAAGACCAACAATGAAATTTGTATCAAATAATAATTCAATTTCTCTTTCTGCTTCATCAGAATTATATTCAATATATCCAGCAATAATAGAACCCAAATAAATGTTTTTTATTTTGTCATAAATCGGTGGAATTTTCTTGAAAAAATTTACAAATTGTGCTTCCGCAGTATAGTCAAAACCATTTATTAACTGACTGTTTGATAGATATTTAGATAAATTAAATTTATTTTTTTCAATAAATTTAAAAATAGATTCTGTATTTTCAATTTTCAATTCAGATGTGTCGCAAAATTGTCTAAAAAGTTCTTCTAATTCGTTAATGACTTTTGTTTGACTTTCTATAATTTCTTCAAACTCTGAAAAAGTATATTGATTTATACTAAATGCTCCATCATTGTAGAGTACAAAATGAGTTTGTTCATCAGTATTAACTTCTTTGCATATTTCTGTTAATATTTTTTTTAAAACAGGAATTGGAAAGTCAATAAAATATAGTTCATCTGCAGTTTTTTTTATTTCAATTATACTTTTTCCTTGATAAATCCCAACAGAATTCATTTTGGACAAAGCTCTTTTAATAAGTGGAATAAAAATATCAATCGGTCCTTTTGCTAAAGTTCCTGTATTACGAATATGAGCTAACAAACTATAAGTCAATGCTTTTTCTTTATTCATTTAATTTTATTTTTTTATATAAATTTTAAGAATGTACGATAACTTGCATAAATTGGCGACAATCCACCCTAAATTCACTATTTTCTACAACGAAAATTAATTTTTGTTCGTTTACGAATTTATAAAAAAACAACTACAAACAATACAATCTTCATCTATTTTCTGAAAACTTTTCTTATCTAAATCATAGTTATAAAACCCAATCGTTGTCGCAGCTGCGTGAGGAATGGAAGCGGCATCCTTTCCTTTTTTCTTTAAAAAGGAAAGATACAGCACACAGCCCGACCCAGATGGAGTTTACGGAGGATGGGGCACGCCCGGAAACAATTTCAATGCTAAAAATTCTTATCTTTATATAGCAATACGGAGAACTATTGCACGAAAAATTATCATAATATTAGGAACTAACCTTTGCAAAAAACAGTAAATTGGCACTTTCAATTATTACTTTTGATCACTTTTAATAGGACTTATGGATAAAATAAAAATACTTTGGGTGGATGATGAAATCGACCTTTTAAAGCCCCACATATTATTTCTGGAAAAGAAAAATTACGAAGTAACTACTTGCAATAACGGTCGTGATGCGGTTGATATTTTTGAGGAAAACAATTTTGATATTGTTTTTCTGGATGAAAATATGCCCGGAATGAGCGGCTTGGAAACGCTATCGGAGATGAAAGAGAAAAAATCTTCGGTTCCCATGATTATGATTACCAAAAGTGAGGAGGAATACATCATGGAGGAAGCGATTGGCTCTAAAATTGCCGATTATTTGATCAAACCCGTGAATCCAAATCAGATTTTGTTGAGTTTGAAGAAAAATCTGGATCATTCCCGCTTGATATCGCAAAAAACTACGTTGGATTATCAGAAGGAATTCCGAAAAATTTCGATGGAAATGGCGATGGTGAATTCCTATGAAGACTGGATTGAATTGTACAAAAAATTGATTTTTTGGGAACTTGAATTGGAGAATATCAACGATCAAGGTATGGTTGAAATTCTTGAATCACAAAAAGCAGAAGCCAATTCACAATTTGGAAAATTTATTGAACGCAATTATGAAGATTGGTTTGCACCAAAAGCGGATAAACCAATTCAATCGCACACTTTATTCAAGGAATTAGTGGTTCCTGAGATTGTAAAAAAAGACAAACCTATTTTGTTTGTGGTGATTGATAATTTACGTTACGATCAATGGAAAGCGTTTGAGAGTGTGGTGGGGAATTATTATAAGCTGGAAAAAGAGGTTCCGTATTATGCCATTTTACCAACGGCCACACAATACGCCAGAAATGCTATTTTTTCAGGCTTGACACCGCTTGAAATGGAAAAACAGTTTCCGCAATATTGGAAAAATGATCCGGAAGAAGGTGGAAAAAACTTGTACGAAGCAGAGTTTTTGTCGGCACAATTGAAACGTTTGGGATTGCATATTAAGGAAGATTATTTCAAAATCACCAATCTTGCCGGAGGTAAAAAATTAGTTGAAGGTTTTAAAGCATTAAAAAATAACGATTTGGTTACCGTAGTTTACAATTTTGTTGACATGCTTTCGCACGCCAAAACGGAGATGGATGTGGTAAAAGAACTTGCTTCCGATGATAAAGCATATCGCTCGCTGACACTGAGTTGGTTTAAAAATTCTCCGTTGTTGGAAATTATCCAACAGGCACAAAAAATGGGTTTCAAGTTGATTTTGACAACGGATCACGGAACTATAAACGTGAAAAATCCATCGAAAGTAGTAGGTGATAAAAACACCAGTTTGAATTTGCGGTACAAAACAGGACGCAGTTTGACTTACGAACACAAAGATGTTTATGCAGTGAAAGAACCAAAAAATATTGGTTTGCCAACGATAAATATGAGTAGTTCTTATATTTTTGCAAAAAATGATTTGTTTTTAGCATATGTCAATAATTACAATCATTATGTGAGTTATTATAAAAACACATATCAGCACGGTGGAATTTCATTGGAAGAAATGATTATTCCATTTTTAGTTTTTAATCCGAAATAAAAATTTTTCAGTCACAGTTTTTAGTTTTTGGCGCAACCTTAAACTTTAAGCTTTAAATAAATTTATTAAGAATGAATGTTATTTTTTCTTTAGACCAACTCGAGGAAGTTGCACAAAAAATCATAGCCGAAAACCCAAATAAAGTGATTCTTTTTCATGGAGAAATGGGTGTTGGGAAAACCACATTAATCAAACAATTGTGCAAAACTCTTGGAGTTATTGGCGCTACGAGTAGTCCAACTTTCTCTTTAGTTAATGAGTACCAAACTACTAACAATCAAATCATTTATCATTTTGACTTTTACAGATTGAATCATGAAGTTGAAGCATTAGACATGGGTGTTGATGATTACTTGTATTCCGGTAATTGGTGTTTTATAGAATGGGCGGAAAAGATTCCGAATTTGATTCCTGAAACCCATTCTGTCATTACGATTGAGCTACTTCCTGATGGAAAACGTGCTTTAGAATTAAGATAAAATAATACGTATGAGTTTAGAAAATACAGTTGAAATTATTCCTTTTACCACAGCTTTAACGGAGCCTATAAAAACCTTGAATATAGAATGGCTAAATAAATATTTCAAAGTGGAACCCAAAGACGAAATCGTATTATCGAATCCCCAAGGCGAAATCATCGACAAAGGCGGAATGATTTTTTATGCTAAATACTAATGACGAAATCATTGGCACGGCTTGCTTAATAAAAATTGATAAAACTACATTTGAATTGAGTAAAATGGCCGTTACAGATGGCGTTCAAGGACTGGGAATAGGAAAAAAACTGATGCTTCATTGCCTGAATATCGCTAAAGAGAAAGGAATTAAAAAGCTTATTTTATATTCGAACAGAAAATTACTGCCAGCAATCCATTTGTATGAAAAATTTGGTTTTGTTGAAATAGCTTTAGAAGGCGGTATTTACGAAAGAGCCGATATTAAAATGGAAAGAATCATTCGCTAATTTTAAATTTTAGCACCTATACATTTTCCAGCAATCAATTGCCATTTTCTAAAACTTTTTCCGTAAATTGTACCCTAAATTTCACAGCACTAATGCCAATAACGACAACACCATTTACTAAACAGCAGTTATTACCTCAAGAAGAAAAACTCGAGATACGAAGACGGAAAAGTGAACTTTTTATTGGTATTCCAAAAGAAACCAGTTATCAAGAACGCCGTATTTGTCTGACTCCTGATGCTGTAAACACACTGACCTATCATGGCCATCGGGTAATGATTGAAGCTGGTGCAGGTGAAAGTTCCAGTTATTCGGATAAAGAATATTTTGAAGCGGGAGCCGAAATAACTAATGACACCAAGAAAGTCTTCAGTTGTCCCATGATACTCAAAGTAGAGCCCGCTACGCTGGTCGAAATTGAAATGATGAATCAAGAAACGATTCTTATATCAGCAATTCAATTAAAAACCAGAAAAAAAACCTATTTTGAGGCTTTAACTAAAAAGAAAATCACTGCACTTGCCTTTGAATATATAAAAGATGAAGACGGCACCTATCCGGCAGTCAAATCATTAAGTGAAATTGCAGGAACCGCCTCTATTTTAATTGCAGCCGAATTAATGATTACCAATGAATTTGGAAAAGGATTATTATTCGGAAATATTACTGGTGTTCCTCCTACCGAAGTTGTTATTTTGGGTGCAGGAACCGTTGGAGAATTTGCCGCTAAAACAGCAATTGGTCTGGGAGCTACGGTTAAAGTATTCGACAATTCAATAACCAAATTACGCCGACTGCAAAATAATTTAAACCAACGTGTTTTTACTTCTACCATTCAACCTAAATCGTTACTTAAAGCATTGAGACGATGCGATGTCGCTATTGGCGCTATGAGAGGTATGGAACGTTGCCCGGTAGTAGTTACGGAAACTATGGTAGAATATATGAAAAAAGGAGCCGTTATCGTAGATGTAAGTATTGATACCGGTGGTTGCTTTGAGACTTCAGAAGTGACTTCACATGAAAAACCAACCTTTATCAAGAACAATATTTTGCACTACTGTGTGCCCAATATCCCTTCTCGTTATTCAAAAACTGCGTCCTTATCCATTAGCAACATCATCACTCCTTATTTGTTACAAATTGCTGAAGATGGCGGAATTGAAAGTGCTTTACGCTGCAATAAAGGATTGAAAAACGGAGTTTATCTCTATCATGGAATCCTTACGAATAAAGCAATTGGCGATTGGTTTGATTTACCTATTAACGACATCAATTTAATTGTTTTTTAAGAAAACTTTCTTTTACCTTTGCCAAAAATTTAAAACATGAAATTCGTACATCGTTTTGCTTATTATCTTATTGGTTTAATATTAGGATTGTTTTTTGTAGCCGCTATTTTTAGTGGAAAAGATACCCGTTGCAATTATTTTCCAAATGCAAGAGTATTGAATGATTTAAGAAATAAACCTTTTGATTATTCTGAAAAAGCGTCCCAAATATTAGCCGAAAAATGGATTGATACCATTGACATCAAAAACACATTGCAATACGGCGATGTTGATTTTGATAAAAGCAATACCGAATTTCGTAAAGAAAAAATATATGTGATTGAAGGCAAAACCCTGAAAGGCCAAGAAATTATCCTGAAAATAAAAAACGAAGAAGGCAAAGCTACTTTGGAAGAAATAATCAAGAAATAGACTCTTTAATTAATGTTATTTAATACTTAATTCTACAAATAATAGTATTTCAATTTGGGCGTGACCCTACAGATTGCTTCGTCGTTTCTCCTCGCAACTTCGGGTCGTGCTGTACGTTCCCGCTTTTTTTTGAGAGGCTGAAACACCTCTCAAAAAAAGAGCTCCACTACCATCACTCACGCAAAGCAATGTAAAATCAAGCATTTATAACTTTAAACAACAGAACTAATCTACCGCAATCCAGCTGATTGTTTCTATTACATTTTGTTTCAAATAGTCGTTTGTTTTACTAAAATGTTTATTCCCAAACCATTTTCCCTGATTCGCACTCATTGGCGATGGATGCCCCGATTCTAATACCAAATGTTTCTTTCGGTCTATTTTAAGTCCTTTTTTATGGGCAAAATTCCCCCAAAGCAAAAACACCACATACTCCTTTTCATCAGAAATTTTTTGGATTACAGCATCCGTAAAAACGTTCCATTTTAAATGCTTATGGCTATTTGGATTATCTTCTCTCACAGTCAGCGAAGCATTCAGAAGCAAAACACCCTGTTTCGCCCAAGCTTCCAGATTGCCGGAAGTAGGCATAAAAATAGTTCCTAAATCATCACTCATTTCGCGGAAAATATTGCGCAAAGAAGGTGGGATTCTGACACCGTCATTTACCGAAAAACACAGACCATTGGCCTCCCCTTTTCCGTGATACGGATCCTGACCAATAACAACCACTTTTACATCTTTGAAACTACAATAGTTGAAAGCAGCGAAAATCAAATCTTTTGGAGGATAGCAAGTATGAATATTATATTCTTCAACAATAGTTTCCATTAAATCCTGAAAATAAGGTTTCTGAATTTCGTCTGATAAAATGGATTGCCAAGAGGGATTGAGATTGATTTTCATACTATTCAAATTTACCTAATTCAGCTTTCAAAACTATTTCTAATTTAGGTAAGTAATTTTCACATATTTGATAAACAATCTCATAATCTAACATTTCATAATGATGAAAAATAAAATCTCGAAAACGAATAATCTTGTTCCATTCCATATCTGGATAATTGGTTTGCAACAAGTCATGTTTTCTCAAAGTGTTTTTTAAGTTTTCTCCAATAGCCTGAAGACGAGTAACAATAGCATCTAAAAGTGTTTTTCCGTATTCTGTTGAAACAAAATCAATTGGAGTTTTAATCTCAGAAAACCTTCTATTACAAATATTGATATGTTCTAAAATAGTCTCTAATGAATATTTATAAACATCATCATACATAAATTAAATCATTTTTGATATTATTAAGAAATCGTTCGGATACATGCGGACCTTTTCTGACGATCTCAATTTTAGAATTTAATTTATTTTCTAAATAAGAATACAGTCCCATCAAAAGGCTATAAGATGGTTCTTTAAACTCAACAAAAAAATCAACATCGCTATCCGGATTTTCCTGCCCTTTAGCATAGGAGCCAAACAGAGCAATTGTTTCAACACCAAAATTATCTTTCAGGAATTGCTTGTCTGTTTGTAAAGTGTTGATTATTTCATCTTTTTTCATGCGAAGCTTCTATTTGTTTCTTATTGGAACACGGTATCGCTATTTTTTCTTCTATTTAAGTTTGAATCATGGCAATTTCATTTAACAAATATAAAAATTAATTGTTTTAGATTAATACAACTTAACAAGTTTGTAACTTTGTATAAAAATTTCTACTAAATTAAATGATATCCATCACCGAAAAAACATTACAAGATTTACAATTCCCAACCGTTCTCGAAACTATTGCGACGATTTGTAATACTGATATTGGAAAACAAAAAGCATTAGAAATCACTCCTTTTAAAGATAAGGAAACCTTGATGCAAGCATTAATGCAAACATCTGAATATGTTTCGTCTTTCCAGAATAACAATGCCATTCCTAATCATGGTTTTGATGCCATAACGCATGAAATTAAATTCTTGGCGATTGAAGACAGTTTTCTTGAAGTGGGTAGTTTTAGAAAAATTGCCACCATTTCATCAACTGCTAATTTCTTATTGAATTTCCTTAAAAAATTCGAAGATTATTATCCCAACTTATACGGTAGGGCTTCACAAGTTGAATTTACCAAAGATATCATCACTATGGTCGACGAAGTAGTCGACAAATATGGTGAAATAAAAGACAATGCCTCACCTGATTTATTGGATATTCGTCGGAACATGAATCTGGTTCGCGGCAAAGTCAATCAAAGTTTTGGGACAGCATTAACGCAATACAATGCCTTAGGTTATTTAGATGACATTAAAGAAAGTTTCGTCCAAAACAGACGCGTATTAGCAGTTCTTGCCATGTACCGCCGTAAAGTTAAAGGATCTATTCTGGGCAGTTCCAAAACCGGAAGTATTGCGTATATCGAACCTGAAACAACACTGAAATATTCTCGTGAACTAAGCAATTTAGAATACGAGGAAAAAGAGGAAATCACCCGAATATTAAAGCAATTATCGAATAAAATCCGTCCTTTTTTACCGTTGCTAATTCAATATCAGGATTTTTTAAGTGATGTTGACGTGATTGCCGCCAAAGCTAAATATGCAAATAAAATCAATGGGATTTTACCCATAATTACAGAAGATCGCCGACTCTATTTTAGAGATGCCTACCATCCTATTTTGTATTTGAATAACAAGCAAAAAAATGAAATTACGAATCCGCAGACGATTGAATTAAATCAGGAAAGTAGAATCATTGTGATTTCAGGTCCTAATGCCGGAGGAAAAACCATATCATTAAAAACGGTTGGATTACTCCAATTGATGCTGCAATCTGGAATGTTGATTCCAGTACATGAACGTAGTGAAACGTTTTTATTTGATCGCATATTAACGGATATCGGAGACAATCAATCTATTGAAAATCATCTGAGTACGTATAGTTACCGATTAAAAAATATGAATTACTTCCTAAAGAAGTGCAATAAAAAAACCATGTTCCTTATCGATGAATTTGGTACCGGTTCTGATCCTGAATTAGGAGGCGCATTAGCTGAAATTTTTCTGGAAGAGTTTTATCATCGGGAAGCCTTCGGGATTATTACAACGCATTATTCGAATTTAAAAATTCTCGCTAATGAATTACCGTTTGCGACGAATGCCAACATGCTTTTTGACGAAAAAACATTAGAACCTTTGTACAAATTGGTTTTAGGACAAGCAGGAAGTTCTTTTACATTTGAAGTCGCTTTAAAAAACGGAATTCCATTTAGTTTAATAAATCGGGCGAAAAAGAAGATTGAAGTGGGGAAAGTGCGTTTTGATAAAACGATTGCTACACTTCAGAAAGAGCGCTCTAAGATGGAAAAAACGTCACAAACGCTAAAAGAAGAGGAAACGAAAGCGCGTGAAGAAGGCAAGAAAATGGAAACCATCAATGTGAAAATCAAGCAAAAACTGGAAAGCTATCAGGAATTGTATGACAGCAATCAGAAAACGATTTACATTGGTCAAAAAATAGAAGATATAGCCGAGAAATATTTCAATAATAAAAACAAAAAAGATCTTATTGGGGAGTTTTTGAAAATTATTGAAATAGAAAATTCAAAACGCAAGAAAGCCACACCTAAAGAGGCGAAAGCTATTATCGAAAAGAAAAAAGAAGTTATAGAAGAAATCACTGTTCATGTAGAAGAAATTCGCCAGGAAAAGAAAGAGAAGAAATTAAAACCCGTAATTGTAAAACCAAAAGCCATTCTTAAAGTAGGTGATCGTGTCCGAATGCTCGACGGAAAATCAGTGGGAAGTATTGATAAAATTGAAAAGAACAAAGCAGTGGTTAATTACGGCGTGTTTACTTCGAAAGTAAGTTTAGAGGAATTGGAATTGGTTGAGGCGGTTAAAAAATAACCCGTAATAGCTTTCAGAGGGTTTGTCAGTCGAGAACAGTCGAGATCCTTTACAGCATCTCGACTGCGCTCGAACTGACAAAAAAATTTCTAATATCCATATAATTACACTCCAAAAAAATGAAAAACCTTCCTAAAGATAAAAAAATAATCCTCTTTGATGGCGTTTGTAATCTTTGCGATTCAGCGGTACAATTCATCATTAAACATGATAAAAAAGATGTATTTCGGTTTGTGGCACTACAATCTGATTTAGGTCAGGAAATCATTAAACACATTGGAATCGATACTAAAAACATTGATAGTATAATTCTCTACCAGCCCGGAATCGCTTATTACTACAAATCAGAAGCTGCAGTAGAAATTTCTAAAAGTTTAGGCGGAATTTATTATTTTGGAACTTTATTTTCTATTTTGCCTATTTCCTTTACTAATTACATTTACGATTACATTGCTAAAAATCGGTATAAATGGTATGGGAAAAAGGAAAGTTGCATCATTCCCACAAAGGAACTTCAAGCTAAGTTTTTAGAATAAAATTATTAATTATGATAATTATCATGTATCACTTTTAACAGTAATTCTATATTTGACCAACCTTAAAATTTGAATTATGAAAGACACATCACTTTTTTCTTGGGATAACGGTTCATTTATAATGATTGTCGTATTCGGTTTGGTAATAATAGGATTAGTTGCCGCTGTTTTAATTATGATGAATTCTGATAAAAAGAAATAATAGCACAAAAAAAGAGGATGCCTTTATGGGACATCCTTTTGATGATATTAACGATATTCGGAAGTTTAGCTTCTGATTAATTTTCTGTATTTCAATCGTTTCGGAGTTAAATCACCTCCCAAACGTTTCTTCTTGTTCTCTTCGTATTCAGAGAAGCCTCCTTCAAAATAATATACTTCAGAGTTTCCTTCGAAAGCTAAAATATGTGTACAAATTCTGTCCAAGAACCATCTGTCGTGAGAAATCACTACCGCACAACCTGCAAAATTTTCCAAACCTTCTTCTAATGCACGAAGCGTATTAATGTCCAAATCATTCGTAGGCTCATCCAGTAAAAGGACATTACCTTCTTCTTTCAAAGTCATCGCAAGATGCAAACGGTTGCGTTCTCCTCCTGAAAGTGTTGATACTTTTTTGTTTTGATCGCTTCCTCCAAAATTAAATCGGCTTAAATAAGCTCTTGAATTCACCTGTCTTCCACCCATCATAATTAATTCCTGACCATCACAAAAGTTTTCCCAAATGGATTTATCAGGATTAATATTAGAATGCGCTTGATCGACATATGCGATTTTCACTGTTTCTCCAATGGCAAACTCCCCTGCATCAGGTTTTTCTTCACCCATAATCATTCTGAAAATCGTTGATTTACCAGCTCCGTTTGGCCCGATAATACCAACAATCCCAGCTTGAGGCAATGTAAAGTTCAAATTATCATATAATAATTTATCCTCATAGGCTTTTGCAACACCTTTCGCTTCAATTACATTGGTTCCTAAACGAGGTCCGTTTGGAATATAAATTTCTAGATTTTCATCTAATGCTTTTTGATCTTCATTTAGCAGTTTATCATAATTCTGTAAACGTGCTTTTTGTTTTGTTTGACGCCCTTTGGCTCCTTGACGAACCCAGTCCAACTCCCTTTCTAAGTTTTTTCTACGTTTAGAAGCTACTTTTTCTTCTAACGCCATTCTGCTTGATTTTTGATCTAACCAAGAAGAGTAGTTTCCTTTCCAAGGAATTCCTTCTCCTCTGTCTAACTCTAAGATCCAGCCTGCAACATTATCCAAGAAATATCTATCGTGAGTTACAGCGATTACTGTTCCAGCATATTGAGCTAAATGCTGTTCCAACCAAAGAACACTTTCGGCATCCAAGTGATTTGTAGGCTCATCCAAAAGCAAAACGTCAGGTTGTTGTAACAACAAACGGCACAAGGCCACACGGCGACGTTCACCACCGGAAAGATTTTTAATTGGAGTATCAGCATCCGGAGTACGTAACGCATCCATTGCTATTTCTAGTTTAGTATCGATTTCCCAAGCTCCAAGCGCATCAATTTTATCTTGCAATAACGCTTGACGGTCCATCAATTTTTCCATTTTATCGGCATCTTCGTAAACCTCCGGAAGACCAAAACTATCGTTGATTTTATTGAATTCGTCTAATACCGCCATTGTTTCAGCAACTCCTTCTCTTACAATTTCAATAACTGTTTTACTATCATCTAAAATAGGTTCTTGCTCTAAATAACCAACCGTATAACCCGGTGCAAACACTACATCACCTTGGTAGTTTTTATCTACACCTGCAATAATTTTTAATAAAGAAGATTTTCCTGAACCATTTAAACCCAAAATACCAATTTTAGCTCCATAAAAGAAACTCAAATAGATGTTTTTAAGTACTGGTTTATCTGCTCCTTGATAGGTTTTACTCAATTTTGACATTGAGAATATTACTTTCTTATCGTCTGCCATTTTTTTTAATTTAAAATTTAAAATTCAACATTTAAAATAACTATTAAAGTCTGCCCTTAAGCGAACTAAAAACCCATGCATTAGCCAAAAAGCCAACACCTACGGCTGCAAATCCCCAACCGGCTACATCATCATATCTGAAAGCGCCCAAAGCTATAAGCAACAAACCCATTATAATCATTATTAAAGTAGCCCAACCTAAGATAGTATTTTTATTCATTCCCATATTTAGGTAAATTATATTTTATCCCGAAGTTTCGGAGTGCAAATATCGGTAATTTTAGTCGCTAATTAAATATTTTATAAAGCATTTCTCTTAATAAATCCGATTGTGACAATGCATTAGCACCAACACCTTTACTTTTTACATCAATATCTCTTAAAGCCCCTACAATTTGACTCACTTTTTTCATGGGATAATTCTTCAAAGCCACATCATACTCTTTCAAAAAGAACGGATTTACGCCTAATACCGCAGCAACATTTTTAGGGTTTCTGTCTTTTAACCCATGGTATTTGAGTAATTGAATAAAAAAACCAAAAACCAAACTCGTAGTAACCACTATGGGATTATCTTTTGGATTTTGGGCAAAATTTTCGGCAATGGTATAGGCTTTTAGTTGGTTGCGTTCTCCAAGTGCTTTTCGCAATTCAAAAACATTAAAATCTTTACTGAAACCTATATTTTCCTCAATATCCTTTGGAGTAATTGTACTTCCAACGGGCAGGATAATCTGTAACTTTTCGAGTTCATTATTAATTTTGCTTAAATCCGTCCCTAAAAACTCCACTAGCATCGCATTTGCTTTAGGTTCAATCGAATATTTTTTCCCAGCCAAAACGCGTTTAATCCACTCGCCTACTTGGTTTTCATACAATTTTTTACTCTCATAAACGACACCATGCTTCGCTAATAGTTTTGTTAGTTTTTTTCGTTTATCCAACGTTTTATATTTGTAACAAAAAACCAAAACCGTTGATGACATTGGGTTTTCAGCATAACTTTCCAGTTTATCAATCGTCCGAATCAAATCTTGCGCTTCTTTTACAATCACAACTTGGCGCTCTGCCATCATTGGATAACGCTTTGCTGTCGAAACAATATCTTCAATTGAAACATCTCTTCCATACAAAACGGTTTGATTAAAGCCTTTTTCCTCTTCGGTTAATACTTTTTCTTCTATATAATCAGATAATTTGTCAATATAATAGGGCTCTTCTCCCATCAAAAAATAGATGGGTTTGATGTTGCCGCTTTTTATATCATTTACAATTTTTACAACCTCGTCCATTTCTTTTTGTTTAAAGTTTGAAGTTTAAAGTTTGTTGCTTCGAATGAAACTTTAAACTTTAAATTTTAAACTTATTTAATACTTTTGCTTTATGCAAAAACTAAATTTTCAACTTTATAACTTTCGGTTCAAAAATAGCGAAAATAAAGTCTCCATTTTTGATGAAATAAGGAAAAAGTTTATCATTCTTACTCCCGAAGAATGGGTTCGTCAGCATGTAGTTCAGTTTTTATTAGAAGAAAAAAAATACCCTAAATCATTGATAAATGTAGAAAAAGTTCTAAAAGTCAATGGCTTGCGCAAAAGATACGATGTCGTAGTTTTTAATCCTGATGGTTCTATTTTCATTTTAATCGAATGTAAAGCGCCTGAAATAAAAATTGCACAAGCGACTTTCGACCAAATTGCCCGTTATAATATGACGATGCAAGCCCAATTTTTGATGGTGACTAATGGATTGAATCATTACTTTTGCCAAATGGATTTTGAAAACGAGAAATATCAATTTTTACCTGAATTACCAATGTATGAAATCCAATAATCAAATAATTTAAATGGAAATAGCTGTTGTCATACTCAATTGGAACGGAGTACAATTATTAGAACAATTTTTACCTTCGATAGTACAATATTCACCCGAAGCTACTATATATATAGCCGATAATGCTTCAACAGATGATTCCATTTCATTTGTATTGGCTAATTTTCCTTCTGTCAAAATTGTAAAAAACGATAGTAATTTAGGTTTTGCAGGCGGTTATAATGAAGCATTGAAACATATTGATGCCGAAATTTACGCTTTAGTCAATTCCGACGTTGAAGTCACAGAAAATTGGCTGCAGCCTATTCTTAAAACTTTCGAAAACGAACCCGAAACGGTCATTATCCAACCTAAAATATTAGATTTCAAACGCAAAGAATACTTTGAGTATGCTGGTGCTGCAGGAGGTTTTATAGATCAGTATGGTTATCCTTATTGTCGAGGGCGCATTTTTGAAGCTTTAGAAAAAGATAACGGACAATACAATGATAACTCTGAAATATTCTGGGCTTCAGGAGCGTGCTTTTTTATACGAAGCTCAGTTTATAAGGAATTAAAAGGTTTTGATGCCGATTTTTTTGCCCATCAGGAAGAAATTGATTTATGTTGGCGTGCTATCAATAAAAAACACATCATAAAATACAATTCAGAATCTGTTGTTTTTCATGTTGGCGGAGCCACTTTGCAACAAGGAAATCCAAAGAAAACCTATTTAAATTTCAGAAATTCTTTATTAATGTTGACGAAAAATTTACCTAAAAATAAATTATACTGGATTCTGTTTTGTAGAATGATTTTGGACGGAGTTGCTGGATTGCATTTTCTTTCACAAGGCAAATTCAGTCATTTTATAGCGATTTTAAAGGCACATGGTTCATTTCACAGCTTGTTTTTGAGTAATTTACACAAAAGAGATAAATTCCAAACTGAAAAATACTATAATGCGAAAAGCATCGTTTTTTCGTATTACATCAACAATGGCAAGGTTTTTGCAAAATAATTTTAACATTAATTTATGTATAACTTCTAACATTTAAAAACTAAATTTACAATCAAATCTTAAAAAAAAAATTATGAGAAAAATAGTAATTGCTTTATCAGTATTGGCTGTTTTAACTTCTTGTGTTTCTAAAAAGAAATACGCCGACTTAGAAGCCCGAAACAAAGAAACCCAAGATTTATTGAATTCTGCTACTGTAAAATTGAATTCTTGTTTAGAAGAAAAAGCGGGACTTTCTGCAACTGTAGCCGGTTTAAAAGAACACAATCAAACACTGATCAGTACGTCTAAAGATATGACGGTATTGACCACTAAAGGGGCTGAAAATATTGAGAAAGCTTTAGAATCTATCAAAGAAAAAGATTTGAAAATCAGTAGAATGCAAGATGCATTAACTAAGAAAGACAGTGTTACACTTGCTGTTGTTACTAGTTTAAAAAGTGCTGTTGGAATTTCTGATCCAGATATCGAAATAAATGTTGAAAAAGGAGTTGTATTCATCTCTATTGCAGACAAATTGTTGTTTAAAACTGGAAGTTATGATGTAACTGATAAAGCAAAAGCAGTATTGGCTAAGGTAGCTAAGGTTGTTAATGACAAACCAGATTTTGAATGTATGGTTGAAGGACATACTGATAGCGTTCCTTATATTGGAAACGGTGTTTTACTTGACAACTGGGATTTAAGTGTAAAACGTTCTACTTCTATAATTCGTGTATTAACGAATCAATTAGGTGTTAAACCAGAGCAATTAATTGCTGCGGGAAGAAGTTCTTACGTTCCTTTAGTTGCTAATGATTCAGCTGAAAACAGAGCTCGTAACAGAAGAACTCGTATCGTTGTATTGCCTAAAATTGATCAATTCTATGAAATGATTGAAAAAGAAATGAAAAAACAACAAAAGTAATTTAAGGTTTTAAATACTTTATTAAATAGAAAAAGCAGGTCAATTGACCTGCTTTTTTATATCCCTAACTTTTTTTAATAACTAGTTAAATATAAATTAAGAACAGTATTATATTCAACTAACTAAATTATAACTAATTTAAAATTAGATATTTATGTTTAACTTTTATATGATTTAAGTTTTTTCACAAATAGTCCGTATTATCTGTTGCTCAATAGCATTATAAAATAAAAAAATTACTTTATACCATAATTAAGCGGCAACATATCACCTACTTTCTTTTCCGAAATTTTACCTGAAAATAATATACTTTCTATATTAGAATTATTTCCGTACTTATAAATATAAAAACTATCTGTCTGAAAAGTAATCTTAGATTCTTCGATTCTATTAAAAGCTATGTTGTAAGAAGCTACGATATCTTTAATATTTTCATTTTGAATTTCACCTTTTGGTTGTGGTAAAATTTCAACTTTTACAAAATCTTCTTTTTCAATAATTCTAAAACATTTAAGCGGATCCATATTGTTATCGCCATAAAACAATAAAAATTTATTTTTCCCCCAATCTTTTTTAGCAAAATTTCTAAAAAACTGAATTTGAGATCCCTGATACGTTTTTTCTCTTCTTTCCAGAACAGCGACTGAATTATCAATATCTTCAAATCTGCTTACACCTCCATAAAAGTTTTTTATAACGTGATTAGAATTAATGCTTAATTTATTAAAAGTAACTTCAAAAACTACTAATTCAAAATCAATTTTATATCCTAAAGAAGTATTTACGACCGTCAAAGGTTTATCTGATGAAGCTGTAAAAATTAGTTTCTCTTTATCATATTTAAAACGAAGATCCGATTCATTTTTTATAATAGTCGATTTTGTATTATTTGTTTTACCTAAAAAATATTCTCTAAATATTTTTAATTTATGCTTTCTGGTAAACAATTCATTTGTGGTGATTACAACTTCTTTAAGTTCGTTTTTCGAAACCGACATAGTAACATTTAATGGTTTAGCAGTGTCCAGACCTGTAAGATATTCGGTTTGATATCCCATCGAGCTTATTACTAAAATATTATTAGCATTAGGCTCATACTTAATAGTAAAATTTCCATTCGAATCAGAAATCGTGGAAATTGTAGTTCCATCAAAATAAATATTTACACCTTCTAGCGGAATATTATCTTTACACGAAATTTTTCCTTTTAAGGTGTTTTGTGAGAATGTAGCAATAGAAGAAAATAAGAATAATAAAAGAATATTTATTTTCATAAAATAAAAAATGGTTTGGTTAAATTATATACTAATTAACCAAACCATTTTCTATAATCCTAAATAATTTAAGATTTATTCTTACAAAATATCCAAACTTCCTTTTCCCTCCCTTACCACAATAGGTTCATCTCCGGACAAATCAATGATAGTAGAACCCATATTGTCACCATAACCGCCATCGATTACCAAGTCAACCAGGTTTTGCCATTTCTCGAAAATAAGCTCTGGATCTGTAGTGTATTCTATCACGTCATCATCATCGTGGATTGAAGTGGAAACAATTGGATTGCCTAATTGACGTACAATTTCCAATGCAATTGAATTATCAGGAACCCGAATTCCGACTGTCGTTTTCTTTTTAAATTCTTTAGGCAAGTTATTATTCCCCGGTAAAATAAAGGTATACGGTCCTGGTAAAGCTCTTTTTAATAGTTTAAAAGTAGCGGTATCAATTTGCTTCACATAATCCGATAAATTGCTTAAATCGTGACAAACGAAGGAAAAATTAGCTTTATCCAGTTTAATTCCTTTTATCTTAGCAATGCGTTCCAACGCTTTGGTATTCGTAATATCACATCCCAATCCGTAAACGGTATCCGTTGGATAAATCACTAATCCGCCATCTTTTAAAACCTTAACTACTTTGGCAATCGCCGCTTCATTTGGTTTGTCTGCGTATATTTTTATAAATTGAGCCATGAGATTGTAGATTTTTGATTAACGATTTTTGATTTCTTGATTTAAAATTTTAGACATCTAGTTCTAGATTTACTCCAACTGTCATTAAACACTGAAAAACTGACGACTGAATACTATCCTATAATATCCAATTTTGCAAATCGTAACAATAATTTCTTGATTCCGCCGATTTCAAACTTTATTTCGGCTTTTTTATCAGCGCCAACACCTTCTAAGTTGATGACTTGTCCTTTTCCAAAACGCTCGTGCATAACCACATTTCCTGCAACCAGTTTGTTATCAAATAGATTTGCACTTCCAGAAGAAGCGGCATTACTGGAAACAGGTTTTAGTTTCCTAACATTTATATCCAATTTAGGTTCGGTATCGGTAACCTGTTTTGGCGGTGTACTTCCTATTGGTTTTGCCAAACGCAATTTAGATTTATCTACATCACCAAAAATATCACTGTCAATCATTGGTTTATAACGGTAATTATTTTCGGGTGGCGTAATATATTCTAAATACTGACTGTCAATTTCCTCAATAAAACGAGATGGCTCGCTATCAGTTAATTTTCCCCAACGGTAACGAGATTGTGCGTAAGTCAAATAGGCTTGATGTTCCGCTCTTGTCAAAGCCACATAAAATAAGCGCCGTTCTTCTTCCAGTTCGCTTCTCGTACTCATACTCATCGCACTTGGAAACAAATCCTCTTCCATTCCTACCACAAAAACATGAGGAAATTCCAATCCTTTGGCTAAGTGAATCGTCATTAAAGCTACACGGTCTTCATCACTGGTATCTTTATCTAAATCCGTTGCCAAAGCCACATCCTCCATGAACTCAGATAATGCCCCTCTAGCTCCATCAACTTCTTTTTGACCTTCGGTAAAATCCTTGATACCGTTTAATAATTCCTCAATATTCTGGATTTTAGCCATTCCTTCCGGAGTCGCATCTTTCTTTAATTCTTGAACCAATCCCGTTTTTTTAGCAACATGATCAGCAAGATAAAAAGCATCCTGATTTTCATTTATGGCTTGAAAACTTTGAATCATAGTGACAAAATCAAGTAGTTTTTGTTTCGTTCCCGAATTCAGTTTTAAGTCAATTCGCTCAATATTTTGCATCACTTCAAAAATGGAACGCTTGTAATGATTGGCCGCAATAGTTAATTTTTCGATAGTTGTGTTCCCAATTCCACGAGCCGGATAATTGATTACTCGAACCAATGCTTCCTCATCTTTTGGATTGATAACCAATCGCAAATAACACAATACATCCTTCACTTCTTTCCTTTGATAAAAGGAAAGACCTCCATAAATTCGGTATGGAATATCTCTTTTTCTCAACGCATCTTCCATAGCACGTGATTGTGCATTGGTACGATACAAAATGGCGAAAGCTCCATTAGGCAATTGGTTTTGCATTTTTTGCTCCCAAATGGTACTGGCTACAAATCGGCCTTCCTCGTTATCGGTTAAACTGCGGTGCACTTTTATTTTTGGACCAAAATCATTGGCTGTCCAAACTATTTTATCCAGTTTGACTTTATTTTTATCGATGATGGTGTTGGCCGCTTCCACAATATTTTTTGTCGAACGGTAATTTTGTTCCAATCGAAAGGTTTTCACCCCTTCATAATCTTTCTGGAAATTCAGGATATTATTGATGTTTGCCCCACGAAAGGCATAGATACTTTGTGCATCGTCACCTACCACACAGATGTTTTGAAATTTATCAGATAATGCCCGAACAATCAAGTATTGAGAGTGATTCGTATCTTGGTACTCATCCACCAATATGTAACGGAAACGGTTTTGATATTTGGCCAAAACTTCTGGAAAACGAGTCAACAGCTCATTAGTTTTCAATAGTAAATCATCAAAATCCATTGCTCCTGCTTTGAAACATCGGTCTACATAATTCTGATAAATTTCCCCCATTCGAGGTTTTTTAGACATGGCATCGGCTTCTTGCAAATCAGGATCATTGAAATAGGCTTTTACCGTAATCAAACTATTTTTGAAATTGGAAATCCTGCTCAAAACCTGTTTTGGTTTGTATACGTCTCTGTCCAATTGCATTTCTTTGATAATTCCAGAAATGGCACGTAATGAATCTTGGGAATCATATATAGTAAAATTCGAAGGATAACCCAAATGTTCCGCTTCTGAACGAAGAATTCGAGCAAAAACAGAGTGAAAGGTTCCCATCCAAAGATTTTTGGCCTCACCAGCACCTACAATATCAGAGATACGTTTTTTCATTTCTCGAGCTGCTTTGTTGGTAAAAGTCAGAGATAGAATGCTAAACGCATCAACTCCCTGATTCATCAAATAAGCAATTCTTATGGTCAACACCCGCGTTTTACCAGAACCTGCTCCTGCAATAATTATCATAGGACCGTCTTTTTGTAAAACGGGTTCGCGTTGCGCTTCGTTAAGTTGATCGATATATTTATGCATGGAAATTTTTAAATTATATTATGCAAAAATAGCGATTTTGAATGAGGTTTTAAGTACCAAAAAACAACAATTGGCTAATTCATTTTGCTATTCATTTTAATAAGACATTCTGTATTTATTATTTGAAAAACACATCGTAGGCAAATCGAATTAATGTACCGATAACAACCACCAAAAAGAAAATTCGAATGAAACTATTTCCTTTATTTATGGCTAGTTTCGCTCCAATCCATCCGCCAAAAGCATTACTGGCAGCCATCGGTATGGCTATTGCCCAAATAATTTTACCTTTCAAAATGAACAAACAAATGGAACCAAAGTTAGTCGACAGATTCACCATTTTAGCATTTGCGGAAGCATGCAAAAAATCAAATCCCATGATAGCGATAAATGCCACGACCAGAAAACTACCTGTTCCAGGACCAATAAACCCATCATACAAACCCACTACAAAACTGATTGCAATAGCATTTAATATTTGTGTTCTGGGCGAATGCATTTTTTCAATATGTTGCCCAAAATTCTTCTTTGCATAAGTATAAACCACTAAAAATGAAAGAACAACCAATAATAATGGCTTCATAAAATCATTACTCACATACGTCAATAATGTAGAACCTAAAAATGCCGAAGGAAAAGCCAACAACATCATAATTCCAAGCAATTTCCAGTTCATGTCGACCTTTTTAAGATATTGATAGGCCGCAAAAGAGGTGCCGCTGAAAGCAGGAACTTTTAAGGTCCCAATAACTGTTGAAACGGGTAAACTAGGTAATAATATCAACCCCATAGGCGTTTGTATCAGTCCGCCACCGCCTACAATCGCATCTATAAATCCTGCGGCAAATGCAGCTAAACAAAGCAAAACCAATACGTACGTTTCCATGCTAATAATCGAGATTAAATATTCAGGGCAATAAATGGTAAAAATACTACTCGAAATGATTTATTGCTAATAAAATGAAGTTGATTTATAATGAAAAAAGTATATTTTTGCTTTTATAAACCGTACAAATAAAATGGAATCAATACCAATCATAGCATTATTAAGTTATACTTTACCGGCAGTTGTTACAGGACTTGTGGCCTATTATTTTTTTGATCTCCATACCAAAAACGAAGAAGGAAGACGCCGTTATTTGTTACACAAAGAAGCTCAGAAAAACGCTTTACCCTTACGCTTACAAGCATTTGAGCGCATGACGTTGTATTTGGAACGTATCAATCCTACAAAATTATTGATTCGAATTGCTCCTCTTTCGCAAGATAAAAATGATTATGAAAATTTTATAATTGCACAAATCGAACAGGAATTTGAACATAATTTGACACAACAAATTTATATGTCTGATGAATGTTGGACCATTATGGTGACAGCCAAAAATACTACCATTCAAATGATTCGAAAAGCCAACATGAGTGATCGTGTGGATAGTGCTGATAAATTGCGTGAAGTCCTTTTGAATGATTTAATGGAAAAACAATCTCCAAGTAATGCGGCTTTGGCGTATATCAAAAACGAAGTGGGACAATTGTGGTAGAATATTAACACCATTTCTTAAATGAACTTATATTCCTTACATGGTTATAAATGCTAACCATGTAAGGAATATAAGTTCATTTAAGTTAAAAAAAATCTATGCTTAATTGATATAAACCGTTATTCTTTCAATAACCGATTCAATTGAAACTGCTCCGTTTCATTTAAATTCGGTAGAATTCTTTCGAAAGAAACTCTTATTGTCGCATTCTTCAGTAATCTTCTAATATTGTCTCTTCCAAATTTCGAAAATTGCCACATGTGATGTGTTGTTGCTTTTACCAAATTTTTCAATACTTCATCATTGATTATATTAAAAGCAAGTAGCTTCTCTAAAGCATCTTGACGAATGGTTGCTTCATAATTAGACGATGAATAATTAATTAATTCATCTATCAATGGTTCTTTATTTGTTGAATAATTGTGTGTCGACAATGCTAATGACAACCATAAAGTTCGCAGATTATAATCACTAAAACCAATCCATTCTTTTGATTTATCCAAATATCGAGCGCGTTGTTCCGGAAAATTATTCCATAAATTATACAACACTATTTCTTGTGTTTGATAGGATTTATCATCGAGTAAAGTCTCATATTGCGCTCTAAAATTTTCAGGAATTTCATTTAATGTTGCCGCAATCGCTTGACGAACGTGTATGTTTTTAGTTTCCAAAGCCAAGCTTAAAAGCACGACTTTGTCTTCAAATTTCACTTCTTTTAATTGATTGACTATTGCTTCTTTAACCGTGAAATAAACATCAGATTGTAATGTTTCAGCAAAAAAATCTTCTTTCTCAAACAACGGTTTATTTCTTAATTTTTCTACTTCAAATAATATTTGAATTGCCTTATTTTTATTTAATAACGCATTAGCTTGTTGTGTATTAAAAACAGTTGTTTCAAGCCATACTTTACTAAAACTATTCAAGTCATAATGTGACAATTTTTTAATTTCAGCAAAGAAATCTTGTGTATTTACCGTTTGAAACGAATGTTTTTTCAAATAACATTTTACTGCTTTTTTAAAAGCCTTTTTGCCTATCGCTTCGTGCAAAACAAACAATGCCCAAGCGCCTTTTTGGTAGAAAGTCAATGAACTGGCTTTGGCATTCAAAACAGGAATTGTATCGGTTCTGGAAGCAAACTTTAATTGTTTTGCCGATTCATATAATTTGGAATAAAAATAATCTTCGCCGTAAATTTCCTTTTCAGCCAATAATGCATAATAGGTTGCGAAACCTTCCTGAAGCCAATGTTGCTTGCTACTTCCGGCAGTGACTAAATTACCAAACCATTGGTGCGCCAATTCATGTGCATTTACATTCGTATAGCTTCGGTCTTCAAAACCTGTAGCATCCACTACATAACGAGTGGAAAATAAAGTTGCCGCGGTATTTTCCATTCCGGCATACAAAAAATCACGAACGGGAGCTTGTTTGTATATTTCCCAAGGATACTTCACTCCTATTTCTTTTTCCAAAAAATCAAATAACTGCTTTGAATACCGATAGGTTGGTTCAAATTTAGATTTGTCTTTGGATTCATAGTACATTTCTAAAGGAATTCCCGAATTTGATCTTTGTGTTTGTTTTTCAAATTTTCCGATGGCGAGCATCAATAAATAAGAACTCATCGGTTTTTGCATATTGAATCTCCAATTCGTCATCGAATTGTTATTCACTTTGCTTTTTAAGATTCCGTTAGAAATCACTTGGTATTTAGAATCAACAACAACTTCTAAATTAAAAATCACTTTCTCTTTCACATCATCAAAACTTGGAAACCAATTACTGGTATTTTTTCCTTGTCCCTGCGTCCAAATTTGCACATTATCATTCTCTTCAGAACCAACGAAATACAAGGCTTGCTTTGGCTTGGCAACATAATTAAAACTAATATTATTTGTTCCTTTTTTGAAGGAGGAAATAAGTAAAATTTGCTTTCCATTAGTAGTAAATTGAATTTCTTTCTGATTCAATTCTACATCGGAAAAATCCATATTTTGGGCGTCAATTTTAATGGTATCCGTGGCTTTTAAAACATCAAACCAATAACTGACTGCTCCTCTAACAGATTTATCTTTAGGATTAATTGTTATTTGCCCATTAACCAGTTTAAAATCAACAAATTGGATTTGCTGAGCAAATATTAGTGTGGATTGTAAGAGGAAAAGGTATTTCATTCTAAATTTGAATTTATGGAATCTGTATTCCAATTTTTTGGATTATTTTTTATGTAATGATATATTGTATCGAATGAATTATAATTTCGGACAATATGATCGTGATAATTCGTTTGCCAAATTGTGTTTATGATTGGTTGTTCCGGTTCTTTGGTAGAGACGCACTGCAGTGCGTCTCTACATTGTGCGTCTCTACATTGCGTACCATAATTGTCAATTAATATATTAATTTGTTTGGTAGTAACCAATTTAAAAATCGCAACAAAGGACGAAATGGAATTCGGTTTTCGGGATAATTTAGGTGGTCCCGATTTCGATCGTAGAGACGCACCGCAGTGCGTCTCTACATCGTGCGTCTCTACGGATGACGAAACAATTTCAATCAACAAATGAATATGATTGGGCATAATAACCCAATTATGAAAAAACCAACGTTCTCTTATTGCTATTGATCTCAACAATTCCGTTTCAATCATTTTTCCGTTATCATTTAATACCATATTGTCATCATCAATGGTTCCAAAAATACATTTTCTATTTTGGGTAACTAACGTAATGAAATAGATTGCTTCACTTGAATAATCCCAATTTTTCAATCTATTCGATTCGGTTTGATATTTATTTTTAAATAATGGCATTTAAAATGATTGGTGCGATTTTCAAAGTTACAAAGGTTTACCAAACTAATAGTACAAATTTTGTAAGTTTACCCACAGAAAACCACAAGAAAATCCCATTGAAAAAGAAAGCCCTATTTAATTGGAGCAGCGGAAAAGATTCTGCGCTTGCTTTATACAAAACATTACAAAATTCAGAATTCGAAATTAGCTGTTTGCTTACCAGCGTAAACCAACAATTCCAACGTATTTCCATGCATGGTGTTCGAGCAGAATTATTGGAACAACAAGCCCAAAGCATTGGATTACCGCTTGAAATCATGCAAATTCCAGAAATGCCCACGATGGAAGTCTATGAAAAAGTTATGCAGGAAACATTGGCCAAATTAAAAGACCAAGGCGTTACGCATTCTATTTTTGGAGATATATTTCTGGAAGATTTACGAAAATATCGTGAAGACAAATTAGCAGAAATAGGTTTTGAAGGTGTTTTCCCGCTTTGGAAAATCCCAACCCACGACTTGATTCAGGAATTTATAAGTTTAGGATTTAAAACGATTGTCGTTTGTGTAAACGAACGGTTTCTTGACAAAAGCTTTATAGGTCGTGTTATCGATCAGGATTTCATCAACGATTTACCAGAAAACGTAGATATTTGCGGTGAAAATGGCGAATTTCACACCTTTACTTTTGACGGTCCTATTTTCTCCAAACCCATAGATTTCGAAATTGGCGAAATCGTTTATAGAAAATACGAAAAGCCAAAAGAACAAGATTCATCGAATACCGCTTGCGACACGAGTGCTTCCGATGCGTTTGATTTCGGGTTTTGGTATTGTGATTTAGTAGCTAAGTAATTTTCTATAAAAAACTCCGAAGTCATGAGACAACGGAGTTTTTTAGGGAAAATAGAATTTTTTAATCCAATTTTGGTAAAGAAAAACTATCAAAAACACTTTTTTCTTTCATAAGCGCTTCAATTTCATTTGATTTTCTAGGTGCTTCCGCAGATAAATTAACCGGACCATTAGCAGTAATTAAAATATCATCTTCGATTCGTACGGCAATTCCCCACCATTTTTTATCACAATCGCTTCCTTTCGGAATATAAATTCCAGGTTCGACTGTGACCACCATATTTTCCTCAAAATTATTGTACAATCCTGGATCATGGACATCTAACCCTATGTGATGCGAAGTCCCATGAGGAAAATATTTTCGAGATTCATCTGCCGTTTTAGTAATTCCTAATTTCAACAAACCATCACTGATTGTTTTGCGTGCCGCAATATCCGGAGCACTAAAGCTATTTCCTGTTTTTGCGGTAGCAATTCCTGCTTCTTGAGCATCATAAACCAAATCATAAATTAGCTTTTGCTCGGTGGAGAATTTTCCGTTTGCAGGAATAGTTCGGGTAACATCGGCGGTGTAACCGTGATATTCAGCACCTAAATCCATTAGAACCAAATCATTTTCTACTTTCATTTTGCTGTTTTCAATATAATGCAATACACAACCATTATTGCCGGCTCCCACGATTGACGGATAGCCTTCAAACTCACTGCCATACTTTTTATACACAAACTCATGAACACCTTGGATTTCAGTTTCAGACATTCCAGAATGCATGGCTTTCATGATTTCACGTTGTCCCATTGCCGAAATCCGAACCGCTTTGGTAAGCAAAACCATTTCTTCTTTGGATTTTTTCTCCCGCAAACTCGCCATGTAGGTTGCAATCGATTTGGTATCTGTAGTTGCTTTTTTTGCAGTAATACTTTTTTTAGTATTAATTTCATTTTGCAAATTAGAATCTATTTGCTTTTCTGCTTTTACATCATAGCCAATTTGAGTTTTAAAAGCTTCAATCAATTTATACAAATCGGCTTTATCTCGTTTTGAATTTCTGGTGTCATTTTCAAATTCCTTAAATAGTACATTGTTAAAACTCATATAATCAATTCCGGAGTTCAGAAACGCTGCCCCATTTAGCGCCATTTCAAAACCTAAATCCTTTTTAGCACCTTCGGTCCCCAGACGTATTCCAGTCCACTGCTCCGCTTTTGGATTTTTTTCCTGTACATAAAGAATTTCGTTATAGTTTTTTCCGCCTTTATCCGTTTGATTATTCGAAAAAATGACCAAAACACAATTGGGTTCTTTGTATCCTGTTAAGTAATAAAAATCAGGATCTTGATGGTACACATAATCAACATCATTGGCTCGATTCCGAACAGGATTTCCAAAAAATACTGCAACGCTATTATTTGGCATTTTTTTACGCAAAGCTTCTCTTCGTTCTTTGTGAAATTGAGCCGACAAGTAGTCGTTTGGAGTTCCATTTTGTGCTATCGAAGTACAAACAAATAGTACAGTGAGGATAAAAGAAAGTCTAAAAATCATCTATTTAAAGGTTAGGGTTTTAAATGCTACAGAAAACACTTGTTCATTGTTAATCAGGAGTAAATATAAATAATTTCATGTTTAATATATAACTTTTCCGCGTACAATTGTTTATAATTTTAGTATAAGCATAAAAAAAGAGCACATAAAAGTTAAAAACTTCGAGTACTCTTTTCAGAAGTGCCATATAATTCTAGAATTAACCCTAACCAAATGGTAAGAAAAATGTTGCAACCTACACTTATAATTTACTTTTTGTATTCTAATCCAGGCCCATCACAGCTTTTCCAAGTACTTGATAAATTGTTCTTATCGGTAAAATAAAGTTCCTCCTTTAGGTTTCCGTAACAGTTTCCTATAATCTCGCTGTCATTGGGATATGTCAATTCTAAATACATGCCGTCCGAATGATTTGTAGCAGAATATGTTCCTGAAATGATTGTTTTAATCATATTTCTTTCTCTGGATTTTGTAAATGTTCCATTAGAGTTGAACAAATAAAATTCTTGCCATTCCATTGCTGAACCTGTAGTTTCGGAATTAGCAATAGAACCCGACATTTTTACCAAATTCCATTTACCGTAATAACCGGTATTATCTGTTATTAAAGCATCTTTTGAGCAGGAATTAAAAATAGAAAGAAAAGCAACAAGAATAGTAAAATGTTTCATATGTCAGTTTTTACAGCTACTATATAGATGATGCCAATTATAAAAGGTTGCGTCAAATTATAATTATTTACTTTTTTAAATACCAAAATAAATTAGTCCAAATTAGTGTCATTCACAGCTAACTTTTTTAGTATCCTTTTATCTTTCTTCGTACATTTTCAACAAGTGTGTGACCGTATTCCAATTTCGGATTGTGGCAGTAACATTCAGTTTTTTCTCGATGTATTTTTGATCAAAACGTGTTTTTCCAGCACCAACGGCGTATTTAATGAAAATTCTACTGCCATCAATACTAGCTTCATCCGGTTTAAACTGACTAATTTTCAAATCATTTATACTGTTGCTTTGCAAAGCGGTAGAAATAAACGCCACGTATAACTTCTTAGTATCAATATCTTTTTCTTTCAAAAAAGGATTATTCTTGAGACAGGCTTCTAAATCCGCAGGACCTATAACCACAATAGGCACCTCATGTCCAAAAACTTTGAAAATTTCCTGCTTGATTTGAAAACCAACTTTGGAAGCATTTTCCTCTTCCGTATCCACAAAAACATTTCCTGATTGTATGTAGGTTACCACATTTTGAAAACCTATAGCTTCCAAAGTAGTTTTCAGCGCCTCCATTTTTATCATGTTGTGACCGGAAACATTGATACCACGAAGTAATGCGAGATGAGTTGTCATTTTTAATACTTTTTAAGTGTTCAAAGATATTGCGTTTGAAACGGAATTCACAATTTAATTGATTGGAATCATTGCATAAAAATTCTGAAATGAGAAAACGTAGAAGAAATATTTTGATTGTTTAGAATTTCTTTTAAAGGCAATTTTATAAAAAAAGAACCTCGCTAAAGAAGACTCAAACGAGGTATTTTATAGTTTTTTTCTTTAATCTTTAGGAGGGGAACACAATTGATAGTATTATCAAATTCGCACCTTTACAACAACTTTTTTTACTTTAGAAATTTGTTCCGCTTTTACACAAGGTCTATGAAGATCATCTGGAAAAAACAAGGTAAACATTCCTTCTTCTACTCTAATTAAAGAGGTTTCTCCTTCAAAAAATGAATAATCTTTTTCTTCATCAGTAAAAATCATTTTTTGATTTTTTTTTGTCGTAACTCCCATCAATTCAACACCTTTTATAACATATTGTATATCGATATACTTAGTATGTCCTTCTAATTTACAATCTTCTACTTCCTTTGTATTATATTCCTGCACAATTGCAAAAACAGTATCATTGTCAATTTGATATTTACCCGACTCTAATTCGACTAAATCAGTTTTGTTAATAAATTCAAATCCTTTAGCTATTCTTTCGCTTAGGTTCTCATACAGTTTATAATTTTCAATTTTATCTAGTATCATTTTATATTTTTAATGGTCATCCAAATCAATTCAGCTTTCCTGAATATGGGAGCTAAAGTAAGAATACTTTTTTAGGTTATTCTACTCTTTATTGATCACGATTCAACAGCTGTATTTACTCTTTTTTCACAAACCCTTTTTCCTCTAGATTGTTATAAACTTTTTCTCCAATCTCTTTCCCCCAAGTTTGTCCAGCTTGCATTGATTCTTGGAGTACTAAAGGCATTATTGCTATTAATTTCTTCCCCAAAGAGGACTGATAAAATTCAGTTAGTTGCTTTATTTCCGATTCAGTATAATATTTATCATAAATTGGAATAATCAAATTTATTAGAGTATCAGAATTGATCTCTTTTAAAAAATTATCCCAAAATTCTACCGGTACATTAGGATAGCTTTTTTTGAAGCTAATAATCATATTTTCTCCCACTTGAACACCTAATTTTCCCGAGCCTGTTAATTCAAGAAGGTTTTTAATATTATCCGTTTTTGATATAGATTGTGAAAAACCGCTTGTGAGAAGCCCACATAAAAAGAGTGTAATTGAAAATCGTTTCATTTAATTATAATTAGTGGATAAGTACTATGTTTAAATATAAAACATGTCGAATGAATACTATAATTCATTTTCCAAATATACCAATTTTCTTACACTAATTTCAATTTTTCCTATTTCCAAATTTCCAAACAAAAAACTATCTTCGCAGCATGCAGCAAAACCTCCTACTCACTCCCATAGAATACCTCAAAGGCGTTGGTCCCAATCGGGGCGAATTGCTGCGTAAGGAATTGGGAATTTATAAGTACGTGGATTTGGTTAATTTTTTTCCGAACAGATACATTGACCGAACGCGGTATTACAAAATTAACGAACTACAAAATAATAGTGCCGAAGTTCAAATAATCGGTAAAATAATCAACATCAAAACCGTTGAATTTGGCAGAAACCAAAAACGATTGGTGGCGACTTTTGTGGATGATACAGGCCAAATGGAACTCGTTTGGTTTCAAGGTCACAAATGGATTCGGGAAAGTTTAAAGCTTAATGAAATTTGTGTAATTTTCGGGAAATGCACGTCTTTTGGAAATGCTTTCAATATGGCGCATCCGGAAATTGAATTGATGAGCGAACACGAACAAAGTCTGCGTTCGGCAATGCAACCTGTTTATCCTTCGACAGAAACCTTAACGAATCGCGGGATTTCGAACCGAGTGATTAATAAACTAATGCAACAATTGTTTCTGGAAACGCAAGCGTTGTTCACGGAAACCTTGCCGGATTATTTGATTAACGAATTGAAACTGATTCCTAAAAAAGCAGCTTTATTCAACATTCATTTTCCAAAAAGCGCTGATGTTTTGGCGAAAGCCAAATTCCGATTAATTTTCGAAGAATTATTCTTTATCCAATTGCAATTAATCACGAAGAATCTCATTCGAAAACATAAAATAAAAGGACATCCGTTTACTACTGTGGGCGAATATTTCAATGATTTTTATCAGAATCATTTGCCTTTTCAATTAACCAACGCCCAAAAGAGAGTAATCAAAGAAATACGAACTGATATGGGCAGCAACGCCCAAATGAACCGATTACTGCAAGGTGATGTAGGTTCTGGAAAAACCATTGTCGCTTTTATGAGCATGCTTTTGGCACTTGATAATGGTTTCCAAGCGTGCTTGATGGCACCCACTGAAATCCTCGCCAATCAGCATTTCATTGGTTTATCAGAATTGGCAGCAACTTTAAATATCAACATTAGAATACTAACCGGATCCACCAAAATAGCACAGCGAAGAATTATCCATGAAGAACTGGAAAACGGCACGTTACATATTCTCATCGGAACGCATGCTTTACTGGAAGACAAAGTGAAATTTAAGAATTTAGGACTGGCCGTGATTGATGAACAACACCGTTTTGGCGTAGAACAACGCTCTAAACTGTGGAGAAAATCCACCCCTGACCCCTCCAAAGGAGGGGAAATAATCCCGCCACACGTTTTGGTGATGACCGCCACGCCTATTCCCAGAACTTTGGCGATGAGTTTGTATGGCGATTTAGATATTTCAGTAATTGACGAATTGCCTCCGGGACGAAAACCGATTCAAACCGTACACCGTTTTGACAGCAACCGATTAAAAGTTTGGAAATTCCTGCGGGACGAAATCGCTTTGGGCCGCCAAATCTATATTGTCTATCCGCTGATTCAGGAATCCGAAAAAATGGATTTTAAGGATTTAATGGATGGTTACGAAAGCATTTCGAGAGATTTTCCGCTGCCACACTATTCGATTTCAATCCTGCATGGAAAAATGAAACCTGCGGATAAAGATGCTGAAATGAAACGCTTTTCGGAAGGAAAAACCAATATTATGGTAGCCACAACGGTAATTGAAGTCGGCGTAAATGTTCCTAATGCGAGTGTAATGATTATTGAAAGTTCGGAACGGTTTGGATTATCGCAACTGCATCAGCTTCGCGGTCGCGTGGGTCGTGGTGCGGAACAAAGTTATTGCATCCTGATGACGAGCCATAAATTAAGTTCCGACAGTAAAACCCGAATGGAAACGATGGTGCAAACCAATGATGGTTTCGAAATTGCTGAAGTAGATTTGAAGCTTCGCGGTCCTGGCGATTTAATGGGAACCCAACAAAGTGGCGTGCTCAACCTTCAAATTGCCGATTTAGTTAGAGACAGGGATACTTTGGCATTAGCCAGAAACTATGCATTGAAATTGCTAAAGGAAGATGCAGGAATGCAAAAACCCGAGCATGCTGCTTTAAGAGCTGTTTTTATCGAGATGACCAAAAAGAAAAACATTTGGAATTATATTAGTTAAATCAAAATAGGACAAACATTTTTTTTAACAGAGTAAGAAATGTAAGTTTATCTAAGAAAATGGTCATTCTAATCCCAACACTTATTTATTACTTTAAATGGGAATTAAGCCCCTATTTATCAATACTTTGTTTTGTCTATTCGTTTTTAAATTACAAATACTAGGATCTTATAATGCTCGTAAAAACTTAGATGTCTTTACATTTCGTATTTGTTTAAATCCCTTTATAAATTCCACCCTTTGAAGTAAATTCTACAAAAAATATTTCTTTTATAGAATTATTGGTTAAACCATTCCCATTTTTTAGAGTCAAATTAGGAACTAAATGAAGAAATATTATGCCCTTTGTCATTCTAAATTTCATTAATATTTGTATGTACAAACGTTAAATAAAAATTAACAAAACAAATATTCCCAATAGTAAACCCTAATTTTGTTAAATCAATCTTAAATAGTTTTCTTTAACGCAATATTACTCTTATCCCATGAAAATAAAATACTTAGTTTACGCCTTATTAACCATCGGAATTATTGGGTTTATAGGTTACCGAATCAATGCAAACAAAAGTGAAAATGAAGGAGGAAATGATAAAGGAGGAAAAGACAAACCTATTAATGTAACAGGAATCGTTGTCCACCCGGAAACTTTTGATAATAACCTGTCGCTTTCCGGTTCCATCGAAGCAAATGAGCAAGTAGAAATCAGAAGTGAAGTTTCTGGTATTGTAGAAGGTATTTATTTTCAGGAAGGCAGTAATGTCAGCAAAGGACAAGTGCTTTTTAAAGTAAATGATATTGAACTGAGAGCTCAATTGAGACAAATGACCACCAAAGAAGGTTTAGCATCCGAAAACGAAAGAAGAGCTAAATTATTATTACAAAAAGAGGCTATCAGCCAAGAAGAATATGATGTTGCCAGAGCAGATTTAAAATCGGCACAATCTCAAAGTCAACTGATAAAAGCACAAATATCAAAAACATCCGTTAGAGCACCATTTTCAGGAAAAATAGGACTTCGTTCCATTTCTCCGGGAACGTATATTACACCAACACTTCTAGTGGCAAAATTAGTTAATATTGGTAAACTAAAAATTACTTTTTCGATTCCTGAAAAATATGCAACCCAGGTAAAAACAAATACACAATTAACTTTTACTGTTGCAGGTTCAACTGATAAATATGCTGCTAAAGTTTATGCTATCGAGCCAGGAGTTGAAGTAGCAACAAGGACATTACAAGTTCGAGCAATTGCAGAAAACAGAAACGGCAAATTATTACCAGGAACATTTGCTAATGTTGAATTGCCTTTGGAAATCATTAAAGATGCCATTGAAGTTCCTTCAGAAGCTATTATTCCGGTACAAAACGGAAAAAAAGTTTTCATCTCAAGAAATGGGAAAGCTAAAGAAGTAATGATTGAAACCGCAACAAGAACTGATGCTTCAATTCTGGTTCTTTCAGGCTTAAAAGCTGGAGATACCGTTTTGACAAGTGCTGTAATGTCATTAAAAGATGAAATTCCTGTTAAGGTGAAAATAAAATAGATTTTTGATTGAAGATTAACGATTTTTGATTTCAGATTTTAAAAACTCATCGTAGAATTTCTGTAATTTTAAAAACAAAAATTAGCTCTCTTAAATAAAAAAGCACAGCAATAAATACAACTCTCTTGAGTAATTATAGTACGCTAAGGCATATAAAACTTAATTTACTTAAATGCTTAAAGTTTTAAAAAATCCTGATAAAGATTGGCTACGAAATCTAAAATCAGAAATCAAGAATCAGAAATATAAAATCTAAATGAGTTTATCTACTACAAGTATAAGAAGGCCCGTATTTACCATTGTTATTAATTTAGCAATTGTATTGTTCGGTATTATTGGGTACAGTTTTCTGGGAGTACGAGAATTCCCTTCTATTGACCCGGCCCAAATTTCGATTCGGACAAACTATGCCGGAGCTAATTCAGATATCATTGAATCCCAAATTACTGAACCGCTCGAAAAAGCCATTAACTCAATTGACGGAATCAGAAACGTTACTTCATCAAGTGCCCAGGGAAGTAGTAATATCACAATCGAATTTAATTTAGATAAAAATCTGGAAGAAGCTGCCAATGATGTACGTGATAAAGTGTCACAAGCAGTAAGAAACTTACCACAAGATATTGATGCTCCTCCAGTTGTTTCTAAGGCTGATGCCAATGGAGATGCCATTATTTCAATGACGGTACAAAGTGATACCCGAAATGCATTGGAACTTAGTGATTATGCCGAAAATGTAATTTCACAACGATTAGAAACAATTCCAGGGGTAAGTGGTGTTCAAATTTGGGGACAAAAAAGATACGCGATGCGTTTGTGGATTGACCCAGTGAAATTAGCGTCTTATGGTTGTACGATTTCGGATGTTCGTGATGCGTTGAATAAACAAAATGTGGAACTCCCTTCAGGAAAACTGACCGGAAAAAACACTGAACTTACCGTTAAAACGGTTGGAAATCTGTCCAAGCCTGAAGAATTCAACAACATCATTATCCGTTCAGTTGGTGAAAAAGTAATTCGTTTAAGCGACATTGGAACAGCAAGTTTAGGTCCTGAAAATACCGAAACTCAAATGACACAATCAGGCACGCCTTTAGTTGGTGTGGCTATTGTACCACTTCCCGGTGCTAATTATTTAGATATTTCAACTGCTTTTTATAAAGAATTCGAAAAATTAAAAAAAGACTTACCTAAAGATATTAAGTTAAATATTGCCATCGACAATACCATATTTGTAAAAAAATCAGTGATTGAAGTAGCCGAAACTTTAGGGATTTCTATCATTTTGGTAATTTTGATTATCTATTTATTTTTTAGAGATTGGGCTATTGCTTTCAGACCTTTAATTGATATTCCCGTTTCGTTGATTGCAACATTCTTTATTATGTGGCTTTTTGGATTTTCGATAAATGTATTGACTTTATTAGCGATTGTTCTTGCTACTGGTCTTGTGGTCGATGATGGAATTGTTGTAACTGAAAATATTTTCAAGAAAGTAGAAGAAGGCATGACGCCTATTGAAGCAGCAATAAAAGGATCTAATGAAATATTTTTTGCAGTAATTTCGATTTCGATAACCTTAGCCGCTGTATTTTTACCTGTAATTTTCCTCGAAGGATTTGTTGGGCGGTTGTTTAGGGAATTCGGTGTGGTTATTGGTGCTGCAGTACTAATTTCAGCATTTGTATCATTGACCTTAACCCCTATGTTGAATGCTTATTTGATGAAAGGTGGCGAACAAAAAAAATCAAAATTCTACATTCGTACAGAACCGTATTTTGAAAAACTAAACAGTAGTTACGCTAGTGCTTTACAGCGTTTCATGAAAAGGAAATGGTTGAGTTTTCCTATTTTGATTGCTTGTTTTGGACTGATTTATTTGTTTTTTAATATTTTGCAAAAAGAAACTGCCCCATATGACGACCGCAGTGGGTTTGTAATGCGTATGTCAACTCCTGAAGGATCTACTTACGAATATACTGATCGTTTCATGCAGGAAATGTCAAAATTAGTAGACGATTCCATTCCTGGAAAAAAAGTGAGTTTAGTGATTACTTCTCCTGGATTTGGGTCTTCGTCTGTGAATAGTGGCTTCATTCGGGTTTCTTTGGTAGAACCTAACGAAAGGAAAGATTCCCAAAAAGAGATTGCACAAAAATTGACTAAATGGTCCAAACAATATCCTAATGCAAAAACCTCGGTAATTGAACAACCTACAATCGCTGTAAACAGACGTGGAGGCCTACCGATTCAATACATTATTCAAGCTCCAAACTTTGAGAAATTAAGAGAAAAAATTCCAGTTTTTATGGATGAAGTGGGTAAAAATCCAACTTTTGCTGTAAGTGATGTAAATTTAAAATTCAACAAGCCAGAAATCAATGTTAGTATCAACAGAGAAAAAGCGGAGAGTTTGGGAATATCAGTAATTGATATTGCACAAACTCTGCAACTTTCTTTAAGTGGTCAACGTTTTGGTTATTTCATGAGAAATGGAAAGCAATATCAAGTAATTGGACAGTTTAATCAAGAAGACCGTTCAAAACCATTGGATTTAACCTCCATGTATGTCAAAAACAATAAAGGGGAATTAATTCAAATGGACAATGTGGTAACCATTGAAGAGAAAAGTAATCCTCCACAATTGTATCATAATAACCGATACATGTCGGCTACGGTTTCTGCTGGTCTTGCTCCAGGCAAAAGTATAAGCGATGGAATTGATGCGATGAATGAGATAAAAGCCAAAGTTTTAGACGACACATTCACAACCGATTTAGGTGGAGAATCCAGAGATTATGTAGAAAGCAGCTCGAATACTTCTTTCGCCTTTGGATTAGCTTTGCTACTTATATTTTTGATTTTAGCAGCACAATTTGAAAGTTTCATTGATCCTTTCATTATCATTTTGACGGTGCCAATGGCAGTTGCCGGAGCGCTATTTTCGTTATGGCTTTTTGGTCAAACCTGGAATATTTTTAGCCAAATTGGTACCGTAATGCTTATTGGTCTAGTTACCAAGAACGGAATTCTGATTGTCGAATTTGCGAATCAGTTACGAGAGCAAGGAAAATCAAAAATTGATGCGATACTAGAAGCATCTGAAGCGAGATTGCGACCTATTTTAATGACGAGTTTAGCCATTTCATTAGGAGCATTACCTATTGCATTGTCGCTTGGAGCTGCTTCAACCAGTAGAATTGGAATGGGAGTTGTGATTGTAGGTGGAACTATTTTCTCTTTGGTTTTAACTTTATTTGTTATTCCTGCGATGTATTTGATGTGGTCAAAAGCAAGAAAACATTACCCTGAATTTGATCATATTGAAGAATATGAAAAAGCAGTAAAATAACATATTTCCTTTTTCATTTATATCAAAAAACTTAAATGAACTTAAACATGTTATATAAAAACATATAAGATCTTTAAGTTCATTTAAAAAAATAAATACTTTTTTAACTCTTTCAAATAATTTTTTGTTTGCAAGAATTTAATGATTTTAAAAAGACATTGAATTATGATGAATACTAAATTACTATTTAGAAGTTTAATTGTGATACTCTTTTGTATTGTCAAAACCAATGCTCAAGAAGTATTAACTGTTGAAGATGCCATAAAAATTGCATTAGAAAATAATTATGAAATCAAAATTGCGTCAAACAATTTATTAATCGACAAAACTAACGTAAGTCCAGGAAATGCAACTATGTTGCCTAAAGTTACTGCTACAATTGTGGACAATAATAGTGTTCAAAACAGTTCGCAAACACGCCAGGACGGAACAGAAACAGAATTAGACAATGCTAAAAACAACAGTTTAAGTTATGGGATTGGATTGGATTGGACAATTTTTGACGGACTGCGTATGTTTGCCAGACTAGATCAACTAAAAGAGTTACAAAAATTAGGAGAAGCCCAGTTAAAACTAACCATAATTACAAAAATCAGTGATGTCAATGCAACTTATTTTGATTTGGTACAACAACAACAGCAATTAGCTGCTTTAGACTCCACAATCGTTATTTCTAATCAGCGATTGACTTTGGCACAAAACCGATTTACTATTGGAAAGGCATCAAAACTGGAAGTTTTAAATGCACAAGTGGATTTAAATACAGATAAAGTTACGCTGTTGAGGCAAAAAGAATTGTTTGTAAATACTAAAATTCTATTGAATCAAATACTTGCCAGAGATGTTAATATTGATTTCAAAGTGGTTGAAAAAATTGTAGTTGACAACCAATTATTGCTTCCGGAATTAAGCGCTTTAGCAGAGAAACAAAACCCGCAATTAGAAACCCAAATCATTAATAAAAGAGTTTCTGAATTACAGTTAAAACAAATAAAATCAGGGCGTTATCCTAACATAAAAATAAATACAGGCTACAATTTTTCTGAAAGTCAATCCAGTCTTGGATTTGTATCACAATCGGCATCCAAAGGATTGAATTACGGTTTTAGCGCTTCCTTGAATTTATTTGATGGATTTGCACAAAACAGAAACGAGAAAATCGCCAAAATTCAGATTGAGAATTCTAAAATAACAATCGAACAGCAAAATTTGGCCTTGCATTCACAATTATCTATTTCTTATCAAACCTATTTGACCAATTTGGAATTGATTGCTTTAGAAGAAAAAAATGAAGCAATTGCTAAGCAGAATTTAAATATTACATTAGATAAATTTAGAATTGGAACTATTACCACTTTAGAATTCAGAGCAGCACAATTGAATTATGTCAATGCGAAGGTGCGTTACAGCAATGCTCAATTTCAAGCTAAATTATCTGAAATTGCACTAAAAGAATTGGCGGGTAATCTCAGTTTTTAATTTAAATTTGTAAAAAATTTAGCCTAAAATGATTTCATACAATACAAAAGACTGGTTTACTTTTATCTTTCGTTTCCATAAAGCAGATACTTTTAGAACCTTATTTCCAATAATGATGGCCATTGGCGCTTATTCGGGAATTATTGGGTACTTAGAAGTCGAATATTGGCAATTAGCAGACAATAGCTATGTGAAGAATATTACCATCATGCACGGGATGTTGGGGTTTGTAATTTCATTATTATTAGTTTTCAGAACCAATACTGCTTATGACCGTTGGTGGGAAGGACGTAAAATGTGGGGAAGTTTAGTCAACAACAGCCGGAATTTTGCTATCAAATTATCGGTGATCTTGGAGGATGAAAAAGACCGCAATTATTTTAGAAAAATGATTCCGAGTTATGCATCTATTTTACATAAACATTTGAATGATGCTGATACCAGTAAGCAATTATTTGATGATGTTGATTTAGAAATTGACCATCACAAACACAAACCCAATCAGGTAGCAAAAATGCTATTTCAAAAAATCAATGATTTATATATTTCAAAAAAAATAACAGGTGATCAATTAATCATTTTAAATGCCGAAGTATTATCCTTTACTGAAATTTGTGGTGCTTGCGAAAGAATTAAAAACACGCCTATTCCCTATTCTTATAGTGCTTTTATCAAAAAATTCATCTTTTTTTATGTGATGACTTTACCCTTTGGTTATTCTTTCAGCCTTGGTTATTATGTGGCGCCGGTTGTCGTTTTTATTTTTTATGTTTTGGCCAGTTTAGAGTTAATTGCCGAGGAAATAGAAGACCCATTTGGAACTGATGAAAATGATTTGCCAACACATAAAATTGCCCTAAACATAAAAAAACATGTGGAGGAATTAATTTAAAATTTGTTAAACAGTGTTACAGTTCTAATTATTTTCATTAAATTTAAACTTTGCCTTCTTTAAGTTTAAAACTATGAATAACAATCGTGCTTTTATAAATCCCCCGCACTTATCCAACGAAAAATCATTAAAAACATTAGTTGAAAACAGAACTGTTTACTCATTAAATCATTGTGAACTTAATCTTTTCGAAACCTATGAATCTTCTGCGTTAGTTCCTTTGAAGTTTAATGATTTGGTCGTAACAAGCATGCTAAGAGGCAAAAAAATAATGCATCTTTTTGATGACCCAAGCTTTGATTATTTGCCAGGTGAAACAGTTGTTATTCCTTCGAATGTGGAAATGAAAATCGATTTTCCTGAGGCTACAAAAAGTAATCCTACGCAGTGTTTGGCTTTAGCGATAGACCAAACTAAAATTACCGATACCTTGCAATTTTTAAACGAACGGTATCCAAAAGAAGGCAATTCACAATTCTGGCAATTGAATTATCAGAATTATTTTTTTTACAACAATGTAGAACTGGCGACAACCATAAACAAATTGATAAAGGAATGCATGAGCACTTTGATTACCAAAGATGCTTTGGCCGACTTGACTTTGCAGGAATTATTAATCCGAATTATTCAAACACAAACTGCAAAAGCAATTGATGACGGTTTGTTTACAGATCCAAAAAATCCTATTACTCAAGTAGTAGAATTCATTCGATTAAATTTAAAGGAAAATATAAGCATGAAACATTTGAGCGAAAAAGCATGTATGAGCACCACTTCTTTTTACAGGCTTTTCAAAAGAGAATTAGGTATGAGTCCGATAGAATTTGTAATAAACGAGAAAATAAGATGTGCCAAACAATTGCTAAAAAATCCAACAATACAAATCAATGAAGTTTGTTACTTATCTGGATTTGAAGATTCGAATTACTTTATTCGTTTGTTTAAAAAATACGAAGGAATTACGCCAAAACAGTATCAATTGTTATATGTGATAAACTAGATTTATTCAATATATTTCAAAGACTCAAGAGATAGTTCTTCTTCTGGTGTAAAAATCCGGTATTCAATTTTGAATGTTTTTTTTAATGGTGTTTCCAAAGAAAATCCTCCTACCCCAAAAGCATCAATTACATCCAAAGTAAAATGAGCATGTTTCCAATATTCGAATAAATCCTTATCCACCCAGAATTCAGTATTTTCGATTATTCCGATACAAACATCTCCCATTCTTTGGTAGAAACCACCTTTTTCAAAACATTGTGGCTGGGTTCCTTCACAACAACCTCCCGCTTGATAAAACATCAAATCTCCATGTTTTTCCTGCAATATTTTAATTAATTCTATTGCTTTTTCTGTAGCGTCAATTCTTTTTTTCATCTTTTTTCATTTAAAATAAAACCTGACAAATTATACAATCTGTCAGGTTTACGATTAACCAATAATCTGCAATCTATTAAAAGAAACCTAATTTCTTTTTATCATAAGAAATCAACATATTTTTTGTTTGACGATAATGTCCAAGCATCATTTTATGATTTTCACGACCAATTCCTGATTGTTTGTACCCTCCAAAAGGTGCGCCAGCAGGGTAAGAATGGTATTGATTAATCCAAACACGACCAGACTGAATGGCTCTTGGAACCTGATAAATTTCGTGTGCATCCCGTGTCCAAACTCCAGCCCCTAAACCATACATCGAATCATTTGCAATGGCAATCGCTTCTTCTGTTGTTTTGAAAGTGGTGACAGCCAAAACAGGCCCGAAGATTTCTTCCTGAAAAATACGCATTTTATTATTCCCTTTGAAAAGAGTTGGTTTAATATAATAACCTCCGGTTAAATTTCCTTCCAAATGATTCTCTTCACCACCAATTAACAATTCGGCACCTTCTTCTTTTCCTAATTTTATATAACTAAGAATTTTCTCTTTTTGAACTAATGAAGTCTGTGCCCCCATCATAGTGGTTCTGTCCAATGGATTTCCTAATTTGATAGCTGCTGTTCTTTCAATAACTCGGGCAATAAATTTTTCATAAATATCCTCATGGACTAATAATCTGGAAGGACACGTACAAATTTCTCCTTGATTTAAAGCAAACATTACTGCGCCTTCAATCGCTTTATCAAAGAAATCATCGTCAGCATCTCCTACAGATTTCATAAAAATATTTGGGGATTTTCCACCTAATTCTAATGTTACCGGAATAATATTTTCAGTAGCATATTGCATAACTAAACGACCTGTCGGTGTAGAACCCGTAAATGCGGCTTTTGATACTTTTTTGTTAGTTACCAAAGCTCTTCCAAGCTCAGCTCCAAAACCATTCACAATATTTACAACTCCTGGAGGAAGAATATCGCCTATCAATTGCATTAAAACTAAAATAGAAATTGGCGTGCTTTCCGCTGGTTTTAAAACTACGGTATTCCCTGCGGCCAATGCCGGCGCTAATTTCCAAACTGCCATTAAAATTGGAAAATTCCAAGGAATAATTTGTGCAATTACACCCAAAGGTTCACTCAAAGCAATAGAAACTGTTTGTGAATCCAGCTCAGCAATCGAACTTTCCTCAGCACGAATTACACCAGCAAAATATCTGAAATGGTCTATCGCCAAAGGAATATCTGCAGCTAAAGTTTCTCGGATTGCTTTTCCGTTATCTATGGTTTCAACAGTGGCAATATATTCTAGATTATCTTCAATAACTTGTGCAATTTTATTCAATAAATTACTGCGCTCTGTAACGGATGTTTTTCCCCATGTTTGAAAAGCTTCATGTGCTTTATCTACAGCTAAATCAATATCAACTTTAGTCGAATGTGCAGCTCTTGTAAATACTTTTCCATCAATAGGAGAAACAACATCAAAATATTGGCCACCGATTGGTGCAACAAATTTTCCTCCTATATAATTATCGTACGTTGCCTTGAATTCAGGTCTTTTTACTATATTATCCATGTTGTTATATATTTTATTTTATCAAAAATAGTCTGCTATTCATCATTAGAATAGCACAATTCATTCAACTAGTAGCATTAAATTTTCATATCTGTTTTTTTAACCTTATTTTATTATTTTATTCTTATATATTTATGCCTAATACTATTAAATCATTATTTCAACTACTCCTGAAGGGTGACAAATCAGTTATAAAAAACCAAAAAAATTGTTTCTTACTCCAACCTGCAATCCTTATATTTGCACCCAAGACCGAAGGTCGAACTGACGAAGTAATCGCATTAAAATTGACAGATGAAAATATCTTACAACTGGTTAAAACAATTCATTAAAATAGACTGGAAATCCGAAGAAACAGCAGCATTGCTAACAGATTTAGGTCTGGAAGTAGAAATTGTTGAGAAATACCAATCGGTAAAAGGCGGATTAGAAGGCATTGTTGTAGGACATGTACTTACGTGTACTCAACATCCTGATGCTGATAGACTAAAAATAACCACTGTAGATTTAGGTAACGGTATTCCTGTGCAAATTGTTTGTGGTGCCAGTAATGTCGCTGCGGGACAAAAAGTTCCAGTTGCTACTATAGGCACTACATTATACGATAAGGAAGGCGTTGCTTTTTCGATAAAAAAAGGAAAAATACGCGGTCAGGAAAGTCATGGAATGATTTGCGCTGAAGACGAATTAGGTCTTGGCGAAAGCCATGATGGGATTATGATATTGGACGATGCTTTATTACCGGGAACTTCAGCTGCAACGGTTTTTAAAATTGAAAATGACGAAGTTTTCGAAATTGGATTGACTCCTAATCGTGCCGATGCCATGAGCCATCTGGGAACAGCCCGTGATTTGAGAGCGGGAATGTTGCAAAGTGGCGTTAATGTAGAATTAATTACACCATCAGTTAGTAATTTTAGAGTAGATAAAAGAATACTGAAGATTGATATTGATGTAAAAGAAGCAAAACTTGCTCCTAGATATTGTGGTGTTACTATTTCTGGAATTACTGTAAAAGCATCACCCGCTTGGTTGCAAAACCGATTGAAAGCCATTGGAATAAATCCAAAAAACAATATTGTCGATGTAACCAATTATGTTTTACATGAATTAGGTCAGCCACTTCATGCTTTTGATGCTTCAAAAATCAATGGAAAAATAATTGTAAAAACACTTGCCGCCGGAACTAAATTCATAACTCTTGATGATGTTGAAAGAACGTTACACGAGGAAGATTTAATGATTTGTGATGAAAAAGGACCATTGTGCATTGCAGGCGTTTTTGGTGGAAAAAAATCGGGAGTTTCAGAAAACACAAATTCAATTTTCTTAGAAAGTGCTTACTTTAATCCTGTAAGTATTCGTAAAACAGCCAAAAGACATCAATTAAATACCGATGCTTCTTTTAGATTTGAAAGAGGAATCGATCCAACTATTACTGAATATGCATTGAAGCGAGCCGCTTTATTGATACAAGAAGTGGCTGGTGGAGAAATAACTTCGGATGTCATTAATGTATATCCAAAGAAAATAGAAGATTTTACCGTGTTTTTAAACTTTAGTAAAGTGGCCAAAATTATTGGTCAGGAATTACCAAAAGACACTATTAAGAAAATATTAGTTTCATTAGACATTAAAGTAAACAGCGTTTCTGATGCTGGATTGGGATTAACAATTCCTGCATATAGAGTTGATGTACAAAGAGAAATTGATGTTATTGAAGAAATTTTGAGAGTTTATGGATACAACAACATTAACTTTTCAAAAAAACTAAATGCTACAGTTTCTAATTCTCCAAGAAACGAGGATTATAAAATACAAAATACGATTGCCACACAATTAAATTCTCAAGGATTTAATGAAATGATGGCTAATTCATTGACTACGGCATCTTATGTAGCACTTTCTGATGTTTTAAATTCAGAGCATAACGTAACAATGTTAAATCCTTTGAGCAATGATTTAGCAACAATGCGTCAATCTTTATTATTCTCTGGATTAGAAGCGATTTCCTATAATATCAATCGTAAAAATGCAGATTTAAAATTATTTGAATTTGGAAAATCATACCATAATTTTCCTTCAGGTTATGAAGAACACAAACATTTAACTTTATTCCTTTCTGGAAACAGAAACAAAGAAAATTGGGCTAGTGCTCAAAAACCAACCGATTTCTTTTTATTCAAAGGATATGTAAACGGTATACTTTCTAGATTAGGTATTCAAAAAACACAAAATTTACCGGTGACTTCCGATGTCTTTTCTGAAGGAATTGCAATTGGATTTGGTTCAGATATTATCGTAGAATTGGGTGTGGTTAAAAAATCAATATTGAAAAGTTTTGGAATAAAACAAGAAGTGTTTTTTGCAGATTTTAATTGGGCATTAATTTTGAAATTGATTGCTACCAAAATAAAATATACAGAGATTCCTAAATACCCAGAAGTTCGAAGAGATTTAGCTTTGCTAATTGACCAAAACATAACTTACGATAATATTTACAATATTGCACGCCAAACAGAGAAATCACTATTGAAAGATATTAATTTATTTGATGTTTACGAAGGTAATAATCTTCCCGAAGGTAAAAAATCATACGCTTTAAGCTTTACCATTCAAGACAATTCAAAAACGTTAACTGATGCTCAAATTGATAAAATCATGGGTAAATTGCAAAATAATTTTGAAACAGAGCTTGGAGCAAGCCTTAGATAAAATCTATTTTATTCTGTTAAAAATCCCAATTCTAAATCTAGAATTGGGATTTTTTTTTCACAAAAAAGTCCTGTAATTTTACAGGACTTTTTCAATAAACAACTTTCAACCTCTAATCAAAAAAATTATTGTTTTGGCAATACAACTGCATCAATTACATGAATCACACCATTTGATTGGTTCACATCGGCAATTGTAACTTTAGCAGAATTACCATTTTCGTCAGTAATGTATACATTTTTTCCTTTCATCCAAGCGGTCAAATTTCCACCGCTAACAGTTTTCAAAGTTGCTTTTCCTTTACCCATTTTAATTGCTTTAGCAATATCTGAGGCATTCATTTTTCCAGCTACTACGTGGTAGGTAAGAATTGTTTGCAACATTTTTAAATTTTCAGGTTTCAATAATGTTTCAACTGTACCTTTTGGTAATTTATCAAACGCAGCATTTGTTGGGGCAAAAACGGTGAATGGACCTTTACTTTGTAAAGTTTCTACTAGACCTGCAGCTTTAACTGCTGCAACTAGTGTAGTATGATCTTTAGAGTTTACTGCATTTTCAATAATATTTTTAGATGGGTACATCGCTGCTCCACCAACCATAACAGTTTTTTGAGCGAAAGAAGTTGCTCCAAATACTAATGCAAAAAATGTAATCGATAAAAATTTTCTAGTTTTCATAAAATTTATTTTATTAAGTTATATAAATACATTTACGCGGTTAGTTTGCTTTTGGTTTTAAAAAAATGAAATTATTTCATAAACAACTAGTTTTAAAATAGATATATTTAATTTTGAATAGAAGTTAATACCACAGAAGTTCTAATTAGCCCCGATGGTAGCAAGTATCCTTTTTATTGTGCTATGAAAAAGTTGATTTTGAAAATAGGTTCTCTGTACAATAACAAGATACTGCGAACAACGGAAGGATTATGGATTGTGAATTCAACTACTCTACTCTAAAAAAATAAGCATAAAAAAAGCCCCGCAATTTGCGGGGCTTTCTATATTCAAAAAGTTTCAAGAATTATTTTTTCTCTGACTTTTCCATTTTAGCTTTTAATGCTGCTAATACATCATTGTTGTCTCCTAAAGTTGCAGCTGGTGCATTTGTAGACGAATTTGATGAAGTAGAAGTATTTTCAGTAGCTGTTTTTACATTTTTCTCTTCTTCTTCACGGAAGATAGCAGTGTGAGATGCAACTACTCTTTTGAATTCTTTGTTGAATTCGATTACTTTGAAATCAGCTGATTCTCCTTTTTTCAATTTCTTACCGTCTTCTTTTTCAAGGTGACGAGTAGGAATGAAAGCAACGATATCATCTCCAAATTCTACAGTAGCTCCTTTGTCAACAATTTCAGAAATTTCACCTGTGTGGATAGTTCCAACTGCGAAAGAATCTTCGTATTGATCCCAAGGATTAGCAGTAGTTTGTTTGTGACCTAAAGATAATTTACGTCCGTCAACATCTAATTCTAATACTACTACGTCTAATTTTTCACCAACGTTTACAAATTCAGATGGGTGTTTGATTTTCTTAGTCCAAGATAAGTCAGAGATGTAAATTAATCCATCAATTCCTTCTTCTAATTCTACGAAAATTCCAAAGTTTGTAAAGTTTCTAACGATACCTGTATGTTTAGAACCTACTGGGTATTTAGAAGTGATATCAGTCCAAGGATCTTGAGACAATTGTTTGATACCTAATGACATTTTACGGTCATCTCTATCTAAAGTTAAGATAACAGCTTCAACAATATCACCTACTTTTACGAAATCTTGAGCAGAACGTAAATGAGTAGACCAAGACATTTCAGAAACGTGGATTAAACCTTCAACACCTTCAGCAACTTCGATGAAAGCACCGTAATCAGCGATTACAACTACTTTACCTTTTACTTTGTCTCCAATTGCTAATTTAGCATCAAGAGCATCCCAAGGGTGCGCGTTCAATTGTTTCAATCCTAATTGAATTCTTGTTTTCTCATCATCGAAATCAAGGATTACAACATTTAATTTTTGGTCTAATTCCAATACTTCAGATGGGTGGTTGATTCTTGACCAAGAAAGGTCAGTAATGTGAATCAATCCATCAACTCCACCTAAGTCAATAAAGACACCATAAGAAGTAATGTTTTTAACAACACCTTCTAATACTTGTCCTTTTTGTAATTGACCGATGATTTCTTTTTTCTGAATTTCGATATCCGCTTCAATAAGCGCTTTATGAGAAACAACAACATTTTTGAATTCGTGGTTGATTTTTACCACTTTGAATTCCATCATTTTGTTTACATATACATCGTAGTCTCTAATTGGTTTAACATCAATTTGAGATCCTGGCAAGAAAGCTTCAATTCCGAAAACGTCAACGATCATACCACCTTTAGTTCTGCATTTTACAAAACCATTAACGATTTCTCCTGTTTCGTTAGCCGAAATAACTCTATCCCATGATTTGATAGTACGTGCTTTTCTGTGAGATAATACCAATTGACCTGTTTTATCCTCACGGATATCAATTAATACTTCAACAGTATCACCTACTTTTAAGGCTGGGTTGTAACGGAATTCGTTCAATGAAATAACACCTTCCGATTTTGCATTGATATCAACGATAACGTCTCTATCTGTAATTCTAACAACTACACCATCTACAACTTCTTCTTGATCAGTAGCGATAAATGTTTTTGAAACTAGTTCTTCGAATTCTAATAAGTTTTTCTCATCAACAGCATCAATACCTTCTTCGAAATTGTGCCAGTTAAAATTTGCTAAAAACTCTTCTTGTGATTTTACTTGTTCAGACATGCTGATTAAAAATTTGTATTCTGCATTCTCTCGAGTTTCTTAATGTGCTAGAAAACAACAGAAGTTGTTTGTATAATTAGTTGAACCCTAAAGGAAACTCTTATTCACCAAAAGGACTGCAAAAGTAACACATTTATCTTAAACCGCAAAATTTTACAGACAAGATAATCGATTGAGAATCAGGAGCGAATTAATTGGCGTTTTTGCAGGCAAAGTTCCCGCTCTCGCCTTTATCTCTCCGCTGCGCTACGAGGATATCGGCTCCATCGGGGCTAGTTAGGTTTTATAGTGATTTTTCAGCAATAAAAAACCCGATAACTTTTAAGGTTATCGGGTTACATTTATGAGAAAATAAGGGTTTAATGATTAATTTCTCCTGAAACTTTAGGTCCAAATTTATCTTTAAAAACAAAAGGAAAAATTATGGCAAGAACTAAAGCATACGATGCAAAAGTGATCCAGATATGAAACCAGTCTTTACTTCCATCTTCTAGCGTAAAATATTTTTGGATAATATAACCACTCGCAAAACTTCCTATTAATGCTCCAAAGCCATTTACCATCATCATAAACATCCCTTGCGCACTTCCTCTGATTTTTGAATCCGTTTGTGTTTCCACAAACAAAGAACCCGAGATATTAAAAAAGTCAAACGCCATTCCGTAAACGATGCAAGACATGATTATCATCCATAACCCGTCTGTTGGGTTTCCATAAGCAAATAATCCAAAACGCATAACCCAAGCCAGCATACTAAACAACATCACGTATTTAATACCAAATTTTCTAAGAAAAAAAGGAATAGCCAATATAAAAAGTGTTTCTGAAACTTGTGAAATCGACATGATTATTGCAGGGTATTTTACTGCAATAGTATTTTTATAAGCATCAACAGTAGCAAAATCGTGAATATAAGTATCTCCATACGCATTAGTCAATTGCAAAGCAGCTCCCAATAACATAGAGAATATAAAGAAAATGGCGAATTTCTGTTGTTTAAACAATTCAAAAGCATTCAATCCCAAAGCTTGCGTAAAAGAAACCCCTCTTTCTCCTTTACACATTGGAGGACATTTAGGAAGTGTAAATGCATAAATTCCTAATAATACAGAAACGATACCTGCAATATAAAATTGATTTGCAGAAGTTTCATTATGCGTTAAACTAACCACCCAAAGTGCAATAATAAAACCTATTGTTCCCCAGATTCTAATAGGAGGATAATCTTTTACGACATCCATATCTTTTGCAATTAATGCATTATAAGCTACCGTTATTGACAAGGAAATGGTAGGCATGTAGAAAAACATATTCACTAACATGACCCAGAAAAAAGTAGTAGGATTATCTACTTGAGGTAAGTAAAATAAAGCTGCTGCACCCAAAAAATGAAGTAAGCCATATAATTTTTCAGCATTTATAAATCGATCTGAAATAATTCCTGTTAAAGCGGGCATAAAAACCGAAGAAATCCCCATCGTTGAAAATATGATTCCAAACTCAGTTCCTGACCAATGTTTATTATTAAACCAATATGCACCAATAGTAAGTAACCAAGAACCCCAAATAAAAAATTGAAGGAAATTCATTAATACCAACCTATTTTTAATTCCCATACAATGAATTGTTTTTTAATTTAAAAAAGTAACAAAGCGTAAATCTAATATTTAAAAAGAGATCTGCAAAAGATTAAAGTGTTTTAACAACTTCATCCACTAAATCCAAAACAACTTTAAATTGTTCTTCACGAGTAAGGTAAGAATTATCGATTTCAATAGCATCGTCAGCCATTACTAAAGGCGAATCCTTTCGGTGCGTGTCAATATAATCGCGTTCTTCTACATTTTTCAATACTTCCTCATACGCAACTGAATCTCCTTTTTCTTGTAATTCATCAAAACGTCTTTGCGCTCGGGTATCTGCACCAGCCGTCATAAAAATTTTAAGTTCGGCATCGGGAAAAACGACAGTCCCAATATCTCTGCCATCCATAACAATTCCTTTATTCTTACCCATTTCTTTCTGCTGCTCCACTAATTTGGCTCGCACTTCAGATATTTCAGCCACTTTACTCACAAAATTAGAAACTTCGATAGTTCTTATTTCCTTTTCAACATTGACATCATTCAAATGCATTTCAGCAAAACCTAAATCAGAATTGAATTTGAATTGTAATTTTATGCTTGGCAATCTGTTAATCAATGTTTCTTTATCAAAAGAATCAGCATTTATATATCCGTTTTGCATTGCAAAAAAAGTAACGGCGCGATACATTGCTCCTGTATCTACATATACATATCCCAAGTGATTAGCCAATTGTTTTGCTAAAGTACTTTTTCCTGTGGATGAAAATCCATCTATTGCTATTGTAATTTTTTTATCCAAAATAATATTATTGTAGGTTAATAGTCAATCCAAATAAACTCGTATTTCCCGCTAATGTATATCGGGAATACGAATAATTGAATTTTAATTTATTCATTTTTAATCCAAAACCTAAAGAGATTCCCGAAAAATTACGTTGCTCCAAAAGTCGTAATTCTTCTGCTCTTCGAAAATTATATCCTACGCGAAGATTAAACGCTTTTTTAGGGAAAAGTTCTACTCCCATAATTACGTGACGCAACGCATTATTTATAACCGATACTTTTTCGTCTGTTGCACTTCCATCCAGTGAAGATTCGGCTCTTTCAGGATTAGAAAAAGCAATATTCCATTGCTGTAAATTCTCCAATGTAAGATGCCAACGAATGGGTACATTTTCTAATTCTTGTGAAACGCCCGCAATAATCTCTAATGGCAGTTTTTCGTTTGTACCATTATAGGTTGTAATTTGAGTTCCAATATTTCGTATTGCCAATCCCCAATTCACATCATTTCTTTCATCTATAAAAAGAGCACCTATATCAATCGCCCCTCCCAAAGAACTGTAGCTTTCTAAAGTCGACGAAATCAATTTAGCATTCGCACCTAAATGAATAGTAGTGTTGGGAATATTGTACGCATAACCAAGGGAAAGAGAAATTTCACTTCCTGTAAATGAGGCTGTTGGCTGCCCATTTTCATCGTAACCATCAAAATTACCATAATTTACATAATTGATACCAGCCTGGAAAGTTTGCAAATGGCGGTCATAGGTATACGCATAAGAAGCTGTTCCGAAAGTCACTTCTTTGAAATAACTTCCATAATTTAATGCCAAATGGTTATCCATATCCGCATTCAATGTTGCCGGATTAAAATTGACCTGATTCACATCATCGTCATAAATGGTTACCGTTTTACCGCCTAAAGCTGCTTGTCTTGGCGAAGTGACCAAGTTCAAAAACTGATAGGTGTACTTCCCTCCTATTTGACCGTAAAATACAGTGCAAATAAAAACTAAGGAGTATGATAAAAATTTTTTTAACATGCTTTAAATCGCGATTTATGTAAGGTAAAACGCAAATGCGAAGATAAAATTATAAATACAATAAACAGCAACTTTCAAACTCGTAATTATAAATAAAAATTCCAAATCCCAAGCACTGCAGAACAGGTTTTGAAATTTGGAATTCAGATCTTATTGCTTGTTATCTGTTATTTCAGATCTTTTGCATTTTTTACTTTTTGATCTGTCAAAGCATATTTAAGTACTTCGCTCATTTCTTTAACATAATGAAAAGTCAAACCTTCAAGATATTCTGGTTTTATTTCATCAATATCACTTTTGTTTTCATGACACAAAATAATTTCTTTGATATTGGCTCTTTTGGCTGCTAAAATCTTTTCTTTTATTCCTCCTACTGGTAAAACTTTTCCACGCAGGGTGATTTCACCTGTCATTGCCAAGTTTTTCTTAACTCGTTTTTGTGTAAACAACGAAACTAATGAAGTCAACATTGCAATTCCGGCACTAGGACCATCTTTGGGTGTAGCTCCTTCAGGAACGTGTAAATGAATATTATATTTAGAAAGTATCTCTGAATCTAATCCTAAAAATTTAGCATTTGCCTTGATATATTCTAAAGCAATCGTTGCTGATTCCTTCATTACTGTACCTAAGTTCCCCGTAATTGTCATGGTTCCTTTTCCTGGAGAAAGTAGAGATTCTATGAAAAGAATATCACCACCTACAGAAGTCCAAGCCAAACCAGTTACCACACCGGCAACATCATTGTTCTCGTACTTATCTCTTTCTAATCTTGGAACGCCAAGTGTTTTTATAATATCTCCGTCAGTCACTTTCTTGTTATACTGCTCTTCCATTGCAACAGATTTAGCTGCATTACGAATTACTTGAGCAATCTTAGCTTCTAAACCACGAACTCCCGATTCACGCGTATATCCCTCCACGATTTTCTCCAATTGTTTTTTTCCAATAGTTAGATCTTTCGTTGTTAAACCATGTTCTTTCAATTGTCTTGGAAACAAATGCTGACGTGCAATTTCTACCTTTTCTTCAATCGTATAACCTGACATTTTAATGATTTCCATTCTGTCTTTCAAAGCAGGTTGAATCGCAGCCATATTATTTGAGGTAGCGATAAACATCACTTTCGATAAATCATATCCCATTTCTAGGAAATTATCATAAAAGGAATTGTTTTGTTCCGGATCCAAAACTTCCAGTAAGGCCGAAGAGGGATCTCCTTGATTGCTATTTGATAATTTATCAATTTCATCCAAAACAAATACCGGATTTGATGTTCCCGCTTTTTTCAAACTTTGAATGATTCTTCCTGGCATAGCACCAATGTAGGTTTTTCTATGTCCACGAATCTCCGCTTCATCACGCAACCCACCAAGAGAAATTCTAACATATTTTCTTCCTAATGCTTCTGCGATAGATCGACCAATAGAGGTTTTTCCAACTCCCGGAGGTCCTGTCAAACAAATAATTGGAGACTTCATATCATTTCGCAATTTTAAAACTGCCAAATGTTCTATCATTCTTTTCTTAACGTCTTCTAATCCAAAATGGTCTCTATCAAGAATTTTTTGTGCTTTCTTTAAATCGAAATCATCTTTAGAATATTCATCCCAAGGCAATTCTAGAAATAACTCTAAATAATTTCTTTGAATACCAAAATCTGGCGCTTGAGGATTCATGCGACGCATTTTTGACAATTCTTTTTCGAAGTGTTTTTTAGTTTTTTCATCCCATTTCTTGGTCAAAGACTTTTGCAACATTTCGTCCATTTCTTCTTCCTGTGAAACACCACCCAATTCTTCTTGGATCGTTTTCATTTGTTGATGAAGGAAATATTCGCGTTGTTGTTGGTCTAAATCGAAACGAACTTTGGATTGAATATCATTTTTTAATTCCAATTTTTGCAACTCAATATTCATATAACGCAAAGTTTCTAAAGCCCTTATTTTTAACTCGTTAATAGCTAATAAGTCTTGCTTTTCTTTAACCGTTAAATTCATATTAGAAGTCACAAAATTGATCAAAAATGATTGGCTTTCAATATTTTTAATCGCAAAAGTAGCTTCACTAGGAATATTTGGACTTTCTTTTATAATTTGAATTGCTAATTCCTTGACAGAATCGAGAATCGCTATAAATTCCGTATCCTGTTTTTTCGGTCTTTTTTCAGAAACTTCTTTAACTTTTGCTGTTATATAGGGGCTTTCAGCAACTATAGAATCAATTTCAAATCTTTTTTTCCCTTGAAGTATAACCGTAACATTCCCATCAGGCATTTTTAAAACCCTTAAAATTCTAGCTACAGTACCAATATTATGAATGTCTTCCGGAGTTGGATCCTCGTCTTCCTCGTTTTTCTGAGCTACAACACCAATGATTTTACCAACTGCGTTGGCATCATTGATTAATTTAATTGATTTATCACGACCGGCAGTAATTGGAATAACAACTCCTGGAAATAAAACCATGTTACGCAATGGTAAAATAGGCAAAGAATCTGGCAATGCTTCATTATTCATTTCCTCCTCGTCTTCGCGAGTCAATAAAGGGATTAAATCAGCTTCAGAATCAAATTCTTGAAGTGACAGATTGTCAATAGTAAGTATTTTATGATTTGACATATATTATTTAAGTCTTTTTGTCATTAAAAATTTTAATTTGTCAAGCAAATATAAAGTATCATAGTACTAATTTTAAATAAAACGATATATGACAGGATTAATTGGCTTGACACTAAAATAGTCAATCATTATGCCAAAGTATAAGTAAAATCGATTACATCTTCTTACAAATAAAGAAAAAATAAATAAATTATAATTAATAAAATAGCTATTTTTTAAAGTGTCAAAAAATAAAAAAGGAAAGTTGTATTTTGCATTTTATTAATCTAAAGCACTATTTTTAGGAACTCTTTTCAATAAAACAACACCAATTATAAAAAAAACACCTAAGAAAACTATCGCAAATCGAGGACTTCCTGTAATTTGGTCAATAATTCCATAAACTAACATTCCGATAACAATTCCAATTTTTTCTGAAACATCAAAAAAACTAAAAAAGGAAGCCGTATCTTCTGTTTCTGGCAATAATTTAGAATAAGTAGAACGTGATAAAGCCTGAATTCCTCCCATTACAAGTCCTACTAAACCGGCCATGATATAAAAATGTATTGGCAAAGTTATAAAATAAGCTGCTGCACATAATAAAACCCAAAAGCAATTGATTGCTATCAGCGTAGGAATATTACCAAATTTCTGGGAAGCTTTTGAGGTTAAAACCGCACCAACAATGGCTACTAACTGAATTAATAAAATACAAATAATTAAACCTGTTGTACTTTCACTTTTCGATGCCCAAGTAATTTCTTGCGCTCCAAAATAAGTGGCAATAAGCATAACGGTCTGAACAGCCATACTATACACAAAAAAACTAACGAGATATTTTTTTAAAGCACTATTTTCTTCCAATAAATGCCATACTTTTTTTAATTCTTTAAATCCATTAAAAACTAGAGCTTTACTCACTTTTCGTTCAGTATTTCTGCTTCCTTTTGGCAAGTAATAATATGTATATTGACTAAAGACAATCCACCAGATTCCTACCATTATAAAGGAATAACGCATGGCTTTCATCGCAGCTTCTCCTTTAGTTCCGCTAATTCCAAAAATATCAGGCATCATAATCATCGCTAAATTGACGATTAGTAAAATTACACTTCCTGCATAACCATAAGAATATCCTTTGGCACTGGTTTTATCTTGTTGTTCAACAAAAGCAATATCAGGCAAATAAGAATTGTAAAACACTAAACTTCCCCAAAATCCTATTAAACCTAAAAAATAAAAGAGCAAACTGATATAAATATTTTCTAAACTAAACCAATACAATCCCACACAGGATAAAGCTCCTAAATAACAAAAAAACTTCATGAACGCTTTTTTGTTACCTACATAATCGGAGATTCCTGATAACAAAGGAGAAATTAGCGCCACTACTAAAAAGGCAAATGCAGTAACAAAACTAATCAACGCAGAGTTTTTAACACTAAAGCCAAAAGCATCAATATAATGATTCCTGTCTGAGAATAACGCTTCATAAAAAATAGGGAAAACAGCTGAAGAAATCACTAGTGGATAAACTGAATTCGCCCAATCATAAAAGGCCCAAGCGTTTAGTAATTTTTTACTCCCTTTCGGTAAATCTGCCATGTTTTTTATTTTAAGCTGCGAATTTATTTATTTTTTATTTAGGATGATTCAAAAAAGTAAATAATTTGACATTAACAAATCGTTATTAACTCATAATCAAATCTATAACATTGCAGTTAAAATAAAAAAATAGGCTATTCTCGTTAGAGGAGAATAGCCTATTTAAATCTTCGTTAAAATAAATGAATATACATTAACAATACATTTTTATCTGTAAATAACTCCAACTTTAGCAGCTAATGCTTTCGCTTCCGGAATCAATGCTTTTAAATTTGCAATTCTAGTAGCATCAGATGGGTGTGTACTCATAAATTCCGGTGGTGCTTGTCCAGCAGATTGCGCTGCCATTCTTTGCCAAAACATTACCGAATCATCTGGATTATAACCTGCAATTGCCATAAGTGTAAGTCCAATTTTATCGGCTTCACTTTCATGACTTCTGCTAAATGGAAGCATTACTCCTACTTGAGAACCTAATCCATAATATTGTTGCCACATTTGTTGTCTTTCGGCACTTTGACTTCCCGTCGCAACTGCAACTCCTACAGCTCCCAATTGTTGCAATTGAGCAGCGCTCATTCTTTGTGCACCGTGATTTGCCAATGCATGAGAAACTTCATGTCCCATTACGGTAGCTAAACCCGCATCATCTTTAGTTATTGGTAATATCCCTGAATAAACAACGATTTTTCCTCCTGGCATACACCAAGCATTTACTTCTTTGCTATCAATTAATTTATATTCCCAACGGTAATCATTCAAATATTGTGATTGTCCTAAGTAGGTCAAATATTTTTCTGCAGCTGCTTTAATTCGCATACCAACTGTCTCTACTCTTCTAGCATCAGCTGTTCCTGTAATAACTTTATTTTCCTTCAAAAAAGTTCCATATTGTTGAAAAGATGATGGAAACAACTCACTGTTAGAAACAAAATTCAGGCTTTTTTTCCCTGTAAGAGGATTTGTAGCACAAGAATAAAGTAATCCCACTGCAAAAATTCCTAGTAATAAGTTCTTTTTCATGATTTTATGTTTTAATTTTATACAAAAATACAACTATTTATGAATTTTTTATTTATATAATTAAATCAAAATGTATCAATTTTTTTGTTATTACCCAATTATATGCAATTCTGTAAAACCTTTATAAACAACCAAATAACCTTCATTTCCAAAACTTTTTTCATCAAATAAAACTTTCTCATTGTCAATTTCAATTTCTTTAACTTTAAATGGCAATCCAACTAGATTTATTTTATACTTTGAATAATTGGTGTCATATTTTCCTTCTTTATGCAACTGAATGATGAGTTCTTTTTCCTTACCGATGGTTTGAAATGATAGAAAACTGTATCTTCCTTTTTTATAATCATATCCATCTTGAGCATCCTCATAAACTACTGACTTTTCTTTCCCTTTTTTGTAATAGATATCTAATGTTAACTCGTCAAATTCCAATTCTCCAACGTATTGTTGAACAGGATATTTTGGAATAACTGCACCTGCTTTTACAAAAAGTGGAATTTGGTCGAATTTAGTATCTACCCAAATTTCTTTTCCTCCTTTAACTTCTTCATTGGTCCAATAATTATACCAATGGCCGCGAGGGACATACATTCTTCTACCTAAAGAATTAGGTTCTAAAATAGGGCAAACTAAAATTTGATTTCCAAAAACAAATTCGTCATTTCTATAATGTGTTTGAATATCTTCTTGATCATAATACACCAATGGCTTCAACATAGGAATTCCTTCTTCAATATATTGCCAAAACATGGTGTACAAATAAGGCAATAATTGATAGCGTAAGCTGACAAACTTTCTAGTGATATCAATCACTTCTTCATCAAATGCCCAAGGTTCTTGATCGCCGTGATCCCCAGAAGAGTGGGTTCTGCAAAAAGGATGAAAAACCCCTAATTGAATCCAGCGTGCGTACAATTCTCCCGAAGGCTGCTCTGCAAACCCTCCAATATCTGATCCGGTAAAACCCATTCCTGAAATAGACATGCGTTGCACTTGAATGTTTGCAATCCATAAATGCTCCCAAGTGGCAACATTATCACCAGTCCAAGATGACGTGTATCGTTGTGCTCCTGCATATGCTGATCTTGTAATAACAAAAGGTCTTTTGGGGTACGCAAATCTTTTTACACCATGATATGTTGCTCTTGCCATTTGTGTACCGTAAATATTGTGTGCCTTTCTATGGCTGCATGGATTTCCATCATAATCATGACGCACATCCATAGGGAATGTTTTATTAGGAACCTCCATAACGGCAGGCTCGTTCATATCATTCCACACTCCTTTTACACCTATTTCTGAAATTAATTCTTTGAATAATCCTGCCCACCATTCTCTCACTGCGGGATTTGTATAATCAGGGAAATTGCATTCTCCAGGCCATACTTTTCCTTTCATATAAGGACCGTCGGCTCTTTTGCAGAAATAATCATTTTTTAAGGCCTCTTTATATATGGAGTATTCTTTGTCAATTTTTATTCCCGGATCAATGATTACAACGGTTTTAAAACCATTCTCGGCTAATTCTGCTACCATTCTTTTTGGATCCGGAAAATATTCTTTATTCCAAGTAAAACATCTAAAACCTTCCATATAATCAATATCTAAATACAGCGCATCGCATGGAATTTTCAATTCCCTGAATTTAGCTGCAACTTCTTTTAGATTACTTTCCGGATAATAACTCCATTTGCATTGGTGATATCCAAGTGCCCAAAGTGGGGGTAATTCCGGTTTACCAGTCAAATCAGTAAATGTGGTTACAACATCCTGCATTTGTGGTCCATAAATAAAATAATAATTCATTTCTCCACCTTCAGCCCAGTAACTGGCTACATTTCTTCTTTCGTGGCAAAAATCAAAATAAGTTCTGAAAGTATTGTCGAAGAAAATTCCATACGATTTCTTGTTATGTAATCCAATGTAAAACGGAACCACTTTGTATAATGGCTCTTGGTCTTTTTGAAAAGCATATTGATCTGTAGCAAAATTCTCCAGCCTTTTTCCTTTCAAATTCAATTGAGTTGCTTTGTCTCCAAGCCCGTAAAAGCATTCTCCATCTTTGGAAGACTTACTCATTTTTACGATATTACCGCCATATTCATAACTTTCTTCCCAGTGAAAACCCAATTCATCTTCTAAAATTAGATTATCTTCCAAATCAAAAATAGATAATCGCATATCTGTTTTTTGAATTCGACATTGTACTTTACTGGTTTTAATCTGATAATAATCTTCCACTTCAGAAACCTCAAGAAAATTATATCCATGAGAATGACTTTTGTCAATAGCATACGAAAAATCGTTACTAAAATATCCCTTTGTGGTAAATCTAAAACGGATTAAACTATCTCTTAATACAGTTACTTTTAATATTACACTATTATCGGTATGAAAACATACAGAATCTACTTCATGTTCAAAAGCAACTATTTTAGTGGGATATAAATCCCCTTTATATTCTAATTCTGTATTTGTAATCATATCCTGTGGTATTTATTTTGCTACATCTTTGCAACTCAAACTTACAAAAATACTTTGTAAACAGCTCCATATCTTGGGTTTATTCACGAAAACGTTATAATTTTTTCAGGCATAGTAATACCAAATCACACCACTAATTATTTCCATATTAAATGGAACTAATTAGTAATACAATTTGATACTAGAAGTAAAAACTTTATTTATGAAATTTTAAAAACAGTTACACTTAAAGGAGGCAAAAGTAATTCTGTAGAATAATCCCTTCCATCATAAGGCATCGCTTCAATTGTTAATTTTTTAGGATTGGAAAGACCACTTCCTCCATAATTTGCGGCGTCACTATTAAAAATCTCTGTTAATTTACCTTTCCTCGGTAAACCAATGCGATAATTAGGACGAACTATTTGGGTATAATTGCAAACTACAATTACATCGTCTTTTTGGTTATTTCCTTTTCGAATGAAAGACATTACTGCATTTTGATGATCTGAATAATTAATCCACTCGAATCCTTCCGGGCTAAATTGTTTTTCATGCAAAGCAGGTTGCGTTTTATACAATTTATTCAAATCAGTAATCAATTTTTTTATCCCTTCATGAAACGGATATTGCAATAAATGCCAATCTAAACTTCCTTCAAAATTCCATTCGCTGCTTTGTCCAAATTCACTTCCCATAAACAATAATTTGGTTCCGGGATGCATGAACATATAACCATACAACAATCTTAAATTCGCAAATTTCTGCCATTCATCGCCTGGCATTCTTCCTGCAATTGATTTTTTTCCATAAACTACCTCGTCATGGGAAAGCGGCAGCATAAAATTTTCGGAAAAAGTATAGGTCATCGAAAAAGTCAAATCGTTTTGATGGTATTTTCTATACACAGTATCTTTTTGGAAATATTCCAAAGTATCGTGCATCCATCCCATCATCCATTTCATTCCAAAACCTAAACCACCAACTGATGTTGGTCTTGAAACCATAGGAAAAGAAGTACTTTCCTCGGCAATAGTTTGAACTCCTTCATAATTGAGATAAACGGCTTCATTAAATTCCTTTAAGAAACTTATGGTATCAAGGTTTTCTCTGCCACCGTAAACATTAGGTTCCCATTCTCCATCATTTCTGGAATAATCCAAATATAACATCGATGCAACAGCATCAACACGCAAGGCATCGGCATGATAATGTTGTAACCAGAATAACGCATTACTAATCAAGAAGGAACGAACTTCATTTCGACCATAATTAAAAACCAGACTTTTCCAATCCGGATGATACCCTTTTCTACGGTCAGGATGTTCAAAAAGGTTTGATCCATCAAAAAAACCTAAACCATGCGCATCATCTGGAAAATGAGAAGGTACCCAGTCCAGAATTACTCCAATTCCTGCCTCGTGCAATTTATCGACCAAGACCATAAAATCTTGTGGTTTTCCAAAACGAGAAGTGGGAGCAAAATAACCAACTAATTGGTAGCCCCAAGAAGGATCGTAAGGATACTCCATTATAGGCATAAACTCCACATGAGTAAAGCCTGTTTCTTTTACATAATTTACTAAATCCTCTGCAAATTCGAGATACGTCAAAAAACGGTTCTCCTCAGCATGACGCTTCCATGAACCTAAATGTACTTCATATACTGAATAGGGTTTGTCCAAACCATTATGATTTTGACGCGTTTCCATCCAGTTATTATCGTTCCATTTATAATCTAAATCCCAAACTACTGAGGCAGTATGTGGTGGTTTTTCACAGTAAAAAGCAAAAGGATCTGCTTTTTCAGTTACAATTCCTCCGTTATTGGATTCTATTTTATATTTATAGGTTGCTCCTTTTTTAATATTTGGAATAAACCCTTCCCAAATACCTGATGAATCCCAACGTACATGCAACAAATGTTCGCCTTGTGTCCAAAAATTGAAATCACCAACAACAGATACCGAATGAGCTGTAGGAGCCCAAACGGCAAAATAAACACCTTCTACTCCATCAACTGTTATTAGATGTGCACCTAGTTTTTCGTAGAGTCGGAAATGTTTCCCAGCTTTAAATAAATCGACATCAAAATCTGTAAAAAGGGAATGCGAGATAACTTTACTCATATAACAATTGTATAATTCTATTTTTATAAAATGAACAGAATATTATTTTAAGAAAAAACAGTTTTTAAATTTACTTTATGATATAATTATCCGGTATAACTGCTCCTTTTTTAATAACAACAATTCCGTCTTTAATAGCATATAATTCATTAGAAAAATCTTCTAAATGACTGCCTCCATTGATGTAAACATCATTACCAATTCTGCAGTTCTTGTCCACGAGAGCATTGTTTATAAAACATCTTTCTCCAATACCTATTAATTGTTTATTATTTTTGAGATCCTCATTCATATCACAAATATTCTGATAGAAATCATTACCCATTACATAACAATTTTGGATTATAGTTCCCTCACCTATTCTGGATCTAATACCAATCACGGAATGATTTATCTCTTTAGCATTCAATATACATCCTTCGGAAATTAAGGATTTGTCAACTGTTGTTTTTTGGAATTTAGATGGTGGTAATAATCTTGGTCTTGTGTAAATTTTATTATCGTTATCAAATAAATTAAATTTAGGCAAGTCTTCTGTTAATCCAATATTAGCTTCAAAAAAAGAATCTATATTACCAATGTCAGTCCAATACCCTTCATATTGGTAACTTAATATCTTTTTATGACCTACCGCTTGTGGAATAATTTCTTTACCAAAATCTTTAGTTTCCTTATTGGACATTATGTCTACCAACAATTTTTTGTTGAATATATAGATTCCCATCGAAGCCAAATAGTGTTTTCCTTCACTCTTCATTTGCTCGCTCACATCCGATTCCCAATCTGGCAACAATTCTTTTGCAGGTTTTTCAATGAAAGATTCAATACAGCTTTCGGAGTTTGTTTTTAATATTCCAAATTCAGGAGCATCTTTTGCATTTACCGGTAAGGTAGCAATCGTAATATCAGCTTCTTTTCTAATATGCTCCTCCAACATATCATTAAAATCCATTTGATACAACTGGTCTCCGGAAAGTATTAATGCATAATCAAAATCATGGTTTAAGAAATGAGGCATACATTGTCTTACAGCATCTGCAGTACCTTGAAACCAAGTAGGATTATCAGGAGTTTGTTCTGCAGCAAGAATATCAACAAAGGCATGACTAAAAATACTAAAGTTATACGTATTTTTAATGTGTGCATTTAAAGAAGCCGAGTTAAATTGCGTCAAAACAAACATTCTATAAATATCCGAATTCATACAATTTGAAATAGGAATATCCACCAATCTATATTTCCCTCCTATCGGCACAGCTGGTTTAGATCTTGTTTCTGTCAATGGGTATAATCTGGATCCTTGCCCTCCTCCTAAAATAATTGCAATAACATTTTTCTTTTTAGCTTTCATTTCTTCTTAATTATTAAATTGTACATTTCTATATATTCCTGACAGACTCTTTCCCAAGAATGATCCGTGCTCATTCCTATTTTTCTGATTTTATTTAAATGTTTCTTATCGTCATATAAATCGACTGCTCTTTGAATCGAATAACAAACATCCCCCACTGTTGCCTGATCATGACAAATTCCATTTCCATCATCTCCAAAATCAACAACCGTATCTTTTAACCCTCCTGTCCGTCGCACAATAGGAATTGTTCCATATCGCAACGAATACATTTGATTTAAGCCACATGGTTCCACTCTTGAAGGCATTAATAGAAAATCAGAGCCCGCGTAAATTAAATGTGCTAATTCTTCATTATACCCTATAAAAGTATTGTAATTACCTTTATAATCCGCCAATAAACTATTCAGTTGATTTTCAATAATTGGATTTCCAGATCCTAGAATTAAAATATTAATTTGGTTGTAATTTTCAGATAATGCAAGTGCTGCGGCATGCGGTAATAAATCTCCCCCTTTTTCTTCTAATAATCTTCCAATAAAACTAAAAAGTGGTTTTGTCGGATCTAAATTAAAGAGTTTGCATAATTTCTCTTTATTTTCTCGTTTGCCTTTTTCAAAATTTTGAATTGAATAGTTTTTCTCCAACATCGCATCTTGGGCCGGATCCCAAACTTCGATATCAATTCCGTTTAGAATTCCTCGGGATTTATACCTTACCAAATTAAATAAGGATTCCAATCCATTAGCCGAATAATTTATTTCATTTAAATAATTTGGAGAAACCGTCGTCACCGCCCAAGCACATTTAATTCCTACAGCGAGTGAATTGATACATTTATCCCATTCTAAAACATTCACATGAGCCAAATCAAACTCTGGTATGTAATGCAATTTGTCAAATCCAAACTGTCCTTGATACAAACCATTATGAATGGTAATCATAGAAGGTGTATTTCGCAGTTTTTCATATTTATGACAATACAACATCATAAAAGGAACCAAACCAGTGTGATGATCATGACAATTGATAACATCCGGAATTTCATTTCTTCCCATTATCCAATCTAGAGAGGCAATTTGAAATGATAAAAATCGTTCAATATCATCTTCATAACCATAGACATCTTTTCTGTCAAATAATTCTGCTATTTCTACTAAATACAATTCAAATCCTAGCTTATCTGTTTTTTCTTTAAGAACGCTAAAAGGAAAATTGAAACTCCCCAATTTTACATGACTCCAATGTACACATTCAAATTCATTTTCGTTTCTGAACTTTGAATCATAACAAGGGATTACAACTCTTACAAGATGCCCGGCATTATTTTGATATTTTGGTAATGCACCAACAACATCGGCTAAACCGCCAACTTTTGCTACTGGGTAACACTCTGCACTGATATGAAATATTTCCATTTATGAAATTTTGTTGTTTTTCAGTTAATTCTAATGTTATTCAGGTATTTTTTTAAACAATTCTAAATATTTATTATTTCCGTCTTTTATGTTAATCCCAATAAAAACTTTGTAAAAAAAACTACTTTTATGTTTTCTAAATTTAGTAAAAAAAAATTAACATAATAACTCGCATGAAAATTTATTGAAATGACAAAAAAAACTTCTATTCATACACAATCCTTGAAAATTCCTAAGATTATCTTATTAACTAGTAAATTAATCTCTTTTATTTCGCCAAAACTAATTACATTATTTGCTGCTAAACTGTTTACTAGGCCTATAAAACATAAAATTCCAAAAAGAGAATTGGAAATGGATCGTAATAGTATCCAACAGCTAATCAACATTCCCGCATTTGATAAAGAGGTAATGGTATATAATTATGGAAAAAGTGAAAAGAAAATTTTATTAGTTCACGGATGGTCTGGACGCGGAACACAATTATTTAAAATAGCTGACGAATTACTGAAAGCTGGATTTTCCACAATTAGTTTTGACGCACCCGCACATGGAAAATCACCTGGAAAAAATACTATTATGGTTGATTTTATTGCTGCAATTTTAGAGATTGATAATCAATTTGGCCCTTTCGAAGCTGCAATCGGGCATTCTTTAGGAGGAATGTCTGTTTTAAATGCCATAAAAAAAGGATTAAAAGTTAATCATGCCGTTGTTATCGGCAGTGGTGATGTCGTACAAGATATCATGGATGATTTTGTAGCAAAATTAAAATTGAAATCCAGTATAAGCACTCTTTTACGTTTACATTTCGAAAAGAAATATAAAGAAGACATGAATAGTTATTCTGCCTATTTAGCTGCAAAAAAAACTACGATTCCGGTCTTAGTTATCCATGACAATAATGATCCCGAAGTTCCGGTAAAAGCAGGAATACACATTCATAAATACCTGAAAAACGGAGAGCTATTTTTAACCGACGGATTAGGGCATAGAAAAATTCTTGGTAGTCCCAAAGTAATTGAAAAAATAGTTCAATTTATCCAAAATAAATAGCTGTTTTACAACATCATACATAAAAATAAAATAAAAAAGATCATGAAATATCCTATCGAAAAAACAGAACAAGAATGGAAAGAACAATTGGGTGAGGAACGCTACCGAATTCTTCGTCAAAAAGGAACTGAATATCCACACACAGGAACGTATAACTTACATTACGAAAAGGGAACGTATTGCTGTGGAGCCTGTGGTGAAGCATTGTTTGAAAGCAATTCTAAATTTGATGCGCATTGCGGTTGGCCTTCTTTTGATGAATCAATTCCTGGTAAAGTACAATACATTTCGGATGTCACACATGGTATGAAACGTACTGAAATCCTTTGTAGCAATTGCGGCAGCCACCTCGGACATGTCTTTGATGACGGACCAACCAAAACGGGACAACGCTATTGTGTAAATTCCTTATCAGTAGACTTTAAAGAATAATATCATGGATTTATTTGGGAACTCAACTGATTGGCCTAAAAAATTAGACCCCATTCTAACAAAATACAAAGGAAGAAAACATCCGCTAGACCATCATAATTTATACCAGCTTTTGGTTATGGTTGTTTTATCAGCACAAGATTCTGATGCTCATATCAATAAAATTGCTCCCGCTTTGTTTGAAGCATACCCAAATATGAAAAGTTTGTCTGTTTCAAATAGAGACGCATTAATAACACATATCTCCAGTGTCAGAAACTTTGGTACCAAAGCCAACTGGTTGCTGGAGATAGCGCAAACCATCCAAAAAGATGAAAATATTCCGCTTACTATGGAGGGTTTAGTAGCCCTAAAAGGTATCGGACGAAAATCCGCCAATGTTATTATGCGTGAAGCAAAAGTACCTGCGGAAGGAATTATAGCTGATTTACATGTTATTCGCGTTGCCCCCAGAATTGGAATAATTACAGAAACCAAAGACGGAATTAAAGCCGAAAAACAACTCATGCAAGTACTCCCGAATGAAATATGGGGCGAAATTGGAATGGCAATTTCATTCCTAGGGAGAGAAATTTGCCGTCCGACACCCAAATGCCCCGAATGTCCTATTAATTCGATATGTAAGTATTATAAAGAGCATTATCAATAGTTTTTTGGGTTCATACTGAAGGTGTTTCTGGGCGTGACCTTCCCGAAAAAGTCAGGTCGGGCTATCCGTTTCAAGTCCTCGTCCCGTTGAGTTTGAGACTCAACGAGACTGTGGGCTTTTCACTGCTATCCCTCACGCAAAAAAGATATCTTTCTAACAGATATTTATACGAAGAATTATTTGCAAAACACTTATTAAACAGGTTTCTAAAAAATAAAATTCTAAATTCTGATGCTTTGAGTAACCATAATTTTTCATAAAAATATCAATCCTCAATAAATACTTTTATAAAATATCATTCTATAGAGTTATAATACAAAAATCCTTGCCAAATAATGACAAGGATTCTTTAAATAAAGTTGATAAGCATACTCTAATTTAAATTCAGATTGCTTTAATAATAAAAAGAGAATTCTTATATAACCGTAAAATAAAAAACTTCAGCCAGCGTTAGCCAACTGAAGTTCTTGTACTCAGAGCGGGACTTGAACCCGCACGAACATTGCTGTTCACTGGATTTTAAGTCCAGCGTGTCTACCAATTTCACCATCCGAGCATTTGTGGTACCTCCAGGGATCGAACCAGGGACACATGGATTTTCAGTCCATTGCTCTACCATCTGAGCTAAGGTACCAATATACTTTCCTTATAATGAAAGTATGAATAAAAAACCCCGTTCGTTAGAACAGGGTTTTCAAAGAAAGGCGACGACATACTCTCCCACATAACTGCAGTACCATCTGCGCAGGCGGGCTTAACTACTCTGTTCGGGATGGGAAGAGGTGAGCCCCGCCGCAATAACCACCTTAAG